>DJVJ01000057.1 GCA_002441135.1 Caryophanales bacterium UBA6259 | reverse complement strand
ATGCATTTTTTAGTTGCCAAATACAATAGCAATCATGAGACTTATGGGCAAATCTACGATCATTCAAATGACCCCTTATGATTTAGTGGCCATCATCATCGTAGGCACCATCGCCTCCGAGCCTTTAATTAGCACCGAATTTAAACCAACCATCTATGCATTAGCCATTCTCACAGGATTACATATTCTCTTTTCCTTTTTAACCCTTAATCAGTGGGGAAATCGTTTTTTTCTTGGTGAGCCAACTTTATTAGTCAAGCATGGGCATATTTTAGAGGATAATCTTGAAAAATCCCGATTATCTGTTTCCCAGCTTTTAGCGATATTAAGAACAAAGGGCTATCCTAAACTAGCAGATGTCGATTACGCAATGCTTGAACCCATCGGTGAAATTAGTGTCATTCCAAAACCAGAGAATACCCCTGTAACGGTTCAGCATCTTGAAATATCCATTGATGATGAAGGACTGCCCATCTCAGTAATTATTGATGGAAAAATACAAAAAAGAAACCTTCAATTGTTAGGCAAACCCGAGGAATGGTTGCTTGAACAATTAAAGGCGAATGATTTAAAAGTTAAAGAGATTCTTTATGCCTATGTCAATGAGAAAACGAAAAAATTAAATATTGATAAACGAAGAGAATAAATTTCAAGATGTATTCTTTTTCCTGCTTGCGCGGTAAAACTCATTAAAGAGCTTCATCAATTAATGTTATTTCGTTGCCCTCTTTATCTGTTCCTATTGGATCATGAATGGATACATCCTTTTTCGTCTTTTTCAATGATCGTAGGTGCATTAGGATTTCTATCTAAATGTCTAAAGGGTACGGTAAATATTTACAGTTAAAAGCTTGTCCAATAAGGATATTATATCAAAAAAATGTTCTTAATGTTATTTGAAATCAATGTCTAATCATGATATATTTTCCCTACCACTAGATACTTCCCTATAAGTCTTATACTCTTGATTTAAAATAAATAGTCTTCCCTCAAGGTATTCACATAATTCTTTTGAAAATTTATGAAAATTTTCTGCATAACCCTCTATTTGCTTGTGGGTCATGTTAGGGGTTTGGTCTTGATGAGTAATAGCATTTCTCAAGCCTGTTATGTTATTAAATATTGCCTTAAAATCAATTGGTTGCACTTCATCTAACAGTGAATTTTCATTCTCAGAATATATCACAACTGTTTCAAATATATTCTCAATTTCTATATTGTTAAATAATTTTTGCATTTCTTTTGAACCATGTGTCCCATAATTAAATTTGTTTGGTATTTGTAAACCATCAAAATTCACTTCTTGGTCTGCCCATAACTTTGCTAATTCTTTAAATACCTTAATTTTTTTATCATTTTTATCAGGGTTCTCGATAACATCAACTATTTCTTTTATTCTAGTAATTGAATGTTTAACTTTTAATTGATCTGGTATTAAATGATTAGCAATATTCATTGAGTTTATTTCCTCTATATATTCTCTTACTACATCCTCTATAAAAACCTCGAATTTTGAAGTTAGAAGTAAAAGAGCACTTTTATTTAAAGCAGTATATTTATTTGGGTTTTGTTCACATTGACTAGCAAAATTTGTTAATAAACTAACTTCTTGCAGTGCATTGGTAAAATTCTTAAAACTCTCTAACTCAAATGTCATGTTTACACCATCATTACCTTATTGAGTTCAGTAATCCATTCATTTAATCTATATTCTAAAACCTTTGTATCAGATGTACCTTGTGTTACTGCAATATTAAATCTATGTTCATCTAATTTAGTTTTATAGAGATCTAATATTTCGTTTTTCTTTGCTTTAATTTGCTCAAAACTATATTGCTCAAAGCTAATCATTATCACATCCATAATTGCTTTGTTAATCTTTGTCTCAAACCCATCCTCATTTAGTTTCCTAAATGCCTTATCCCCAAAAACTTCATATACTGAATTAATAACAGTTTCAAACTTATTCTTTAATCTTTTTAAATCATCTTGAGACATTTTCTGATTAGTTGCAAAGTAAGAATTTAGAAAAGTTTTGGTTGAACCCTTATAATTTCTTATTGTTTTATTTTCTGCATCATAATTTTCTGAGAAAGCAAAATATCTAAGGATCATTTCACAATCTACCATTCTTTTATGAGGTAGCTTTAAACCAAGGATTCTTAACATTTTAGGATTTCTAGAAAAATTTTTAATAGCATCATTTAAATTGCCTCTATATAAGCAATTCCTTAACTCCTGCTCATTTAATTTTACTGCTCCTGAATTTAATCTCATAAAGATGTCATATTTAATTTCTGGGTGTGAATCATTAAAGAGTAATATAATTCTTAAATTCCCATTATTCAGCACCCTTTTTGCTTTGGTATTTAGGTCATGGTAGCTAGAACCATTAAGCTCACTTAAAACACCAAGCCCTCTTAGTTTAAATCTATTTTCAAAAAACCTAGTCAAGGCAGTTAATCTTTGTAATCCATCTACAATATTCCAAGTGTTGTCTTCTTCCTCAGATGCATAGATAACTGGTATTGGTATATTTAATAAAATAGATTCTATTAATAGAGAGGCTTTCTTATTATCCCAAACATAGTTTCTTTGATATTCAGGGTTAAGAATTATATCCTCTTCTCTGACCATTCTAACCAAGTCACTTACACTTTTGTCATAGGCTTGTACTCTTAATTTTCTAAGTTCAGTTGGTATTTCATATACTTCTTCATCCTCTTGAATCTCAAGTTCAATCACCTTATCATCATAAATTTCATCTTCTGTTTCTGTTCCAAAATATAACGAATCACTCATAATAACACCCCATTATTAACAAAATATCAATAGACAATTAATTTAGAGTTCCACAATCCATATTTTCCATTCTATACCATTATCTATAATAAGGAAAGATTTTCACTCATTTCACAAGATTCTTTTCTCAATCTTTAGCTGCAATTCATCAACAACACCATCTACTTCAGTTCCAGGCACATCAATTAAACAAATCTTGTCTCCTTCCTTACCCGTTCCGATCATGTTATATATCTATTAATAAACATCCCTTTTTAGGGCAGATTAAGTGTTAATTACTTTTTGATAGCTTTCGTAAAAAAATGGAATCAACCTGCGGATTGCTGAGCTAAGCTTAAACTCTCAATTAAATCTACAAAATTACGTGCACTATTATTATTTTGTTTCGCTTTATTTAGAGAAAATGTGGTTTTTAATATATTGATTATTTCTATATTTGTTATTTCATGTTTTAATGTTTTCATAACTAAACTAATTAAAACTTCTTTTGGGTTAACTATGTTATCTGTATATCCCGCTGGAGCCCTATTAATGCCAAAACTGAGATTTAAACATGTACTATCAGACAATATCCATGCTTCAAGTTCCTTAGCAAGAACACTTATTGAATAATTAAAATCTCTTGCTACAGGAAAAGAACTAATAGTATCTTCTATCGTAGAATCACCATCTTGATCGGGTAAAAATATTACATATTCTGTTTGAAGAAGATATTTACAAGTTTTCAAATGTTTATGGAAATTCTTTTTCATGCGAGATTTTCCACCAGATTCAATTATTTCAATATCTATTTTTCTTTCCTTAAACCATTTCTCAAGACTAGAGAATAATATTTTATCAGAATTACCCTCAACAATTAATCCAATTTTCACCTAATCGAACCTCCTTTTATGTATCCTGATAACCATAACTCATCAAAAGTGAATTCATCTAAAAAACTATTAATATTATCTATATCACTTCCATGAATAATTTTAGTTTGCCCATCTATTTTATCAACTAAATATATTTCGTTTGGTTTTAACCACTTTACTATTTCTGGACTATGTGTAGTTACAATAATTTGTTTATGTTTAGATGTTTCTCTCATTACTTCAACTAATGTTTGTAATGATTGAGGATGTAACCCTCTCTCAGGTTCATCTACCGCTATTAATTTAGTTTCATTTTCTTGATATAACAGAGCTACTAGGGTAGAAAGCAGTCTAATTGTTCCATCAGAAATCATCTTAGGCAAGAAATCATTTTTATTATCGTTTTCCATAATTTTATATCCTAAAGATGCATCAAATTGCCTTTCTACTTTCCAAGTCGAAAAGGATGGAATTATTAATTTCATCAAATTTTCTATTCTCTTTTTTATATCTTTATTTTTTGAATGTTGTAAAGTGTGTAGAATAAGTGCTAAATTACTACCATCCTCATTTAAATACATATCATTTTCACTATTGGATGGTTTTCTAGCTAAATTATGATCAATGTTATAAAACCTCCAATTTTTTATTGTATCTGATAAAAATAAATTAGCTATTGATACGAAATTAGCATCAAGAAATAATTTATTATCCGTGCGCCCATTTAGTGTAAGAGTTTCTTTTTTTATATCAGTTGGAGATAATTCCGCAATATCATTGATAACATTTACTTTTCTCTTATTTCTATTAAAAGTCGTTCTTAATTTTTCATTATTAAGTATAAAGTTTGTTTTTAATTCTTCTTCATTTACAAAAGTAATATTTTTTATATTTCTTAGTGTTAATAAATAATTGGAAGAAATAGGTTCGAACTCCTTTTCATTCACTTCAAAATTTATATGTTCAAGATTGAAATCAAATTCTAATTCCAATTTTTCCATACTTTTCTTTCCTTTACTAAGGAGGTTTTTCCATCCAAACCTGTTCCCAACAGCATAACTTACATTATTATTTAAAGATTCTTTCATAAATTTTAATGAATCAACAAAGTTAGATTTTCCTGAACCATTCGCACCTAAAAAAACAGAGAAACTATTTAACTGTAATTCCAAATTATAAAAACTTTTAAAATTCTTCAATTTTACCTTTTGTAACAACATGACCACCCCTTAAATATGGTTTATTAAAATAATTCAGATAAATTCTACCATTTTCAATTTAAAAAAAATGTCGAAAAATATCGAAAATCGAAAAAATAACTCATATTTAATCCCTAAATAAAAGTTCTATAATAAATTCATAAATTACTAGATATTTTTTATTATCTTAAAATGTAGACACTCTCTCATTAACATAAAACAAATCACTTTTTTCACCTACCATGAAACGAAAAATACCCTTATATTTTTCCGAAGTAAAAATAAAGGGCATTACTATTTTATTGTTTCACTTTTTGTTACTAAGTGAAAGTAGCCTTTACAGTACATGTCTCGGTGTAGAATCTCCCAAAGAGGTCGAGTAAATAAGCCCCTCTCTATTTGCTCTGAGTCATTAGATTGAGGGCTTACTCCTCTCAGAACCGTGCGAGCGGAACTACCGCACACGGCTCCTCTTATAATCATTCACAGAAAATAATTAATCTCGCTTCTTAGGTCGTATATGTTTACTTTTGGTTTTGGAAGAGGATATTTCTTCATGAACAGAATATATTTATTCCAATTGAATGAACGTTGTTGGCTTCTTCGATTTAACCATTTGAAAAGGTAGTGTTGTATTTTGTCTTGGAAGTTAGCTACTTCGGATATATTATCCGTTATACAGTAATAGTTATAGTAGCCTTTTAGGGAACGTCTTAGCTTATCAATGAGTACCTTGATTTCCATATGTTGATTCGCTTTCAGCCATTCTTTGCTCTCTTTTAGTTTAGCACTCATTTTCTTTCTGCTAGTTTTCCTTTTCACTCTGAAGCGCCCAGTTTTGCTTTTACTACAATAATGAGTAAAAGCAAGAAAATCAAACATAGGCGGTTTCTTAGTTCCATTTAGTCGACATTGTTCATCTGCATTCTTTCCGAATGGTATAATCTTTGTCTTGTTTTCTGCTATCTCTAGTCCAAACTTTGCTAATCGTTGCTGCAGTGCTTTATAAAATGACTGTGCTTCCTCTTCGTATTGAAAGCTACAGACAAAGTCATCTGCATACCTCACCATATAGGCGTCTCCTTTTACTTTCTTTCTGACCGCCTTTTCAAACCATAAATTTAGAACGTAGTGAAGGTATATATTAGCTAATATTGGGGAGATTATTCTTGCGGAGTTCCCACTTCTGTTTTGTGAAATTTCCTTCTTCCATGTAACCACCTTTTAATAATCTTGCAATCACTCTTAATAGGCTTGTATCACTTATACGATGGTTTAGAAATTCCATCATCCATTTGTGGGCGACATTGTCAAAGAACCCTTTAATGTCTACATCTACGATGTAGTTTGTATTCCTTTTCTCAATGTAAACATTTAAGATTTTCAGAGCATCATGTCCATTACGGTTGGGGCGAAAACCGAAGGATGAGTCGAGAAAGTCTTGTTCGTAGATAGCGTTTAATATTTTCGCTATTCCCTTTTGAACTATTTTATCCTCGTATTCAAGTATTCCTAGCGTTCTTTTCTTATTTGTCCCCACTTTTGGGATGTATGCTCTCTTAACTGGTACAGGACGATAGTTTTTCGCCTTTAATCTTTCAACAAGGTTTTCTAGATTTGCTTCTAGGTTTGGGCATAATCATCTTTTGTTGTTCCCAAAATCCCTGTTGCTTTATTACCAGCTAGTTCCTCATGACATAATGTAAGCATGTCGACATTTAGCAAATGAGCTAAAGATGTGAATTTCATTTCTGGGTTGGACTTCGCTAATTCTGCTATCCTTTCAAGTTTTGTTTCCATTACTTCTTCTACCTCCGTGTGTAGGTAATGTGTCCCTTTCAAGGGCGATTATAAGTAACAGTCTTTCCTCCATCAGCATTACCCGACTTCATTGGTACTACACTGTTATCCGACTTCCTGCAAGCATTTGGCTTCCTCGCTTTATTATCACTTGTACGCCATACTCTTCACCGTACGATGAAAAGACCTGCAGGATCTCCCGAGTTGCCGTAACATATCAATGTGTAACGTGCCGAGAAGGTTTCTATTCTCTCGCCATTTACGAGAATAGAAATGTTGCTTTCTGCACAGTCCACCACATCAGCCCTTCTGACTGGGTTTTCGGAGCTCAATACCTTCAACCTTGCGGCTATCGGCCCATCACCTAGCTGTCTACGCTTAAAGGCAACGGTTACCAGTTGCCCTCCAAGACTCGCTAAGAGTGAATGGCTAGTTCTTACTCGGCGGGAATCCCACCCGCTATATGTTACGACCTTGCTCGGTCGCACGGACTGTCCCCATAATCTTTAAAGTGTTAAAGAAAAAAGTTGCCTCTTGAAACCAAGAGGCAACTTTTAATCATCAAGATGTATTCTTTTTCCTGCTTGCGCGGTAAAACTCATTAAAGAGCTTCATCAATGCTCTTTTTTCTATTCTAGAAACATAAGATCTAGAGATACCTAAATCTTTAGCAATCTCACGTTGGGTTCGTTCCTTACCATCTAGCAAACCAAAACGGCCAATTACAACTTCCTTTTCTCTATCATCTAGGATATGTAGATGATCATAGATTTTATTTTTTTCTATTTTTAATTGTACTTCATCTAAGACATCGTCTAGCTCAGTTCCTAGTACATCAATTAAGGTTATTTCGTTGCCTTCTTTATCTGTTCCTATTGGATCATGAAGGGAAACATCCTTTTTCGTCTTTTTTAAGGATCGTAGGTGCATTAAGATTTCATTCTCAATGCATCGGGCAGCATAGGTGGCTAGCTTTGTGCCTTTATTCGATTGGTAGCTCTCTATTCCTTTTATCAAGCCAATAGTACCAATAGAAATTAAATCCTCTGTGTCTTCTCCTGTGTTTTCAAACTTTTTTACAATATGAGCGACTAAGCGTAGATTGTGTTCGATAAGGGTATTTCTGGCTCTATCGTCTCCTTTTAACAATAGATTGATTTGTCTTTCCTCTTCCTTATCATCTAATGGTTGAGGGAAAGCATTGTTTTTAACATAGGAGACAAACAGTACCATTTCTTTAATCATTAACGCAATCGCTGCGATTAAACTAGACAAAATAAGCACCTCCTCGGTGTTAGGCTTCTTTCTTAATTAAAAAAAAGAAACTATTATATACTATGTCAAAGAGGTGCTTGATTGTGCCTGTACAGTTTAAAAAAGTTTTAAAAATTACACTTTAAAAATGCTATAAAATTTAACGTTCGAAAACTAAAAAAATCAGATGCCTTTTTTAAAAAGACCATCTGATTTTCTACAATTGAATTTATACTAATTTTGATGAAAATTCAATTATTCCTTTTCATCCTGTATCTCTGTTTCATTGCCTCTAGAGTTATCTTTTTTCACTTCCACCGTTTTAATCTGCATGCCTTCCATCACAATAATTTTAAATTGGTAATGCTCCACATTGAAAACTTGGCCAATTTTGATATCTATTTTCTGACTTAATAAATACCCACCAATCGTATCAATTTCATCTGCATATAAATCAAGATGTAACAGTTCATTCACTTCACTGATTAAAACCTTGCCATCCATAATATAACCCGATTCGGTTGATTGAATCATTGGCTTCTCATCAATATCAAATTCATCCCTTATCTCGCCAACAATCTCTTCTAAAATATCCTCAACAGTGACTAAGCCACTAGTACCACCATACTCATCCACTAAAATTGCGATTGGTATTTGGCTGTGTTGCATTTTAAGTAATAAATCATGAATCGGAATGGTTTCAATTACATGGAGAATGGTCCTTAGGTAGGGTTCCATGGTTTCCATCTGCTCCTCTTGGTCAATAAAAGCAGATAAAACCTCTTTCATATTAACCATCCCAATAATATGATCTTTATCCTTATCAAAAACTGGATATCTCGTGTACTTTTCTCTTAACATGCTTGTGAGATTTTGCTGAAAGGTATTTTCCTTATAAATACCCACGATTTCGGTTCTTGGTACCATAATTTCTTTTGCAATTCTCTCATCAAACTCAAAGATTTTATTTACATACTTAAATTCCGCTTGATTAATTTCTCCACTTTTAAAGCTTTCCGATAAAATGGAACGGAGCTCTTCTTCGGTATGGGCCATCTCATGCTCATTCGCGGAATGAAACCCAAATAAGCGAATAAATAGTCTGGCTGAGCCATTTAATGCCCAAATAAACGGATACATAATTTTATAGAACCAGATTAATGGTGGTGCAGTCAGTAATGAAATTGCTTCTGCTTTCTGAATCGCAATCGTTTTTGGTGCTAATTCTCCTAATACCACATGTAAAAATGTGATGACGGAAAAAGCAATGATAAAGGATAAGGTGCTTGCTATTCTTTCCGATATATGAAATTGGTGAAAGACTGGTTCAAGTATATGTTCTACGGTTGGTTCTCCAAGCCAACCTAAACCAAGGGCAGTGATCGTTATTCCTAACTGAGCTGCAGATAAATATCCATCTAAATTATTCAGAACCTTCCGAGCCGCTACTGCCTTTTTATTACCTTCTGTGATTAATTGTTCAATACGGGTCTTTCTGACCTTTACAATGGCGAATTCGGATGCAACGAAGAATGCGGTCAGCACAATCAGGATTGCAACAAGGATAAGATTTAGAATAGGAATAGACTCCACCTCCTAAAACAAGTTCGACCTAAGTCTTAATGCTTAAGCAAATGACTTACTATATAATCAAATATAGAAAGAAAACCAAACTAACCCTATATGTAATGTTTAATTTAAGCTTACATCACATTAATAGAATAGTTCGGTTTCCCCAAAATAAATTATGCTTTTGATTTCTGATTTTCTATTTCGTTTATCCTCTTAATATTCAATACTCTACCCAAAATAATAGCAATTAATGCAATTACTGCACTAAATACCGCTCCCATTTTAGCTGCACCTTGAATTAATGGATCAGTAAATGCTGCTCCTGCAACAAACAGTGCAACAGTTAATCCTAAGCCAGCAATAACACCAACTAAAAATACATCTTTATGTGCCATTCCTGATGGTAGTGGGAATCCCATTTTTTCACCAAGCCATGCAAATAGGCTGATACCCACTGTTTTCCCTACAAATAAAGCTAGGAATACAATCCAGGTTACTGCACCAATGGCTGAGAATTCAACACCAGCATTGGTTAATCCAAAAACAAATAAACCAAAATCAACAAAGGCCTTCCATTCGTGCTCAAATTGAGACAATGGAGAGTGATCCTCTAAATCTTCTTCAAAGATATGCTCTTTTTCTCTTGCTGCATGTGGTAAGAACGGAATAATAAATACCAAAGCTAATGCCGGATGAATATGTGCTTTAAATAGACCAATCCAGCTTAGAATACCTCCAACAATGATATATGGCCAATAATTTTTCACCTTCATTTTTTGAAGAATAAAGGCAACAATCATACCTGCAACTGTAAAGAGTAAAAATATTGGTTGAACAGGGTTGTTTGGATCAGGATAAAAAATCGCAATGATTCCTAACCCAATCGCATCATCCACAATTGCTAGTAACAAAAGAAAAGAAACTGCTGGATGCTTGCTACCAAATACAAAACGAGCAATTAACCATGCTAAGGCTATATCGGTTGCGGTAGGTATACCCCAGCCATTGCTATAAGCAGGATCACCAATTAAAGCATTAAGAAGAAAGTAAACGGCAATCGGACCGGTTACTCCACCAAGTGTTGCAAATAATGGATTAATCGCTTTTTTAATTGGATTTAAATCCCCACCTGGTAGTACACTTTGTGTAATCTCCACTGCAGCGATACCAAAGAAAAATACCATAATAATATCATTGGCGATAAAATGTAAATCAATATTTCCAATCCATTTATGGTGGATCACCTCATGATAGCTATGTGGATCTACGTTGGCCCAAATTAAGGCGGTTAATACCCCTGCAATAAGGGGGATTGAAAATTCACGTAATAAATTTACCGTTTTTTTCATTTCATACCTCCAAACTTAAATCAAACTTTTTTCTTTTTTACCGGTTGCAAACCAACCTCCTACAGCAATTAATAGAAGTACAGCCCAGAAGGTTAATTTCCATGCTGGATGCTTAGGAAAGCCCTCATATAGTATTCCTAATTCTGGGTGAGATAATGTATAGATAACTAGCTTTACTCCAACCCAGCCAACAATCAAGAAGGCTGCTGTTTCTAAGCCCGGTCTTTCTTTGAGTAGCTTAACAAAAACACTTGCAGCAAATCTCATAATCACTAATCCAATAAAACCGCCCAATAAAATAACGATAAATTGCCCACCATCAAGTCCTCCAATTTTCGGTAAGGTAGTATAAGGCAAGGTAACTGCTAAAGCCACAGCTGCTAAAATGGAATCCACAGCAAAAGCGATATCCGCTAGCTCTACCTTTAGAACGGTCATCCAAAAACCGCTACCTTTTTCTTCTTTTACCTCAGATTCATCATGATGATCTTTTTTAAGTACAAACTTTTTAACCAAGTGATTTAAAGAAATAAAGATTAAATAAGCCGCTCCAACTGCCTGTACCTGCCATACATTAACCAAAAAGGAAATGATAAATAGCGAAGTGATTCGGAATACAAATGCTCCAGCTAAACCATAAAATAAGGCTTTTTTCCTTTCCTCATCTGGTAAGTGCTTTACCATAATCGCCATTACTAATGCATTGTCAGCCGCTAATAGTCCTTCAAGAAGGATTAGCACGAGTAAAACCCATCCATACTCCAGTAATAAGGTTACATCCATCAAAATACATCCTTTCCATTTGTCATATTCTTAGTTTTGCTCGTTAGCAAAGAATTATTTTGCTATTTTTTAGGTAAAGGTATATTTGATGGAAACCAAAAAAATAGACCTCTACCAATGGTAAAGGTCTGGCTAACAATGTTCATTGCCAATAAAGCCGGAGAACCAGTGGTTACCGATTCACGAATTGACGACTTTACTGCTAAAGCTACTCCCCAATTACAATTTAAATATTATCACGGTCATTTGACCTTGTCAATGATTTCAGTATCATTTGACCTCAAAATTATATCACCAAAAGCTTTTTGCATCATTTTGTTCTTGCTCAAGGTCTGCAATCCGATTCATTAAGCCAAGGAAAATCTGTTGAGCAATTGGGCCTGAAGGTTGATTCTTGATTGCTACTGCCACAGCATAACGAGGCTCCTCAACTGGACCATAGCCAATAAACCATAAATGGTTAAGCTCTTTACTCCCTTTTGTCTCTGCTGTGCCAGACTTTCCTGCCAAATTCCAGTTTGCTCCTTTTAGACGTTGCCCAGTTCCTTCATCAACCACCTGTTCCATCATCGTTCGAAGCTGTTGATACGTATTCGCATTACCAAACGCCTGTGCACGGTGAGCTTTAAACGTAAAATAATCCGTTTCATTCTTATATATGACCTTCTCTACAATCCTTGGCTCTGCCACTTTGCCATTATTCAATATTGTAACCACCAAATTGGCAGCAGCAAGAGGAGAAAGCTTTACATCCTGTTGGCCAATTCCTGTTCGTAAAATAGACCCAACATCTTCTCGAGGAGTGCTCTTTACAAAAACGCGATTCTCTTCTTCCTCAGACAATTGTTGAAATAAGCGGTCCTCGGATTGAAATTTAAAAAATTCCCCATCCCAACCAATTGTTCCAACAACACCAAGCTTTTCTGCGTATTCTTCAATCTTATCCGCACCTAATCTCTTTGCCACTTCACCAAAAACAATATTACAGGAATTCGCATAGGCTTCTGCAAAGGTTTCTTCCCCATGCTCATCCCAGCAGCTAAATTTAAACGCACCATAATCACCATTACAAACGAATTTTTCCTCTAAATCAACCACTCCTTCTTCTAACCCAGCGATTGCAATTACAGTTTTAAAAATTGAACCTGGCTCAATCACCTGTATCGCTTTATTATTCCAATCTGGAAGAGTTGGATTGATTTGATTCATATTAAAATCTGGCGCGCTAGCCATTGCTAAAATACTGGCATCATCGGCATCTAAAATTACGATGCTGCCATCTGTAACCCTATTTCTCTTTAGCTCCTCCTCTGCGAAGGTTTGCAGCTGATAATCAATGGTTGTGGCAAGGGAAAGTGGGTAAAAATGATCCTCCTTTGGCAACTGAACTTTAGAGGCTAGACCATTCAATGGGCGCTGCTTATTATCCACAAAATATGCAATTTTAGATTCACCAACACCCATCAATATTTCTTGGAAGCTTCGTTGTAAACCAGATCTCCCTATTTGACTATATTGATTCATATACCCTTGTTCTATATAGGCTTTGTATTGCTCTATTTCCTTTGTTGTAATATAGCTAGAGTATCCAATAAGGTGCTTTGCTAGCATCTCCTCTTGATCTCGATAGGTATAGGTGGTTGCGATGATTCCTGGAATGTTCAAATTAACAATCTTCTCTTGTTGGCCCTTTGTAATTTCAATAGGCTCCCCATTTCTCATAATGGTGGTTGGTCCATCGATGTTTTCCAACTGTTTTGCTAAATCACTAGCAGAAAGATCGAGAATTTGACTTATTTTTTCAATACTTCCCTTTTGAAAGCTTTCTTTACTAAACGGAAAAACAATAACCGTGAGTATCTCCTTTTGTGCTAATAAACTTTTCATATTCCGATCAAAAATATTCCCTTTTCCAGTGGAGAGAATTAACTTTTGTTCTCTTTGAGCAACTGATCTTGCCACTAAATCGATATCATGCTTTGAAAATTCTCTTGTATCAATGATTTGTATCCATGCTAAACGGCTTATAATTACACTAACTCCCATTGTAAGTAATAGGAGAACATGAAACATCCGCTTTTTATTTCGTAAAGCTGCCATAATATCCCTCCAAACACTACTATCATCGACAGAATTATTAAGAGGTATACTAGGATTAGAAAAAACAACCAAAGGCTTACACCCTGGTTGCTTCTCGATCTTGTAATATAGTTTTAATTTTGGTTACTAATAAGTCAATGGCTACTTTATTTTTTCCACCTTCAGGAATAATAATATCCGCATAACGCTTTTGCGGCTCCACAAATTGTAAATGCATTGGACGAACAACGGATAAATATTGATCAATCACGGATTCCATCGTTCTTCCACGCTCTCTAATATCTCTAACCATTCTACGTAATACACGAACATCTGAATCTGTATCCACATAGAGTTTAATATCCATTAAATCGCGAATTCGTTTATCCTCTAAAATAAGAATTCCTTCAAGAATTATTACATCCTTAGGTATAATACGAATACTTTCCGTTTTTCGATTGTGAACCGCATAATCATATACTGGTTTATTCACAGGACGATAATGTAACAAGCTATTGATTTGCTCTAAAAATAAATCATTATCAAAAGCAAGAGGATGATCATAATTGGTTTTTACCCTCTCTTCAAAGGGGAGGTGGGTTTGATCTTTATAGTATGAATCCTGTTCAATCATTAAAATCTTTTGATCAGGAAAGCTTTTAAAAATTCGCCTCGCAACCGTTGTTTTTCCTGACCCGGTTCCACCTGCAACTCCAATTACAATGGGTCTTTGCATAGATTAATTCTCCTTCCGCATCATGTCATTAGTCATTACGGCTTGATCCACTTTCACTTTTACCATTTGTAATGGATGGCGAGCTGCATCTAGCTTATTTCCTTCTTCATCCTCAATATAGGATATTACCTGAGTGAATTTGGTATTTGGTCCAAAGAACTCTACTTCTTGACCCACCATAAAATTATTACGTTGCTGGATCGTTGCCAACCCTGTTTCTTCGTCATAGCTCATCACTTGGCCGACGAAATCAAACTTTCTCAATCTTGTCTCTTTACCATAAATCTGATCCTCTAAGGTTGGATGATTATAGTAGAAAGCTCTAGTCAATGGTCTGTGACTTGCTTTTTGAATTTCATCAATCCAAGCTGGGTCAAATTTATAATTTTCTGGATCTGTCATATAGGCATCAATTGCATGACGGTAGGCATTAACGACTGTAGCAACATAATGAACACTCTTCATTCTGCCTTCAATTTTTAAGGAGTCTACTCCTGCTTCAATCATATCAGGAATATTCTCTAGCATACATAAATCCTTAGAGCTCATGGTGTATGGATCATCTTCTTCATTAAATAATGGGATATCCTGTTTATTCTCAGTAACCTCTTCTTCAATAATCCCATCCTCAAATAAATCATAGCTCCAACGGCAGGATTGTGCACAGCCACCACGATTGGCATCGCGACTTGTCATATGATTAGATAATACACATCTTCCAGAATAAGAGATACACATTGCTCCATGAATAAAGGCTTCGATTTCTATATCTACATTCTCTTTTATTTCCTTGATTTCCTTTATAGAAACCTCACGAGCTAAAACCACTCGTTCAATTCCTTCCTCTTTCCAAAATTTAATGGACTGCCAGTTGGTAATGGACATTTGTGTACTCAAATGAACCTCTAGATTAGGAACAATTTGCTTGGAGGTCATAATGATTGCAGGGTCAGCTACAATGATCGCATCAATACCGATTTCATATAGCTTTTTCAAATAATCCTCTAATCCCTCTAAATCATCATTATGAGCGATAATGTTGGTTGCAACATATACCTTTGCACCCCGTTCATGGGCAAACTTTACCCCTTCCTCCATATCCTCAAAGGTAAAATTTCCAGCCTTTGCTCTTAAACCGAATTGTTGTCCACCAATATAAACAGCATCTGCACCATAATTAATGGCAAATTGCAGTTTTTCTAAATTACCTGCAGGTGCTAAAAGTTCTGGTTTTTTTAAAATTCTTTGAGGTTTCAAGTTGTTTGTCATGGTGTGTTTCCCCTCCTTATCTGTTGATTAATAAATCTGTTCTTTAAAATAAAAACCGGTTGTCAAAGGACGCTTATTTTTTTGCGCCTTCTCAATTTCCTCGTTGTTAAAAGGAATTTCTTGCTTTTCTAGATAAAGATCAATCGCTTGGCGATACGTTTTTGTTAAATAAACTAAATAATCCGTTGGTAATAGAAGTCCTTCAATTTTCAGGCTATCAATTCCTGCATCAATTAACAAATTTAAGTGTTCGATCATGCTAATTTCATCATTACTCATAATATGAGTTCCATGAATATCCTCAAACACTGGATACTTTTCATCTGGTCGTTTATGCTCACGTAAAAATAGATTACTTTCTTTAGAAGCCTTCTTTTCTTCTTGATGAGTAATATGATCTAAATAGCTACTAACTAAGGTTCGTTTTGAATGAAAAATACAGGTTAATCCATGAATTTGGGCTTGTACTTCTATCTGAACATGTTTTTTTACATCAATGACTTCCTCAAGGGATAATTCTCTTGCTAGCACTGCACGAGTAGCCCCTTTTTTAGCCCAATAATTTACGGTTGTATAGTTTGTTGAGGTGGTTTCTGTGTTCCAATGAAGCTTAATCTCTGGTGCCAATTGAGAAGCCGTTAAAAGAATAGCCGGATCCCCATAAACAATTGCATCCACCTTAAATTCAGCTAATGTTTTAATATAGCTTTCCAATTGATGAAGATGATCATTGTGAAGCAAAGCATTCATCGATACATAGACTTTTACCCCATGTGAATGAGCAAGCTCTGTCGCTTGTCCTATCATTTCTAAGGTAAAATTACCTGGCATACGCAATCCATATTCTTCTCCACCAATATTAATCGCATCCGCTCCAGCATCGATTAACTGTTTTATTTCTTCGATATCCTTTGCTGTAACTAGTAATTCAGGGTGTCTCGTTTCTTGCATCATTTATTCCTCCAATTTATAGCTAATCGCTAATCCATCTCCTATGGAAATAAAGGAAGTCTCTAATTTAGGATGTGCAGCTAGGAAATGATTAAATCGATTTAATTTGCGTAGCATTGGTTTTGTTGCAAGAATATTTTCATCAGCAACAAAGCCACGAAAAAGAACATTATCAAAGATAAATATGCCACCAACCTTTAATAATGGAAATGCCAATTCTAAAAATGTCTTATATTTTCCTTTTGCTGCATCAATAAATATAAGCTCTGCTTTTGGGAGTGTTGGTATAATCTCTCTTGCATCTCCCTCATGTAAAATAATCTGCTTTTCTAGACCAGCTCGTTTAATATTTTCCTTCGCTTTTTCAATCATCAGCGGATCACGTTCTATCGTATGAATCACCGCATTTGTAGTTTTGGCTAGCCAAATAGCAGAAAAACCGATGGCAGTACCTACCTCAATAATAACCGATGGATTGACTAGCTTAATCATCGTTTGAATGAGACGAATACTTGGTACTTGAATAATCGGCACCTCGTTTTCAATCCCTTCTTGCTGAAGCTTTGCTAGTAATTCATCCTCTATTGGCATTAATCGAGAAAGGTATTCTTCCACATTCTCTGAAATATAAGACATTGTTTACATTCACCTCTAAATGCTTTCCGAAAGATATAATAACATATTGATAGTGAAAAATCGAGTATTACCAATTTCCTCTAGATTTTGCATCATATTTTTGATGCTCTGCAAAGGTTTTGGAAAAATAATGTTCTCCACTATTATCTTTTTTAGTTACAAAGAAATAATAATCATGCTCTGCTGGATAGATAACGGCTTCTAAGGACTTTCGTCCGGGATTGCCAATAGGTCCTGGTGGTAATCCGGTATTAATATAGGTATTGTATGGATTTTTTATTTCCAAGTCTGCAAAGGTAAGCGTATCCTTCTGTTTTCCTATTACAAATTGAACAGTTGCACAGGATTGTAAATTCCAAGAATCATTTAATCGGTTATAAAAGACACCAGCAACAATTGGTCTTTCCTTATCTGCAACGACTTCTCTTTCCACAATCGAAGCAAGTGTTACTAGCTCATGAAAAGAAAGCTTTTTATTTTTGGCTGCTTCAATCCACTCTGGCTTCCACTCTTTATCAAATTGGGCTAACATCTTATCAATAATTTCCTTTTCGGTAGCACCCTTTTTTATCTCGTAGGTTTCAGGAAATAAGTACCCCTCTAAGAAATACTCTATATTGTCGTTCCTTGGAATTTGTTTAATGAAGTCATAATCAAAATCCCCATCTTTAAGTACATCTAAAAATTTAGTTTCATTTACTAGCCCCTCATCAGCTAGCTTTTTAGCAATTTGCTTTACATTATATCCTTCAGGAATTGTAAAACGAACCGTATCAATAATCGCATTTCCCTCAACTAATACATTTGTAATTTCTTGAAGATTCATTGCCGGTGAAAGCTCAAATTTGCCAGCCTTTAATTTGGCATCTAATTTTGTATATTTCACATAAAGCTTAAAAGCAAGTGGGTTTTTAATCAGTTTATTTTCTTCTAATAGGTTTGCAATGGCATTTGTCGAACTACCTTTAGGGATTGTAATCGTCATGTTTTGATTCGTTGATGAAGCAGGCTGAAACTGCGAATATCCATAGTTTGCCCCAAAAAATAATCCTAAGATGATAATCATTAAAATTAGGTATACCTTCGTATTACTTTTTGATTTGTTTTTGACTGTATTTTTTTCTTTCTTTTTCACACTTCTCCCATCCCTTATCCAAAAAATCTATCTCTCATTCTAGCTATATCTCATTTAAATTAGCATAAGTCGACAAAAAAAACAATGAGAGGGCATCCCTCTCATTATCTTAATCCTTGATTATTCTTTATCAAAAGTCCAATAATCAAAAGCCTCTACAGCACTCTCAAATTCTTGATCATCCTCTATGTATTGAAGGTCATATTCTCCGTCTTCCATTACCACCTTGAAAACATCAATATCACTCTCTTCATCCTCTAAGGATTGAAAATAAGCATAATGCTGATTGTTAAATTTTAATTCCAATAAAATTAGAAACTCCTGAGGTTGATCATTTTCGTCATAAAGCGTAGCTTTAGAGCCAATGCTTGCCTTTAGTAATTCTAATTCCTCAATATTTTTCTTGTCCATCCTTTTCACTCCTATTAGATCAATTCTGGATCTAAAGTATTTAAAACCTCTTCAATCATGTCCCATTCTTCATCTGTTTCAATGGTGAATAATTGTAAATCATCATTTTCTTCTTCATAACGAAAAGCATATACCTCTGCTTCTTCCTCATCGTCTTCTAAATCCGCAGGAACAACCAATAGATATTTTTTTTCATCATCTGTTTCAAATGAATATAAAATCTCAAATTTTTCCTCATTGCCCTCATCATCAGGGATAAAAATATACTCTTTTTCTTCTTCATGGTTTGTCATACCATTCACCTCTTCTTATCAAGATATCCTTGAAGGATTAGTATTGCTGCCATTTTATCAATAACTTTCTTTCGCTTTTTTCGACTTACATCTGCTTCTATTAATGTTCTTTCTGCAGAAACTGTGGTTAATCGTTCATCCTCTAGATGAACAGGAAGCTTGAATTGCTCTTTGATGAGATTAGCAAATTCTATTGCAAGTTCAGCTCTTGGCCCGATTGAGCCATTCATATTTTTAGGTAATCCTACAACAAGCTCCTCGATTTGATATTGATTGATTAACTCTTGTAATCTTTCTAGATCTTGGTTTAGCTTATGTCGTCTTATCACTTCAATACCCTGAGCAGTCCAACCAAATTCATCACTAATAGCAACACCGATGGTCTTATCTCCTACATCTAAGCCCATGATTCTCATAAAAGTTCCTACTTTCAGCTTTAAAGGGGGATTCCTCCCCCTTTATATGATAACCATTAAAATTTTAAAAATTATCTTCTTATTGATGGTGCTGTTTTAAATAGGATTTCACCAATTCTTCAATCAATTCATCCCGCTCTACTTTACGAATTAAATTTCTCGCATTATTGTGTCTTGGGATATATGCTGGGTCCCCTGAAAGAAGATAGCCAACAATCTGGTTAATTGGATTATAGCCTTTTTCCTTTAGTGTTTCATAAACAGTAAATAGGATTTCTTGAAGGTCATTATCCACTTGATCCGTTCGTACACTAAATTTCATCGTATGATCCATCGGGTTCATATAAACTACACCTCACTTAAGAAGAATAATTATAGTAAATTATGTCAGTTTGTCAATTTCATTATAACTGATTTTACGTAATCAGTCACGTAATTCAATGATTGTTCCACTTTTTCAGGATCTTTTCCACCAGCTTGAGCCATATCAGGACGACCGCCACCGCCACCACCAACAATTTCAGCAGCACCTTTAATTAATTGTCCGGCATGGAATCCTTTGTCCATTAAATCCTTCGAAACAGAAGCAACAAGGTTTACCTTATCATCATTGACAGAAGCTAAGATAATAATACCACTTGGAATATTTCCTCTCATTGCATCCATTACCTGACGAAGATTTTTCATATCCATGGAACCTAGTTTTGCACGTAATACAGAGATGCCATCTATGGTTTCAATTTGATTCACTAAATCTTTTGCTCCTATATGACTAAGCTTAGATTTAAGTGCTTCATTTTCTTTTTGTAGCTCTTTAATCGTATGCTGCAATCCTTCTACTTTTTCTGGTACATCAATAACATTAGCTTTTAATTCTTTTGCTAAGCTCTTTAAAAGCTCATGCTGACCATTAAAATATTGGTAAGCCCATTTACCAGTAACTGCTTCGATTCTACGAATCCCTGCCCCGATACTGCTTTCAGAAACAATTTTGAAGATACCAATTTCAGCAGAATTAGCAACATGGCAGCCACCACATAGCTCTAAGCTATATTCTCCTACCTTAACCACACGTACTTCATCACCATATTTTTCATTAAATAAAGCCATTGCCCCCATTGCTTTTGCCTCATTTATTGACTTCAGCATGGTCTCCACACCTAAGCTACTCCAAATCTTTTCATTTACCTTTCTTTCAACAATCTCCAACTCTTGTTCAGTAACCTGACCAAAATGAGAGAAGTCAAAACGAAGTCGTTCTGCAGCAACTGCTGATCCTGCCTGATTAACATGTTCTCCTAATACATCCTTTAGTGCACGATGTAAAAGATGGGTTGCTGTATGGTTTTTGATAACATCTCCACGTTTTGTGGAATCCACTTTTGCTTTTACTGAATCTCCTGTTTTAAAGGTTCCACTTACAACCTCTACCCTTTGAACATGCTGACCATTTGGCGCTTTTGTTACATCTAAAACCTTCATTTCTTCACCATTTTCGCCAACAATGGTTCCTTGGTCAGCAATCTGGCCACCACTTTCTGCATAAAAAGGAGTAACTTCCAAAATTACATATGCTTGTTGCCCCTCAGTCACTAGTTCTACCAATTGATTGTCCTGAATTAAATGGCTGATTTTTGTTTCAGCTCTTAAGTGATGATAGCCAACAAACTCACTTTTATCTTTTATTTCTCCAAACACACCACCTTGCACCTGCATGCTATTCATATCTTGTCGAGCAGAGCGTGCACGTTCTCTTTGCTGCTCCATATGACTTTCAAAGCCTTCCACATCTACTGCTATTTGCTGCTCTTCTGCAAAATCCTGTGTAAGATCTAATGGGAATCCATAGGTGTCATATAAAGTAAATGCTTCTGCACCTGTGATGGTGGTTCTTCCTTCTTTTTTCGCTTTATGAACAATTTCTTCTAGGATAAGTAATCCATCGGACAATGTCTCATGGAAACGCTCTTCCTCATTTTTGATTACTTTTTCAATGAAGTCCTTCTTTTCTAATACTTCTGGATAGTAGGATTTCATAATTTCTCCTACAAGAGAGGTTAAGGTATATAAGAATGGCTTCTCTACCCCAATTTTTCTTCCATAACGAACTGCTCTTCGAAGTAAACGACGGATAATATAGCCTCGTCCTTCATTGGATGGTAAAGCACCATCACCAATTGCAAATGCAATGGTACGAATATGGTCTGCAATCACCTTTAATGCAGTATCAGTTTCTTTATTTTCATGATAGGTTACTTTGGCATGCTCTGCTACTCGAGAAATAATCGGCATAAATGCATCCGTATCAAAGTTGGTTTCTACATCCTGTAGAATAGACGCCATCCGCTCTAAGCCCATTCCTGTATCAATGTTTTTCTTTGGCAATGGCGTATAGCTACCATCTGGATTATGGTTAAATTGAGAGAATACTAAATTCCAAACCTCTAAATAACGTTCATTCTCTCCACCCGGATAGCATTCAGGATCAGTTGCGTCACAATAATGTGCACCACGATCATAGAAAATCTCCGTGTTAGGACCACTTGGACCCTCTCCAATATCCCAGAAGTTACCTTCTAAGCGAACAATTCGCTCTTCTGGAACCCCAATTTCCTCATGCCATATTTTAAATGCTTCGTCATCTTCTGGATGAATGGTTACAGATAATTTTTCTGGATCAAAGCCAATCCATTTCTCATCCGTCAAGAACTCCCATGCCCAATGAATCGCCTCTGTTTTAAAATAGTCTCCAATAGAGAAGTTCCCAAGCATTTCAAAAAAGGTATGATGTCTTGCAGTTTTTCCTACGTTTTCAATATCGTTGGTACGAATTGATTTTTGAGCATTTGTTATTCTTGGATTCTCTGGTATTTTTCTACCGTCAAAATAAGGCTTTAATGTAGCTACACCACTATTAATCCATAAAAGCGTTGGATCATCATATGGAATTAATGGTGCACTAGGCTCGATTTTATGACCCTTTGTCACAAAGAAATCAAGAAAAGCTTTTCTGATTTCATGTACAGACATTTTTTTCATTTTTCATTCCTCCATTTAACTAGTGATTCAATTCTAAAGGCTGATTTACTAAAAATGGGCATTAAAAAAACACCTTCATCCACATCAGGGACGAAAGTGTTGTTCACTTACGCGGTACCACCCTGCTTACTTGCTTTGTAATCTCTCAATTCTAAAATCAGAAGATTTTGAGACAAGTCGCTTCATTGATTGGATAAGGGGAATAAACCCATCGTCTCTAGATTAGCCTTCAATTATCCCTGTTTCTAGAAGCTCTCTCAGCCTATGATTTACCATAGAAGCTTCCTCTCTTAAGAGGGGTATAATCTACTCGATCCTTCATCAACGTATTATGTAATAGAATATTTTGCGATTATTATACCTAGCAATAAATATAATGTCAACTATGTCGATAATATAATGCGACATGCTGAATAATTACCTTTAAAATTGCAAAGAATGGCACAGCCAAAATCATCCCAAAAATCCCTGCAACCTGTCCACCAATCAATAGTGATAAAATGATAAATAAAGGGTGAATATGAAGAGAACGTCCAACAATCTGTGGTGAAATGACATTACCTTCTAGAGCTTGAATGATTAAATTTACTGCTAAAACGGAAAGTCCCAGCTTCCAGGATATACTCAATCCCACGATGACTGCTGGAAAAGCACCGATAAAAGGCCCTAAATAAGGAATAACATTTGTTAAGCCCACAATGGAGGCTAGTAATAAGGAATAGGGTAATCCAAGAAAAATATAGCCTATATATGCCAAAACCCCAACCAATGTACAAACCATTAATTGGCCACGTATATAGTTTCCTAATGCTTCATCAATATCTCTTAATAGACGAATCATTTCTTTTCTTTGTTTTTTTGGAACAAAGGTAATTACGGTTTTTTCAATCAGCTTATAATCCTTTAAAATATAAAATGAAACAAAGGGTACTAAAAACAGGGTAAATAAAAGCCCGATAGTGTTACTTATCCAGCTAGTTACATCCACAAACCCTTTGGCAAATTTTCCTTCCCAATTTTCAAAAAAAGAATCAATCCCATCTTGAATAGTATCTGGTAATGGATAGGTGGGGTCGTGTCGAATGATATCTAACCAACCCTCCAATTTTTCTATGATTGATGGAAAGTTCTCCATAAAGTCTTTAATCTGTCCTATCAATAAAGGTATTGTTTTCGATAAAATAATGGTTAATGACCCAAAAAAGATGATGTAAATAAGTAAAACCGCAATCGACCTTGGAACTCCACGTTCAAATAAGAGGGTCACAATAGGGTGCAATAGATATGAGATGATTAACGCAATAAAAAATGGTAAAAATAAATTTTTTACAAAATAAAAGAAGCTAGCAAGTACAGGACTTACTTTAATCACTAAATAAAGCACTGTTAAAAATAAAAGCATAATGATTAAAAAGGACACCATTCTTTTAAAACGTCCCTCTGTGATTTCAATTTTCATATTGATTCACCCCTCTCTTTAACCTTGTCTATCTTTTAAAAGTATATGTTGAATATTTGAATATTACGCATAAAGGGTATTAAAAAAGAAAAGAACACCTAAAAAATAAGTGTTCTTTCCTTACAAATTACAGCTATCTCATTTTAATCATGTTTCTAAATAATCTTGTTCTGCTAAACATGCGGAAGAATCCCATGCTTCCTGCCAGATTTATCGCCGTATTCATGATTTGATTCATCATGTTTTGACGAGTATTTTGCTTTCTCATCAGCATACCTGCAGCTGCAGCAATCACTCCGCCTGTTAGCATTCCTCGAGCTAAACGTCCCATGACGTCTCCTCCTTTAGAATGATTGTTGAATTCTCAACTCATCTTCAGTAAAAAGATCATCTAGAGAACTAAGGCTTCCATCTTCCTCAACCTGAAACGTGATATACCGATCTCCTTCTACAGCGAACTCAATAAAACAGCTCCAGCAATAATATTGGTTATTGGCAATCTTTCCAATATCCTTGCTATGGCAATTAGGACAATTTAACACCGGTTTACTTTCCTCCTATACGTTTGGGCTTATTTCCTTTATTTCATCATAGGGAACAATCATTGCGTCTTCACCAATCACCAATGACGGTGGGTGTTCGATGATTTTTCTCCCTTCGGTTACATCTTGAAAAAAACCATCCGATAATTCATACCCTATAATTTTGCCCATTTCTTCCAGAAAATAAACATCTTCAATGTGTCCTAGTTCATTGCCATTTGTCGCTATAATAGGGAGCCCCTTGTACGACTTTTTACCAGTGTATAACCCATACACTGCTTCCAAGTCTAATGTAGAAAGAAAACGATCGGTACCTACTGTGACTGCATCATGCCCAATAGCCCCGATATGCTCAAAGGATAAAAACAAGACTTTGGAGAAAAGGCCTTGTGCTTCAACACTTAAGCCCATAATTTCTCCATCCGCTTGAAAAAATATATCCTTCACATTGCCAATCCTTTTTCCAGAGCTAGTGTCTAATACAGGTAAACCAATCACATCTTGTGCTTTTTGCAAGCAAATCCCTCCTTATGGCAAGGGATACTACTATTATGTGATTCTTTTCTTTCTTCATACGATGTGATTATTGGAATTAAAGACAGTTCATTGCGATTTTCTTTGCAGCAGCTTCTATTTCCTCAATCGTATTGTTCAATCCAAAGCTTATTCTTACAGCAGAATTGGCTTGCTGATCTGGTAAATGCAGGGCTTTTATGACCCGTGAAACAGAAATTGCACCAGATGCACAAGCAGAGCCACCAGATATTGCTATACCTTGCAAATCAAGCTTCATTAACATGGTTTGTGTATCCACTTGAGGAAAGCTGACATTAAGAATAGTGGGTACCACATCCTTAGGATGTCCATGAATCATAAACTGTTCTTCATGAAGCATCTCTTTCCAAATTTCAATCATTCTTTTTCTCATGGTTGTGAATTTGTGCTGCTTTTCGTTTTTTATTTCCGATAATAATTTTGCCGCTTCTCCAAACCCAATGATACCAGGTACATTTTCCGTGCCTGCTCGCCTTCCCTTTTCCTGTGTACCTGACAAAAGCGATTGAATTTGCACTTTATTGGCTACATATAATGCCCCAATCCCTTTTGGGCCATTGATCTTATGAGAAGAAATAGTCATTAAATCAATAGGTAGTGCTTTTAAATCCATATCGATAATCGGATAAGCTTGTACTGCATCCGTGTGAAAATAAATTCCTTTTTCTTTTGCTATATTTCCAATCTCCACGATGTCTTGGATAGTACCAATCTCGTTATTTACATACATAATACTGATTAAAATCGTATCCTGCCGAATTTGATCCTTTAATTGCTGAAGATTAATTTTTCCATATTGATCCACAGGGAGCACCGTAAATTCAAAGCCAAGCTGCTTTAAAAAATTAGCGGCATTCATTACTGCGGAATGTTCAATTTCTGAAATGATTAAATGCTTGCCCTTGTTAAGATTGGCTAAGGCAACTCCAATAATGGCATGCTGATCCCCTTCTGTTCCTCCACTATTGAAAATAAGCTGGTCCGGATGAATATTAAGAGAAGCAGCAAGGGATTCTCTTGCTTCCTTAACATACTTTTTCACTTCTCGTCCAAAATAGTGAAGACTAGATGGATTTCCAAATTGCTCTTTCAAAAAGGGTTCCATCTTTTCAAATACTTGTGGATGAACAGCAGTAGTCGCCGCATTATCTAAATAGATTCGGTTCAAGCTATCCCCCTCTTTTCTTCAATGGTCTGAAAGGTAAGAATCTGATTAAGTTTAATTCCCCACCAAGTTATGAAAAATTGCATAATCGGTCCAATAAATATAGAGAATAAAAATGTTCCAATAAATACAGGTCCACCAAGAAACCAACCTATAATTAAGACAACAATCTCCATTACGGTCTTAATTTTTTTTATGCTCCAATTTAATCGTTTGGACAAGACCAACATTAGGCCATCACGTGGTCCTGCTCCTAATTGGGAGGTAATATACATTCCAGAGCCCATACCCATAATAATTATTCCAGTGAACATCATTGTAAATTGAAGCCAGACTATTTCAATTGACGGCAATAACCAAAGGAAAAAATCAATAAAAACCCCTACTAAAACCATATTTAAGACTGTTCCGATTTTCGGGATTTTACGTTCTAAAACGTAGATGATCACCAATAATACAAAGCCCACAATTTGTGCCCAAGTCCCTACTGTTAATCCAAATGTTTTAAATAAACCAATACTTAAAACATCCCATGCTGTTGCCCCTAAATTAGATTCAATTAATAAGGTAATCCCAAAGCTCATCATGATTATCCCTACTAAAAAAATCAGAAGTCGCACTCCGAATTCTTTCTTCCCCAATTTATGTTCCTTCTTTCTCCACTCCGTTAGTATCCAATCGCTAAACGATTAGACTTTTCACTTTGATGCTCGATTTCTATTTCTTAATTTTGCTTCGGTTCCTTGGTCACTTGGAAGATAATATTTTCTTCCCACTAATTCATCTGGTAAATATTGTTGTTCTATATAATGGTTAGGATAATCATGTGGATATTTATACCCTTTTCCATGGCCAAGCTTTTTAGCTCCAGCGTAATGGGCATCCTTTAAATGAGCTGGTACTTCTCCAAGTACACCGTTTCTAACATCATGGATTGCAGCGTCAATTGCCATTATGACTGAATTGGATTTTGGGCTTTCTGCTAAAAAGATAACGGCTTGCGCTAAGTTGATTCTTGCTTCTGGTAATCCCACAGTTTCTAATGCATGAAAAGCAGCAACCGCTTGCTCTAATGCTGCTGGATTGGCCATTCCAATGTCCTCAGAGGCATGAACAATCAATCTTCTTGCGATAAGCTTTGGATCTTCTCCTGCAACAATCATTCTTGCCATCCAATAAAGAGCAGCATCTGAATCACTACCACGGATGGATTTAATCATGGCACTCATAATATCATAGCGTTGATCCCCACGATCATAGCGTATTGCAGGTAATTGAATCGATTCTGCAGCAACCTCTTCCGTAATATGGATGATACCTTCACTATTAGGAACCGTGGTGGTTACAGCTAGCTCTAAACCATTTAAGACCTTTCTTAAATCTCCATTTGCACTTTCAATAAAATGATGGATAGCTTCTGGATCAATTTTTGTTTTAAAATGACCAAGCCCTCTTACTTCATCCACTAATACCTGTTGGATTGCATCCTCTAGGTCTTCTTTTTTTAGGGGTTCTAAACGAAAAATTTGACTTCTTGATAATAGGGCCGAATTCACTTCAAAATAAGGATTTTCTGTTGTCGCGCCAATCAGAATAAGCTCCCCTTTTTCAACAGCAGGTAATAAGGCATCCTGTTGGGCTTTATTAAAACGATGGATTTCATCAAGAAACAATATGGTTTTTTCGCCATAAAGCTTCAATTGTTCTCTTGCCTTTTCCATCACTTCTTTAATATCTTTTACCCCTGCACTTACTGCATTCAATCGTACAAAATTACTTTTTGTTGTTTGGCTAATCACGAAAGCCAAGCTAGTTTTTCCAGTGCCTGGTGGTCCAAATAAAATAATAGAAGAAAGACGATCTGCCTCAATCGCCCTTCTTAAAAGTTTACCTTTTCCAACAATATGTTTTTGACCAATATATTCCTCTAAATTTCTAGGACGAAAACGTTCAGCTAATGGTGCATAGGTATCTTGTTGTACAGAAAATAAATCTTCCATTATTTCCACCTTCTACCTAAGCTTTTTAACGACATCAGCGATTTTGTCAATTGCGGTCGTAATTTGATGATCATCAATCTCACGATGAGTAGTAAAACGAATAACATATTCCCCAAATGCACTGGCAAAAATCTGGTGTTCCTTTAGTCTTAATAGAAAATCTTGTGCAGTAATTTGCAATGCACTAATATCTGCCATAACAATATTCGTTTCCACATGTTCAACCTGGACACTGATTCCTTCCATTTCATTTAAGCCTTTTGCTAATGCTTTTGCTCTTTGGTGATCTTCCGTTAAACGATCAACCATCGTAGATAATGCAACAATTCCCGGAGCAGCCATTAGACCTGCTTGTCTCATTCCACCACCAAGTCGTTTTCTCCATTTTCTTGCTCCTTCAATCCAATCCTTTGGTCCAGCTAACACAGAACCCATTGGTGCACTTAATCCTTTAGAAAGACAAATCTGTACGGTATCCACATGCTTTGTAAATTCCTTTACATCCACTTGTAAGCCTACTGCTGCATTAAATAAACGAGCTCCATCTAAATGAACAGGTACGTTCCTCTCCTTAGCTAATTGATAAACCTCTTTCATATAACTAGGAGGTAAAATAGCCCCTCCAGCACGATTGTGCGTATTTTCTAATGCAATCAGCCCTGTCGTTGGAGCATGAATATCCTTTTCTCTAATCGCTCTGGCGATATCCTGTACCGGCATCTGGCCGCGATAGCCCGGAATGATTCTTGTTTGTACTCCACCTAATGCTGATGCTGCAGCACCTTCATAATAAAAAATATGAGAATCTGCTTCTAAGATGATTTCATCTCCTGGTCGTGTATGATTCAGAACAGCTACTTGATTCCCTTGAGTACCACTTGTAACAAACAATGCTGCTTCCTTTCCTAAAATCTCAGCAGCCAGCTCCTCAAGTCGATTGACAGTTGTATCTTCTTTATATACGTCATCGCCCACCTCAGCGTGAAACATAGCATCTCTCATCTCGATGGTAGGTCTAGTTACAGTATCACTTCTTAAATCAATCATTTGCTCCACTCCATTATCTATAGCTTAATTTAAATTGATTTATTAATTCTAATCCTTCTAGCCAGTCCTTTATTCTTGGTATAGATTCACCATATTTTCTATTATAATAAGTATCAACGATAACCGTCTTAATTCCTGCCGAAAGTAAATTATCAATATGGAATGGATCATCTTCAAAGAATAGATTAATCTCTAATTCCTTAGCCTTTTCTCCTTTTTGCTGAGCATTCATAAATAAATTGTGGCCATCATAGGGAAATCCATGCTTTTTCAGCCACTGTATTGTTACT
The DNA here is from genome assembly GCA_002441135.1 of Caryophanales bacterium UBA6259. Taxonomy (GTDB): domain Bacteria; phylum Bacillota; class Bacilli; order Tepidibacillales; family Tepidibacillaceae; genus UBA6259. The sequence goes on along the minus strand of DJVJ01000057.1, from coordinate 7,713 downwards.
TTTTCTATTTTTTCATTATCAGGTCTAGCGGTAATAAAGTAAATATTATGTCCTTCTTCCTTTAACTGTGTTAAAACCTCTGGAGCATGATCTAAAGGAATACCAATCGTATAGATTTTTTCCTCTAGCTTCCTCCATACCTTTGCTCCTTCTTCTCCTGTTAAACCATAAGGCTCATCTAGATAAAAGGTAGTTACCTCATCTTCTGTTATATTCTGATTCAATTCTTCATTAAATAACTGAATCGCCGCTTTTTGCGTTTGTTTAATTGTTCCATCAATGTCAATTCCAATATTCATCCAAATTCCCTCCATCTCGATTATCCCGCTGTTCTTTATTCATCTCTCTTTATTTTATTCTTCCTTCTGCTTTGTTGCAAATTAGTATTTAAAGTATAGTATAATAATAACAGTTAAGAGATACGAGGTGAAATAATGAATTTTCAACAAATTCGAACACAAAAAATTTATGAAAAAGTTGCAGACCAAATTAAAGCGATGATTGAAAGCGGAAACCTTACTCCTGGTGATAAATTACCTTCAGTTGTAGAGCTAGCAGAGCAGTTTAATGTGGGTCGTGGAACAGTTCGTGAAGCGTTAACTGCGCTTAAGGCTTTAGGATTAATCGAGATCCGCCAAGGTGAGGGTACCTTTGTAAAACAATTAACTTCAAAAGATATATTAGGTAATTATTCAAACCTGTTAATAGGTATTGAGCAAATAAAATCTTTATTGGAAGTAAGAAAGGTTTTGGAAACCTCATATGTTGAACTAGCTGCTAAAAGACGAGACTATCAGGATTTAATTAATTTACAGGATGCATTAAACCAAATGGAGGATGACCTTAATCATAATACTCATGGGGAAGAAGCGGACTGGAAATTCCATTATGCGATTGCGAAGGCGACAAAAAATGAAATGTTAGTTTATTTAATTGAAACAATCTCTGATGCGATGCAAAATAATTTGCATTCAAGTCGGGTAATTTTATACCAAAGAGAAGGAATGCCTCAAAAGCTGCTTAATGAGCATCGCCAAATTTATGCAGCGATTGAACAACAGGATGGGGAAGCTGCAAAAAAATTATTAATGCATCATTTACAAGAGGTTGAAAACTTTACCGCGGAAATTATGGAGCAAAAATAATAAGGGATAAGAATCGTACGATAGAGGCACTCTCAACCTGAGAGTGCCTCTTTTATACTTAAATTATAATATTATTTTCATTTAATCTAGAAAAAGGTAACCATAATAAAGCCTACAATACCAGCCATTAATCCATAGTAAATCGCTGGTGCTAATGTTTTTCGAATAATGTCTCCTTCTTTTCCTGCAAGACCAACTACAGTAGAGGCAGCAACTACATTATGGACACAAATCATATTTCCTGCCGCACCACCAATTACCTGTTGAGCTAGCACAACATTCGAATTCAAACCTGTTTGCAAAGCAACCTCATATTGAATTGGTGAGAAGGTTAAAGTAGAAACAGTTGCACTTCCTGCAATAAAGGCTCCTAGCTCACCCAGAAATGGAGCAACAAATACCCACATTGGTCCAAATGTGTCAGCAAGGGAATTAGCAACATACTGTGGCATACTTACTAATTCATTCGCATTCATACCAGAATTGGTAAAAACCTGAACTAACGCTAATGTTGGAATTAACGCTAATGCTGCACCCTGCACTGATTGTAATGATTCCATAGATGCTTTAGTAAAGTTACTAAAGGATTTTCTTTGAATTACAACAGCAATAATCGCTGAGAGAACTAAAATAGTTCCCGGTGAATAAAGTACTTCCCATTTAGAAGTTACTCCTTCTATTCCCAAAATATTCTTCCAGCCAAAGTCAATCGCAGTTAGAGCAAATTTTTTAATCCCTGGTACAATACGAGTTAATAATAGCAAGCCTACAACAACAATATATGGACTCCATGCACTTAAAAGACTTAAATCAGATTTTTCATTATCATCCAAATGCCCATCAACCAATGCATCACGCCAAACCTTTTTCGGCAACAAGAAACCTTTTTTTGCAGTAACAGAAGCAACTGCTAATGCCGTTAATGCCGCTAGGATAGATACAAACTCATATCCAAATAAGGCTGCATAAACAACAGCTGATAAGGTATAGGAGAAACCAACGACCAAACTCCATGGCAATAATTCTAAAGCATCAGATAATGATTTTTTCTTTCCAAAAAAACGAGTAAGAACGATTACTAGTATGAATGGAATTAAAGATCCAACAAAAATCTCCATCCTAGTAATCATCATCCCAATTTCATTAAAGAATCCAATATTGGCATCTGGAATATTACCTAGTCCAACTTGAATAGGAGTTCCCACTGCACCAAAGGAAACAGAAGTACTATCTGCAATTAAAGAAACTACTGCAGCTGCCATAGGATTAAAGCCTAAAGCCACCAAAAGGGGACCTGCTACTGCTGCTGGTGTACCAAATCCTGCTGCTCCTTCAATTACTGCTCCAAAAAGAAAAGCAACAATGACTGCTTGTACACGCATATCTGGTGAAATATTTCTAAAGCCCTGATTAATTCGACGAACAGCGCCTGTATGTCGTAAAGTATTTAACAATACAATGGCACCAAATAAAATCAGTAAAATCGTTAGTGCTTTATGTGTTCCTTGTAAAATAGATGCTAAAATAACATTGGTCTCCATACCCCAAACTATGAATGCTAGTGCGATTAAAATAAATGCACTAAAAAGCATTCCTCTCTTTGCCGGCAAACGAAGCAAAACCAAGAAAACAAACGGTGCTATAATTGCCGAAAGTGCTGTTAATAGTTCCATTTTTTACTCCCCCAAAATTTGTTGATTTGCTTATATTTATATTTATATTTTTATATTTCTACTGGATCTCTTAAGGCTTCTGCAAGTAAATCGACAATATGGACGGCTCTGATTTTACCTTCCATACCAGAACGTTGAATTCCAATTTTCATTTGAAGCAGACATCCAGGATTCGCAACTACGACTGTTGTAGCATTCGTATTTAGAACATTAATCATTTTATGATCTAAGATTTCCATCGAGTGATCATGATGAGTAATATTATAAGTACCCGCAGATCCGCAGCATGTCCCTGCACCAACCATCTCTTGATAGGTAACTCCTGGGATCGCTTGGATTAATTGTCTAGGCTGTAAGCGAACTCCCTGAACATTGGCAAGATGGCATGAATCCTGATAGGTAATAACTTCATTAATTTCCTTTAATGGTGGAAGCTCTTCCACTAAGACAAGGATTTCATTGATATCTTTCACCTTTTTAACAAATTCCTTTGCGCGCTCTGCCCAAATAGGATCTTCAGCTAGGAGTTCATCATACTCCTTTAACATTGCGCCACATCCACCTTGATTATTTACTAAGTAGTCAGCACCAACATTCTCTAGCATCTCAATATTCTTCTTTGCTAGCTCTTTTGCATGATCCTTTTCTCCAGCATGAGCATGAATTGCACCGCAGCATGTTTGACTCTCAGGAACAATAATTGGAAATCCAGCTGCTTTTAATAGCTTCATCGTGTTTACGTTCGTTTCGTGAAACATGGCATCTTGAATACAGCCTGTAAAAAAGCCTATTACCGGCTTTTTCTTTGCTTCTTTCAGATTAATCTCCTTTGGAAGCTTTGCACTCATCGGAGAAACCTCTGGTAATACCGCTTCAAAGGTATCCATATGCCATGGCATTACTTTTAAAACCCCTGTTTTACGAACTAGTTTTTGCATACCTGATTTTTGATAAAGATGAATGCTACCTCGAACCCATTTCATTCTATTTGGATGTGGTAGCAGCTGTTTCATAAAGACATTTCTAATGACTTTAACAGGTAATGTATAATCTGTTTGTGCACTTATTACATCTTTTGCTTGCTCTAAAATATGACCATATTGAACTCCCGATGGACAAGCCACTTCACATGCCCTACAGCCAAGACACATATCTAATGAGGCGGTAATATCGCCGATTTGTAAAATGCCATCCTGTGCACCCTTCATCAATGCTAGACGCCCTCTTGGTGTTGCCGTTTCTTTTTCTTCAATCTTATAGGTTGGGCAAACTGGCAAACATGAACCACACTGGATACAATTTAATAATGCGTCCTCTGAGATACCTAAAGCTAATGTGCTATTTTGCATGATTAGACACCACCATACGACTTCTTGTCTCAGCAAATAACTTCCCCGGATTTAAAATTCCATTTGGATCAAACGCTTTTTTAATTCCCCTCATCACATTGATGCCTTCTTTTCCAATTTTCCATTCTAAATATCCTGCTTTCGCAATTCCTACCCCATGTTCTCCAGTAATTGTTCCACCTAGTTCTATCGTTTTTTCGTAAATTTCATCAAATGCTTTTTCTACCTTTTCGATTTCTTCGTGATTTCTTATATCTGTTAGACAGGTTGGATGAAGATTGCCATCTCCTGCATGTCCAAAAGTACATATTTGTAAATCATACTTCTTTGCAACTTGAATAATATGCTCACTTAATTCCGCAATTTTTGAACGTGGCACTGTGGCATCCTCTAGGATAGTTGTAGGCTTTAACCTCGCGAGTGCAGATAATGCCGTTCTTCTAGCGAACATTAATTGTTCTGCTTCCTGATCATCCTTGGCTATTTTTACTTCGGAAGCGTTTTCTTCCTTACAAATAGTAGCCATAATTTCAATATCACGTTCTACTTGGCTAGGACTACCATCCTGCTGCAAGAATAAAATTGCCTCAACGTCTGTAGGTAAACCAATTTTCACATAATCTTCTACTACTTTAATTGTTGCATTATCCATAAATTCTAATGTAACCGGAATTATACGATTAGCGATGATACGAGATACCGCCTTTGCAGCATCTGGCAAACTTTTAAAGGTCGCTTGCATTGTTTTCTTCGCCTCTGGAAGCGGTAACAACTTAACCGTAGCTTCGGTTATGATAGCCAATGTACCCTCGGACCCTACTAATAATTGAGTAAGATCATACCCAGCTACATCTTTTGCTAGTTTTCCACCAGTGCGAATAACATCCCCATTTGCTAACACAGCAACTAACCCAATGATATAATCCTTTGTTACACCATATTTAAGCCCTCTTAGCCCTCCAGCTCCTTCAGCTATATTACCACCTAAAGTAGAGGTTCTCATGCTTCCTGGATCTGGTGGATAAAATAATCCTACCTTTTCCACTATATTATGAAATTCAGCTGTTACTAAGCCCGGTTGAAAGCTCGCTGTTAAATTGTCTTGATCAATTTCAATAAGCTTGTTCATACGATTTAAGCCGATGATTAAACCACCCTTTAACGGTACAGTACCTCCACTTAAATTAGTTGCTGCCCCTCGTGGAATAACATTGATTTTATATTCATTNNATTTTCATTACTTCAGAAACTTCCTCTGTGGAAGCTGGCAGAACGACAGCATCTGGTTGTTCCTGATACATTGGTGTTGCGTCATAGGAATAAGCAACTAGATCTGCTGGTTTATCTAAAAACCACCTTTCCCCTACAACATCCATTAGCTTCTTTCTAATAGATTGCTCTAACATGGTATCCCCCCTATTTACCCCAAACAATAAATGATTTGAAACTCTCTACAACATCATCACTTCAAGTCATCCTATGACCTAATGATAGCATAATGTTGATCTTTGATAAACAAAATTCGACAAATTTTTGAAATTTTTTATCGGTTAGCACTCTTCACTTTTTTATTTAATATGCTATACTGAAATTAGATATTTAGATAGTTATCTAATTATTTAATTTAAAGTTAAATATCTATAATCTAACTGAAATACAATGTAAATAGAAGGCGAGGGGTTATTATGGCTTCTTTTAACTTAACCTTTAAGGCATTATCAGATCCAACACGCAGAAAAATCTTGCAGCTATTAAATAGTGGACCTTTAAGTGCCGGAGAGATTGCTGAGCAATTTAATATGACAAAACCTAGTATTTCTCATCATCTTAATCTGTTGAAGCAAGTAGATATGATCATGGATGAGAAACAAGGACAGTATGTTATTTATCGGTTAAATACCACAGTTTTTCAGGAAATTGTACAATGGTTAATGGATTTCTCAAATGAAAAAAACGAGGAAGAATCTGAGGAAGATAAAAAGGAGAGTGAAAAATAATGAAACGGTCAGATTGGTTTTTATTAAGTTTAATTTTAATCAGCTTTATTCCAAGCATTCTTTTATATCCAAAGCTACCTAATCAAATTCCTATGCATTGGAATTTAGCAGGTGAAGTGGATCGATATGGGGATAAATTATATGGTGCTTTTTTTAGCCAAGGTCTAAATCTGTTTCTATTCTTCTTACTTTTATTTACCCCTAAAATAGATCCAAGAAAAGAAAACTATCTAAAATTCCATAAAGCCTATACAATTTTACGCTGGGCCATGGGAATTATTTTTGTCATCATCTCACAATTAATTCTAATGTATACAGTATACGATATGAAGAATATGCCATCATATCTCGATATTTCCTTCGTTATCCCTATTTTAGTTTCCATGCTATTCATTATTATTGGTAACTATTTAGGTAAGATTCAGCATAACTATTTTGTTGGAATCAGAAATCCTTGGACATTAAGTAATGAAAAGGTTTGGTACAAAACACATCGTCTAGGTGGAAAGCTTTTTGTATTGTCCGGGGTTTTAGGAATTATCGGTGCCTTTTTTTCATCCTATGTTACCTTCTTAATGTTAATTGGGCCAATCCTAATCACAGTAGTGATTACCACTGTGTATTCTTATTTGCAATTCAGAAAAGAGAGATAGATGGATTTTTAACTTTAAATTTGAAAAGCTTGGCTCATACTACGGAACAATTCGTAGTTTGACCAAGCTTTTTTACATTCCAATGATATCTCTTACAACCACACTTGCTAGAATCAATCCCACCGAAGGAGAGACAAATCCATTGCTTGATGGGGGTCTTTGTTCTTTTCTAATTTCACTATCTGGGTCTCCTATTTCTGCATATAATTCTTCTTTGGGTATTAGTGGCTTAACAGGAGAGAAGACCACTTTTACTCCTTTAGTAATTCCTCGCTTTTTCAGCTCATGTCGTAACACCTTAGCTATTGGATCCATTGTGGTTTTTGAAATATCTGCTACTTGAAATTGACTAGGATCTAGCCTATTTCCTGCACCCATTGAGCAGATGATAGGAATATTTCTCTTTTTACTTTCTGTAATTAACAAAATTTTATTACTAATGGTATCGATGGCGTCCACAATATAATCGGCTTGAAAATCAAAGATACTCTCTACAGTATCTTCATCTAAATTCATTTGTAGGGGGGTTACTTCACATTTTGGATTAATGTCCAAAATCCGATCTTTCATTAATTGCACCTTTGATTGGCCAATGGTGGATGGAAAGGCATGAATTTGTCGATTCATATCTGTCAGTATTACATCTGCCTTATCTACAATGATTAAACGTCCGATTCCTGATCGAGCAAGCGCCTCCACAGCATAGGAGCCCACACCACCTACACCTATAATCATCACAGTGCTATTTTTTAATTTTTCTACACTATTCACACCAATTTGCAATTCCAGTCGTGATAATGAGTTAACCATTCTTGTCTTTAACCTCCATTTATAGCAGTATCCCATTCTATTAAATCTTGAATAACTGCACTTGCTAACAACATTCCTGCAAAAGA
>DJVJ01000053.1 GCA_002441135.1 Caryophanales bacterium UBA6259 | reverse complement strand
AAGTAATTGGTGTAGGTGGCGGTGGTAGTAATGCAGTAAACCGCATGATTGACGCAGGGGTACAAGGAGTAGAATTTATAGCTGTAAATACTGATGCTCAAGCCCTTCACCGTTCTTTAGCTGATAGTAAAAGCCAAATTGGAGAGAAACTAACGCGTGGTTTAGGAGCTGGAGCAAACCCAGACGTTGGTAAAAAAGCTGCCGAAGAGAGTAGAGAAACTCTTGAAAATATGCTAAAAGGTTCAGATATGGTATTTGTTACAGCAGGTATGGGTGGTGGAACTGGAACGGGAGCAGCACCTGTAATTGCTGAGATTGCAAAGGATCTTGGTGCTTTAACAGTTGGTGTAGTTACCAAGCCATTTACCTTTGAAGGAAGAAAAAGACTTTTACAGGCAGAGCTAGGAATTGCTGCGTTAAAGGAAAAAGTAGATACATTAATTGTTATTCCTAATGATCGTTTGTTAGAAATTGTCGATAAAAATACGCCGATGATTGAAGCTTTTCGACAAGCAGATAATGTATTGCGTCAAGGAGTTCAGGGAATATCTGATTTAATTGCAGTTCCTGGATTAATTAACCTAGACTTTGCCGATGTGAAAACCATTATGACAGAAAAAGGCTCTGCTCTGATGGGAATTGGTGTAGCTACAGGGGAAAATAGAGCCGCTGAAGCTGCAAAGAAGGCAATTTTTAGTCCTTTACTTGAAACATCGATTAATGGAGCCAAAGGTGTATTAATGAATATTACTGGAGGAACTAATTTAAGCTTATATGAAGTAAATGAGGCAGCTGATATCGTAGCTTCCAATTCCGACGTAGAAGTAAATATGATTTTTGGTGCGGTAATTAATGAAAATCTAAAAGATGAGATTATCGTTACTGTTATTGCTACTGGTTTTGATGAAGAAAAAAAGCCAATCAATTCAAATACAAAACCACAGTCTAAAGAACAAGCTGGATCAGCTAATAAGGTGAACATTAAACCGTTTAGTCAAGATAATTTAGATATTCCTACTTTTTTACGTAATCGAAAAGATTACTAGAAGCGTAAATTAAAATAATATGATCAACGAAAAAGCAGACTGAAAAGGTTCTGCTTTTTTCTTGTTTATTTGACAAAAAAAGTGGTAGCTTGTCGGCAAGTTTAGACAGACTTTGAATATACTTTTATTATATACTAATGTCACTTCTAATAATTAGGGTGAGGAAATGTGGTATTTTACCTAGATATCATTTTATTATTAAATTTTTTAATGGATTACTTAATTCTATTACTTACTGCTAGATTTCAGCATTTAGAGACAAAGAAATTAAAGCTTAGTTTAGGAGCTTTAGCAGGTGCTTTGTATAGCTTAGTATTTTTTATACCACATTTAAGCTTTTTTCATGTGTTACTTTCGAAATTTCTATTATCCATTGTTATGATTTGGTTATCCTTTGGTTATTTGCATTTTTTTCGTTTTGTACGTTCTTTAGCTACTTTTTATTTTGTATCATTTGTCATAGGTGGAGGAGTGCTTGCTTTCCAGAATCTTTTTCCAATGAATCATGAAATTATTAATGGTATTTATGTAAGTAGATCTTCAAGCCCATTATTGATTTATTTTTTAGTTATGATTAGCTTTTTAGTGGTCTATTTTTTCTCTTCTAAAGTTCAGAGGTCAATCAGAAAAAAAACTGATTTTCAATCCCAGTTACTAGACTTTGAAATCTATATTTTTGATTTTAAATTTAATGGGAAAGGATTACTAGATACAGGAAATCAACTATATGATCCAATTACCAGAAAGCCTGTTTTAGTATTAGAGGCGATGGAAGCTTCTTTTCTTCCAGATAAATTCAATGAGATTTACAGAGAAGGCCAGTTTATTTTGGAATTATTTGAAGAGGTAACAAAGGATATTGAGCCAAAGTGGCTTTCAAGACTGCAAATCGTTCCATTTAGAACAATTTCTAATGAGATGCAATTTATACTTACTGTACGGCCAGATAAGGTGGTGATTCATTCTGAGGATAATAGACAGATAGAGAAAACAAAAGTTTTAATTGGCTTAAACTATAGCCGTTTATCGAATGAAAATTCATATCAAGCTATTATTCATCCGGAATTATTAAGTAGCTAAGTTTTTCTCTTCGAACAAAAAATGAAATACTTTTTTCTAAAAAAAACTGAGGGGGGTCTAATATTGCTGAAAAAGTGGAAGATCCGAATATTAATTCTATGGTATAAAGCTTTATTTTTATTAGGACTAAAGACAGAAGAAGTCCATTATATTGGGGGAAGTGAAACACTACCTCCACCACTTTCCAAAGAAGAAGAAGAGGTATTATTAGAAAAACTTCCAAGTGGAGATGTTGCAGTTAAATCCATGCTTATAGAACGGAACCTACGTTTAGTAGTCTATATAGCGCGAAAGTTTGATAATACAGGGGTTAATATTGAGGATTTAGTATCGATTGGTTCGATTGGTTTAATTAAAGCTGTGAATACCTTTGATATTGATAAAAATATTAAATTGGCAACCTATGCTTCCCGTTGCATTGAAAATGAGATTTTAATGTTTTTGAGAAGAAATAATAAAATTAAGACTGAAGTATCATTTGATGAACCTTTAAATATTGATTGGGATGGAAATGAATTGCTCTTATCTGATATTCTGGGTACGGAGAATGACACAATTTCTAGGAACATTGAGGATGAGGTTGATAAAAAATTATTAAAAAAGGCTTTAAGTAGGCTAAGTGATCGGGAAAAAGTCATTATGGAATTACGTTTTGGACTAAAGGATGGACATGAAAAGACGCAGAAGGATGTAGCGGATATTCTTGGAATTTCACAGTCATATATTTCAAGATTAGAAAAAAGAATTATCAGACGATTAAGAAAAGAATTTAATAAAATGATATGAGCATAAAATGTTCCTCCAAAGGAGATACTTTACAATAACCTTACTCCGATTGGAGGGAGCATCATGTCAAAAAGCAAAGTAGAAATTTGCGGAGTAGATACTTCAAAACTGCCAGTATTAAAAAATGACGAGATGAGAAAATTATTTGTTGAATTACAAGGGGGAGAACGAATCGCAAGGGAGAAATTAATTAACGGAAATCTTCGATTGGTTCTAAGTGTAATTCAACGCTTTAATAACCGGGGAGAGTATGTTGATGATCTATTTCAGGTTGGATGTATTGGCTTAATGAAGGCAATTGATAATTTTGATTTAAGTCAAAACGTTAAATTTTCTACCTATGCAGTTCCCATGATTATCGGGGAAATACGACGTTATCTGCGAGACAATAATCCAATACGAGTATCTAGATCCTTACGTGATATTGCATATAAAGCATTACAGGTAAGAGATTCTTTGACGAATGAAAAATCTCGCGAACCCAGTGTCTATGAGATTTCTGAGGCATTAAATGTACCAAAAGAAGATGTGGTTTTTGCTTTAGATGCTATTCAAGATCCTGTCTCTTTGTTTGAGCCGATTTATCATGATGGTGGCGATCCAATTTATGTAATGGATCAAATCAGTGATGAGAAAAATAAGGATGCTCAGTGGACAGAAGAAGTTGCATTAAAACAAGCACTAGACCGTTTAAATGAAAGAGAAAAAATGATTCTTTCCATGAGATTTTATGAAGGAAAAACTCAAATGGAGGTCGCCGAAGAAATAGGTATATCGCAAGCACAGGTTTCAAGGCTAGAGAAGGCAGCGATTGTACAAATGCACAAGTATGTCAAGTTCTAAAATATTAAGCCAATCTTTTGAGATTGGCTTTTTTTGATGTACATTTTTAAACATACGTACATATACATATAAAAGAGATGAAAATAGGTGGGCTGAGAAATGGTTAAAATATCTGAATTTCAAACAAAGGATGTAATCAATATATTTGATGGTAAAAAATTAGGAACAGTCAATGATCTTGAAATTGACCTAAGAAGTGGTCGTGTTGAAGCGCTAGTAGTGCCAACTCAAGGCAAACTTTTTGGTTTTTTTGGGAATGGAACGGAATATATTATTCCATGGAAAAATATTATTAAAATTGGTCTTGATGTCATTCTGGTTAAGTTAGATGACCGTACAACTCGTTCATTAGAAGGAGAGGAAGACCAATATAAAAGAGATTACGATATTTATAAGAAAAATGACGTAAGAAATTAATCACACTTAACCAAGTGTGTTTTTTTTTTTTTTTTTTTTTTTTGCTTATTTCAGCTTATATGGTTTGAGAAAATAGATTTGTTAAGATATGATAAAAATAAATAAGGGGGAGAAAGTTTTGGAACCATTGGTAAAAAAAGAAGCTCCATTTATTTATTTCCATATACCTGCATGGGAAAAGCTAGATCAAAATTTGAAGGTAGGGTTTTCTTCTAGACATGGAGGTACAAGTGCTTATCCATTTCAAACCATGAATCTAGCCTTGCATGTAGGAGATAATCAAGAAACAGTCATCGATAATAGGAAAACGTTATCGCATGAATTAGGCTTCTCGTTTGATGCATGGACAGCTGCAGATCAAGTTCATGGTAATCACATTGCCATTGTGAACATGGAGGATAAAGGGAAGGGATCTAAGGATTTGCAAACAGCAATACAAGCTGCAGATGGAATGGTAACTAACGAAAAAGGGATTTTACTGACATCCTATTATGCAGATTGTACCCCATTACTTTTTTTTGATCCGGTAAAAAAAGTAATTGGATTGGCTCATGCTGGTTGGAAGGGAACTGTGCTAAAAATAGGGGCCAAAATGATTGAAACCATGGTGAAGGAATTTGGGTCTAATGTAAACAATATATTAGTTACTATTGGTCCTGCGATAGATCAATGCTGTTATGAAGTTAATGATCAGGTAATTAACCCGTTAAAAAAATCTCTATCTTTCATACCATTGGAGATGATTGTAGATAAGAAAAATGGTCATTTTGACTTAAATTTGAAAAAAGCGAATGAACAAATTCTAATTGAGGCAGGAATTTTGCCGAATAATATCGAAATTTCTTCATATTGCACAAGCTGTGATAATGATCTCTTTTTTTCTTATCGTAGAGAAAAAGGGTCGACTGGTAGAATGGCATCATGGATTGGTTTTAGAAAGGATGAATAGGTGTGTCTATTCAAGAAAATTATCAAAAGGTTCAAGATATCATTGAACAAGCCTGTATAAGAGGTAACCGTGATAAAAACGACGTAAAGGTTGTAGCAGTAACGAAATATGTGGATATAGAGAAAACAAAAACGGTGATTGATTTAGGCATTGCACATATCGGTGAGAATGTAGTTCAAAACGCAATTCCTAAATATGAGGCCTTATCTGCAAAAGTAAATTGGCATTTTATTGGACGTTTGCAAACCAATAAGGTAAAGTACATTATTGATAAATTTCAATATATTCACTCGGTGGATCGACTATCCTTAGCTGAAGAAATCAATAAGCGTGCAAAATCTCTTGGAATAAAAACAAAGTGCTTTATTCAAGTGAATATTTCGGGCGAAGATACCAAAACAGGTGTCTCTCCAATGGAAGTGTTTGATTTTGTAACTCAGATAAGTGCATTTGATTCTATTGAAGTTGTTGGTTTAATGACGATGGCTCCATTTGAAGCAAGTCGAGAGGAAATTAGAAGCATTTTTCGTAGTCTAAGAGAATTAAAGGACCAAATTAATGAAAAAGAGCTTATGAAAAGACCTTTAACCGAGCTTTCAATGGGTATGTCTAATGATTTTGAAATAGCGGTAGAAGAAGGAGCAACCTTTTTACGTTTAGGCACTATTTTGGTAGGAAAGAATGAAAAAGGAATGGGGGAGCAAGCATGATAGGAAAGTTAATGGATTTTTTTGGATTGCAGGATCAAGATCAAAATCTAGATGAACATGATAAAGATGAATTAGAGATGGAAGAGGAAGAGCTATTTCCAAGTCGTAAACAAAAAAATAATATTGTCAGTATTCATAGTCAAAAAAACATGAAGATTGTTTTAAGTGAACCACGTTCCTATGACGAAACTCAAGAAATCGCGGATCATTTGCGTAATCATCGACCTGTAGTGGTTAATTTACAACGCTTAAGTTTAGATAATCAAGGAAGAAGAGTAGTAGACTTTTTAAGTGGATGTGTGTATGCTTTAAATGGTAATATAAAAAAGATAGGACCTCATATTTTTTTCTGTACACCAGAGAATGTAAATGTTGAGGGTGCTATTACCGAGTTAATGCAGGAGGAAAGAGAATAGTTGAGGTGAAATGATGTATATTTTAATTGAAATTGTGGATACGTTTTTCCAGCTTTACTTTTGGTTGATATTTGCGTATATATTAATGTCTTGGTTACCACAAATGAGAGGTACCACAATTGGGGAATTAATCGGCAAATTGGTTGAACCTTATTTACGTCCTTTTAGACAGTTTATACCACCTTTAGGTATGATCGATATTTCGCCAATAGTTGCAGTGTTTGCATTGCAATTTATCCAACGTGGTGTTCATGTTGTTTTATTATTTTTACTGAACTCTATCTAATGGAGGAGCAAGATGAATAAGGAAAATATTTTTCCTCACTACCGAAAAGAGGAACAAGGCTTTGTAGAGAAAATGATTAGTGTTGTGGAACAGGTGTCACAAACACAACAGCCATACTTAACCGATTTTGTTGATTTACGACAGTTACATATAATAAAGAATATCGTCAATTCCACTATGGATTTGACGATGTTTTATGATGGAGGCTATGAAGGAGCAGAAAGAGCAAGAATGCTTATCGCTCCAGATTATTGGTATTTTCAAAAGGAAGAGATGGATTTAGTTTTTTTCTCAATAAAAGGAGAAAACAAGTTTCACAAGCTAAATCACCGTGATTATTTAGGGGCGCTTTTAAACATTGGTTTAAAACGAGAAAAATTTGGAGATCTTTTATTGTCTGATGAGGGAAAACAAGTTATTGTAGCAAAGGAAATAGCGGATTATGTTCAGTTTCAACTAAAACAGGTGGGTAGAACAAAGGTAGAGCTAAGTCAGATCAAGCGAGATGAGCTTGTTATTCCATCAGAAAAAATAGAGGAATTAAATATCACTGTAACCTCCCAACGAATTGATACAATTACAGCTAACGTCTTTAATCAGTCTAGGTCTAAAGTCGCTGATTTTATTAAAGGAAAAAATGTAAAAGTGAACTGGCAAGTTATTGATCAGGTTGATTTTGTCTTAGAACAAGGAGATATCGTATCTTTAAGAGGCTTTGGGAGATATAAATTCCTAGAACAGGAAGGAAATACGAAAAAAGGACGAATTCGTATAAAAATAGGGAAACTTGTATGATTTTGTTGGAGGATTTTCTATTTTGTTGTCGAATCATTTATAAACAAGAAAATTTTTTGGAGGTGCATCAAGGTGCCATTAACCCCACTCGATATACATAATAAACAATTTAGTAAGGGATTTCGAGGGTATGACGAAGATGAAGTAAATGAATTTCTAGATCAAATTATTAAGGATTATGAAGCGTTAATTAGACAAAATAAAGATTTAGAAGACAAAATTTCTAATGTGGAAGAACGATTAGCTCACTTTGTGAATATTGAGGAGAGCTTAAGTAAATCCATCATTGTTGCTCAAGAGACAGCAGAAGAAGTAAAATCAAATGCAAAAAAAGAGGCTCAATTAATTGTTAGAGAAGCAGAGAAAAATGCAGATCGCATTATTAATGAATCATTATTGAAATCAAGAACGATTGCGATTGAAACAGAAGAATTAAAGAAAAGAGCCATGATTTTTAGAACTCGTTTTAGAACACTTCTAGAAGCACAATTAGAGATGCTTGAAAATAAAACCTGGGACGAGCTTGATGAAATGGATACAAGTTTGGAAGATATCCCTAAAGTAGGGGTATAATCCATTGACTTTGTGCCAATAATTAGGTATACTTCATATCATTATATAAAAATTAAAAATCTTTGATGAACATTGATTGGGACACGTTTAATTAGCAAAAATATTTTAGCGAGCTAGGGATTGGTGAAAGCCTAGTAATATTTCTAATTAAATATCCCCCATGAGTTATTTTTCTTAACGCTAAATTTTTAGCTAGTAAGAAAAATCGGCCAAAACCGTTAGATTGCTAAGTGGCATTATTTGATGAATAAATAATGCAATTAGGGTGGTACCACGACCTCTCGTCCCTTTTAGGATGAGAGGTTTTTTATTTTATTTTTAAAACCTGTTGATTATTACAAAAGGAGTGAATTCGATAATGGATTATGCAAAAACCCTTAATTTATTAAAAACAGATTTTCCAATGAGAGGGAATCTACCGAATAAAGAGCCTGATATGCAAAAATGGTGGGATGAAATAAACATTTACCAAAAGGTTCAAGAAAAACAGAAGGGTAAACCACAATTTGTTCTACATGATGGTCCTCCCTATGCAAATGGTGATATTCATATCGGGCATGCACTAAATAAAGTGTTAAAGGATTTTATTGTCCGTTCAAAAACAATGCAAGGGTTTGATGCCCCATATGTTCCAGGTTGGGATACCCATGGTTTACCTATTGAACATGCCATCATTAAAAATGAGAAAATTAATCGACATGAAGTAGGTCCAATTGAATTTAGAAACCGTTGTAGAGATTATGCACTATCCTATGTTGACCGTCAGCGTGAGCAGTTTAAGCGTTTGGGAGTCCGAGGAGATTGGGAAAATCCATATATCACACTAAAGCCAGAATATGAAGCAAGACAGTTAAAGGTCTTTGGCGCAATGGCTAAAAAGGGTTTAATTTATAAAGGATTTAAACCAGTTTATTGGTCACCATCATCAGAGTCTGCTTTAGCAGATGCTGAAATTGAATATCATGATAAAAAGTCAGCATCTATTTATGTTGCGTTTGAAGTTGTTGATGGAAAAGGAAAGCTTCCAGAAGGCTCTAATGTCGTTATTTGGACAACAACACCATGGACAATTCCAGCAAACTTAGCTATTTCGATTCACCCAGAATTTACGTATGCCCTTGTGAATGCAAATCAAAAACAATATTTATTTGCAAAGGACCTATTAGACCATGTAAAGACTGAAATCGGTTTTGAATCTGTTGAAGTGATCCAAGAGTGGAAAGGTCAAGAGCTTGAAGGAGTAGTGACTAAGCATCCATTATATGATCGACAATCTCCATTAATTTTAGGGGAACATGTAACTACAGATGCTGGTACTGGTTGTGTTCATACAGCACCAGGTCATGGTGAGGATGACTTCTATGTAGGCCAAAAATATGGCTTAGACGTATTATGTCCTGTGGATGATCAAGGGAAAATGACAGCAGAGGCTCCTGGTTTTGAAGGACTTTTCTATGATGATGCAAATAAGCAAATTACAATAAAGCTAGATGAAGCTGGCAGATTATTAAAATTAAGCTTTATCAAGCACCAATACCCTCATGATTGGCGCTCAAAGCAGCCCGTTATTTACCGTGCGACAGAGCAATGGTTTGCTTCCATTGATAAAATTCGTGGAGAAATGCTAGAAGAAATTAAAGAAGTGAAATGGATTCCACATTGGGGAGAAACTCGTCTTCACAACATGATTGCAGACCGTGGAGATTGGTGTATTTCTCGTCAACGCATTTGGGGTGTTCCAATTCCAATTTTCTATTGTAAGGATTGTAATGAAGCTGTGATTAATGATGACACCATTAATCATCTTGTACAATTAGTGGAAAAAGAAGGGACCAATGTTTGGTTTGCTAAAGAGGTTAATGAGTTAATGCCAGAGGGAAGTGCTTGTCCTTCTTGTGGTGGAACTCACTTTAGAAAAGAAACCGATATTATGGATGTTTGGTTTGATTCCGGATCTAGCCATGAATCTGTACTTGATGCGAGAGATGAATTAAGAAGACCAGCAGATATGTATTTAGAGGGCTCTGACCAATATCGTGGTTGGTTTAACTCCTCATTATCTACAAGTGTTGCAGTTACTGGAAAAGCACCATATAAATCCGTATTAAGCCATGGATTTACTTTAGATGGTGAAGGAAGAAAGATGTCTAAATCCTTAGGAAATGTTATTGTTCCACAAAAAATTATGGACCAATTAGGCGCAGATATTTTACGTTTATGGGTTTCCTCTGTAGATTATCAATCCGACGTAAAAATCTCAGATAATATTCTTACACAAATTTCTGAGAACTATCGTAAAATTAGAAATACATTGCGATTCCTATTAGGTAATTTAGAAGGCTTTGATCCTGCGCAGGATAAGGTTTCTTTGAATGAGATGAATGAGCTAGATCGATTTGCAATGATGAAAACAAAGAAGCTTGTGGATAAAGTAGTAAAAGCTTATGATAACTATGAATTCCATATTGTATATCAATCAATTCACAACTTCTGTACAGTGGATATGAGTGCCTTCTATTTAGACATTGTAAAAGATCGCTTATACATCGAACCTGCTAATTCTAAAGGAAGAAAAGCAGCTCAAACTGTAATTTATGATACTTTGATGGCATTAGTGAAATTAATCGCACCAATTCTACCGCATACTGCTGATGAGGTATGGAAGTATATTCCGAATGTAGAAGAACTTAGTGTTCAATTAACAGAGTTCCCAGATTGGTCCCGTATTGAAGTTGATAATACGTTAATGGAGAAATGGGAACAATTCTTAGAAGTTAGAGATGATGTATTAAAAGCATTAGAGGTTGCTCGTAAAGAAAAAGTAATTGGCCATTCATTAGGTGCATCTGTTCATCTTTACCCAACTGAGGATACAAGAAATCTTTTAGAGCAATTTACTGAGTTAGATAAGCTATTTATCGTTTCTCATGTTGATGTTCATCAGGAAGCAGCTCCTGAAAATGCAATGAAGCTTGAAACAGTGAGTGTTGTTGTTCATCAAGCAGAAGGCGAAAAGTGTGAGCGTTGTTGGGTAGTTAGTCCAGAAGTTGGTCAAAAGCGTGATGAGCTTTGCCCAACTTGTGCAGATATTGTGGAAGAGAATTATCTACATTTAATCGAAGAATAGTATTTAGAGCTTGAGGGAATAAAAAATTCTCTCAAGCTTTTTTTATACTTTAATAAAGTTTAGACTTTTTAAAGGTATAAAGTATCAGAAAAACTAAGGCTTTCGCTATATTTGGCGATAAGCCAAGTTTTTCTAATTCATCTCATTAAAAGATAAAGGATATATATAAAATAAATGTGTAGATGTAGAAAATTTGTGAAAAGCTATAACTAATGGATTAGGAGGTTGGCTATGACAAAGGATAAGAATAAAGATAAGAATGAAGAAATAGAGAAAGAATTGGATAAAGATATGGATGAAGAAAATATTTCTTCATTAAGCAAAAAAATAGATGAATTGGGTATTAAGTTAGAACGTGTACAGATTGCTGACTATGTCCAATTATTAAATCATCCTAAACGACTATTTTTTATTAACCTTCTTACAGGAACTGCAAGAGGAATTGGTTTAGCCTTAGGATTTACGATATTTGGAGCAACAATTATTTACTTATTGCAGCAGTTAGGTGCACTTAACCTACCAATTATAGGTGATTACATTGCGGAAATTGTTAAAATTGTTCAAGCACAGCTAAATGTAGATGCTAGCTTTAGATAAGGGGTGTTTTTAATGAATGAAACAGCGATAAGACATTTTAAAGAATTATTAATTAAACAGAAAGAAGAACTTTTAGAGGAATTTAAACATAATAACAGCTTTGGCCTAGATGTAGGAATGAATGATTCTATTGGTGAGTTAAGTGGATATGATAATCATCCTGCAGATATTGCCACAGAGCTTTATGAAAGGGAAAAGGATATTGGTTTACGCGAAAACCAAATGCATATTTTTGATTTAGTAAATATGGCTTTAGAACGAATTGAAGAAGGAACCTATGGCTATTGTTTGGAATGTAAAAAAGAAATACCAAATGATCGTCTAGAGGCTTTACCATATGCACAATATTGTATGGAACATCAACGAAACAATCATATTTCCTATCAGCGACCTGTAGAGGAGGAGGTATTGTACCCACCTTTTGGTCGAACCAGCTTAGATGAAAAGGATTTTAATGGAGTAGATGGTGAGGATATTTGGCAATCCATTGCAAAGTTCGGAACTTCAAATCCACCAGATTATTTTCGTGATGGTACAGATTATGATCATCTGTATATTGAAAGCTGGGAGCCTGAGGGCTATGTAGACCAAGTTGAAGGATTTATCATTACAGATATGGATGGTAATCCGAGTGAAGATCAAGTAGATATTACAAGAAATGTAGCTTATGAAGCCTATTTAGAGAATTTTGAAGGGGAAGAAGGAATAGCAGAATACCGAGATCATTTAGATAAATAGAGTATGGATAACACCTCCATTAATTAACTTTTTGTTTATAAAAATGGAGGTGTTGAACATCTCCCTATACTTCATATAAAAGTATAAGGAGCAAAATATTGTGAGGATACCTCTACTATGCTAAAATGTCATAAGAAGCGACAGAGACAAGAGGGGGAGCAATTTGATTTATTATTTCATATCAATATTGGTTGTAGTATTGGATCATTTAAGTAAATGGATTGTCTTAAATAAAATGGATCTTTATCAAAGTATTCCAATCATTGAGGGATGGTTTCATTTTACATCCACTAGAAATCGTGGAGCTGCTTTTAGTATTTTACAAGGGCAACGTTGGTTTTTTATTGTCTTAACGTTATTTGTTGTGGCTTTTATTGGTTACTATTTGTATCGAATACATAAAACTCAAAAATTATTTTCCCTATCCTTAGCATTAATTTTAGGTGGGGCAATTGGTAATTTAATTGATCGTGTTCGTTTTGGAGAAGTAGTCGATTTTATTGATGTTCGCATCATTAATTTCGCAGTTTTTAATATCGCTGATTCCGCAATTACCATCGGAGTAATATTAATGTTGTGGGACGTATTTATCAATAAGAATGAATCTTTTTTAAAATGAAATTAGCACATAAATAGGAGCTTAAATATGGAAGATATGAATCAGGAATTTTCGGAAGAGGAATATGAAATTTATGAATATATTGTTGATGAAGCGAATAAGGGGGAACGCCTAGATAAGTTTGTCTCAAAGCAACTCGAGGAAACCTCTCGCACATTAATTCAACAATGGATCAAAGATGGTAATTTAACTGTTAATGGTGAAAAAGTAAAGGCGAATTACAAGGTGATATTGGAAGACAAAATTGTGATTCAGGTACCACCTGACAAGGAGTTAACTATTGATCCTGAACCAATACCATTAAATATTGTTTATGAAGACAGTGATGTCATTGTTATAAATAAAGAACGAGGAATGGTTGTTCATCCAGCCCCTGGACATTATACTGGCACATTAGTGAATGCATTGCTATATCATGTGAAGGATTTATCAGGAATAAATGGCGTTCTACGCCCTGGTATTGTTCATCGTATTGATAAGGATACTTCTGGACTTATTATGGCTGCTAAAAATGATTTAGCACATGAATCCTTAACAACTCAATTAAAGGAACATAGTGTACAGCGATTATATATTGCCCTTGTTCATGGAAGCATTCCACACGATAAAGGAACGATTGATGCCCCAATTGGTAGAGATCCAAATGATCGAAAAAAAATGGCGGTTGTTCAAAAAAATAGCAAACATGCTGTTACACATTTTGTGGTATTAGAACGCTTTAAAGATTTTACGCTAATTGAATGTAAGCTTGAAACAGGACGAACTCATCAAATTAGAGTGCATTTCCAATACATTGGTTTTCCATTAGTAGGGGATCCACTGTATGGACAAAGGAAATCCTTAGATATTGCTGGCCAGGCACTGCATGCAAAGACATTAGGTTTTGATCATCCTCGAACAAATGAGTATCTTGAATTTAATTCTGAGCTCCCAGCGGATATGATCCTACTTTTGGATAAGTTAAGAAATAATCTCTAAAAAAAGTTTGACAAGGAATATGAAATTAGAGATAATAGGAAAGACAAATGAATGTCCTTTAACACAGTCCAGAGAGGCTGAAAAGGTAGACGGAGCTAGAGTGAGTTGTATTCACTCATTATCTTCAAGTAATTACCTTTACCTCTTTTGGTAAAGGTTTTTTTATTAAAAGGAATTTGTTTGTGTGGTTGATCACCATAAGTCTAGGAGGTGAAGTGAAATGGAAAAAGAACGAGTTTTATTAGATGAAGCAGCTATTAATCGAGCACTTAAACGAATTGCCCATGAAATTATAGAAAAAAACAAAGGCATTGATGATTTGGCACTAGTTGGAATTAAAACTAGAGGGATTTTTTTAGCCGATCGATTAGGTCAGTTAATTCGAGAAATTGAAGGGCATGAAGTAATGATTGGAGAAGTTGACATTACACTTTACCGTGATGATCTTACGGAAAAAGGAGATCAACCAGTTTTACAAGGGAGTAAGCTTCCCTTTGATGTCAGTAAAAAGAAAATTGTTTTAGTGGATGATGTACTTTTTACCGGTAGAACAGTAAGAGCAGCACTAGAAGCGATTATTGATATAGGTAGACCACTACTTATTCAGCTCGCTGTACTTATTGACCGAGGACATCGAGAATTGCCTATACGTCCAGATTATGTTGGTAAAAACATTCCAACATCAAAAACAGAGTTAATTTCAGTTCAGTTAAGTGAGTATGACCAAAAGGATTTAGTTGTAATTAAGCAAAAGTAAAAAAGTAATAACTCTTTAAATTGAGTCCTGTGAGGCTTAGAAGAGTTCATATCGCATACAGCTATTATTATCCTATCTAAATCAGATAGTGAAAATAAGAACTTTCTGTAATGCAATGAACCTTCCGAACCTCTGAAAAGAGGTTTTTATTTTTACCAAAAAGAGATTGCTAAAACAAAAATGGGAGGTTTTACAATGAATAACCAAAAACCAGTATTAGATGTTCATGAAATGCCAAAGGCAATGAGCTGGCTAGCATTAAGCTTCCAGCATTTGTTCGCAATGTTTGGAGCAACAGTGTTAGTACCAATGCTTACGGGTTTAAGTCCATCCATCGCCTTGTTAAGTAGTGGTCTTGGAACACTTGCGTACTTAATAATTACAAAAGGCAAAATTCCAGCGTATCTAGGTTCATCCTTTGCCTTTATTGTACCAATCATTACGATCTCCGCCTCTGATGGTCCTGGAGCAGCAATGTTTGGCGCCCTTTTAGCAGGAATTTTATACGGAATTATCTCCTTAATTATTTATAAATTTGGGTCAGGATGGTTAAATAAAATTTTACCTCCAGTTGTTATTGGATCTGTAGTTATTGTTATCGGTTTAGGATTAGCAGGGGTAGCAGTGGATATGGCAATGAATATTAAAGTTGATGGACAGTCCGTTTATTCCTTACCACACTTTATGGTTGCATTAAGCACATTAGCGATTGCAATTATTGCTAGCACGATGTTTAGAGGTTTTCTAGGAGTAATTCCTATCTTAATCGGTATTGTTGGAGGATATATTATCGCTTTCTTTACAGGAATTGTAGATTTTACACCGGTAAAAGAAGCAAGCTGGCTTGCATTACCAACCTTTACGACACCAACCGTATCCTTAAAGGCAGCGATTATTATGGTACCTGTGGCCTTAGTTACAATCACAGAGCATATTGGACATCTAATGGTTACTGGAAGTATTATGAATAGAGATTTAACTAAGGAGCCTGGTTTACACCGTTCTCTTTTAGGAGATGGAGTAGCAACAGCCATTGCAGCAATGATTGGTGGACCTCCAAATACAACCTATGGCGAAAATATTGGCGTAATGGCCATTACGAGAATATATAGTGTCTTTGTTATCGCAGGAGCTGCAGTGTTTGCAATTAGCTTCGCGTTTATCGGGAAATTAGGTGCGCTGATTGGAACAATTCCTCCAGCGGTTATGGGTGGTGTATCCATTCTTTTATTCGGAATCATCGCATCTGCAGGCTTAAGAATGCTAGTGGACAATGGAATTGATTATAGTAATAAACGTAACCTAGTAATTTCCTCAGTAATTATGGTAATTGGAGTTGGTGGAGCAGCATTAAGACTTCATAGTATTCATGTTGAGCTAGAAGGAATGGCATTAGCGACAATTGTAGGAATTGTGCTTAACCTAGTATTGCCAAAGGAAATCGGCACGCAAACAGAAGTTATCCCAGGCACAAACGCAAAAGCCAAAATTAAAAATGAAGCAGCCAATGTAACGAATTAATTAGAAAAGAAAATATATATGAGTTCCTTTAAACTCAGTCCAGAGAGGCTGGTAAGGAATTTTTACAGCTGATAAGTAAGCTGGTTTCCTGCTCTTGTTCCTAGAGTATGAAAGGAAATCTGCGACGCTTATTAGGGGTGTAAAGACCTTCTTACCACGGTAGGAAGGTCTTTTTTTACACTTTAATAAAATTTAAATTCTTTAAAGGAATAAAGTATCAGAAAAACTAAGGCTTTCACTATAGAGTTGGCGACAAACCAAGTTTTTCTAAACCAAATAGAAAGTTAGGAACAAGGAGGGATAAAAAAATGGGTCAGCATTTATTAAATGTGAAAGAGTTAACTTTAGATCATATTAGTGAGCTGCTACAACGAGCAGCATTTTATGAGAAAAATTATCAATATTTGGATGCCCCTATACGAAAAAGGTTTGTGGCCAATTTATTTTTGGAGCCAAGCACAAGAACCAAAATTTCATTTGAAATTGCAGAAAAACGTTTAGGTTTAGAAACAATCAGCTTTTCTTCTGCGACCTCTAGCTTACTTAAAGGAGAAACCCTGTATGATACTTTAAAAACAATGGAGAAACAGGGAATAGAGGTTGCTGTGATTCGATTAAAGGAGGAGGGCCAACTTAGCGCTCTTTCTCAAAAATTAAAGCTTAGGATTGTAAATGCTGGGGAGGGTACAGTGGAGCATCCAACTCAAGCACTCCTTGATTTATATACGATAAAAAAATACTTTCAGGATCTAAAAGGCTTAAATGTTGCCATCATTGGTGATATTGCTCATAGCAGAGTAGCGCATTCTAATTATCACTTGCTAAAAAAGCTAGGAGCAAACGTTGTTTTCAGCGGGCCTTCTTTTTTTATGGATAAAAACCTAGAGGGAAAGGTATTACCGATCGATGCCGCGATTAACCAAGCCGATGTCGTGATGATGCTACGAGTTCAGTTTGAGCGTTTAAATGACAAAATAACTATATCGCAAGAGGAATACAATAAGCAGTTTGGTTTTACTGCAGATCGGTTAGCAATTTTACCTAGTCATTCGATTATTCTTCATCCAGCCCCTGTTAATCGAGGGATGGAAATGGATGACCAAGTCGTAGAACATCAGCAATCCAAAATTTTTGAACAGGTAGAAAATGGAGTTTGGATTAGAATGGCAGTAATTGAGAGAGCATTAGGAGGGGATCAGCAATGGCAATCATCATTCAAAATGGCAGCGTCTGGGTTGAGAAGCAATGGATTAATGGGGATATCCTAATTGACGGAAAAAACATAAAGGAAATAGGCACCAAAATTCAAGTAACACCAAATGATGTAACTATTGATGCAAAAGGTAAAATAGTTGTCCCAGGCTTAATCGATATGCATGTTCATCTTAGAGAGCCAGGTTTTGAACATAAAGAGACTATCGAGTCTGGCACAAAAGCAGCGGTTAAAGGTGGGTTTACTACAGTTGCCGCAATGCCAAACACGAAACCAATTATGGATACGAAAGAGAAAGTGGAGCAAATCTATCAGAAAAATCAAGAACTATCCATTGCCAAGGTTCTACAAATAGGGGCTATCACTACTGGCGAACTAGGAGAAACTTTAACCGATTTTTTGAAGATGAAGGAAGCAGGTACGATTGGTTTTTCTGATGATGGAAAAGGAATTCATTCTAGTGGTCTGATGAAAAAAGCGATGGAACAAGCGAAAAAGGTCGATTTGCCTATTATTGCCCATTGTGAGGATATGGAGCTAGTGGAGAATGGGGTTATCCATGATGGAATGGTTGCAAAGGAATTGCAGCTACCCGGAATTCCTGCTGCTTCTGAGTATGTTCAGCTTGCAAGGGATTTAGAGCTAGCAGAATTGACGGGGGTTCATTACCATGTATGCCATGTTAGTAGTAAAAGATCAGTCGAGTTGATTCGCTTAGCAAAGCAAAGAGGAGTACAAGTAACAGCAGAAGTAACTCCGCATCATCTCTTATTATCTGAAAGCGATATGAAAGAGCCGTATAGCCAATACAAGATGAATCCCCCTCTTCGATCTGAGGAAGATCGGCAAGCCCTTCTTGAGGGACTTATCGATGGAACAATTGATGTGATTGCCACAGATCACGCACCTCATTCTATGGAGGAAAAAGGCCAGGGAATATCTAAAGCTCCTTTTGGAATCGTTGGTTTAGAAACCGCATTTCCTCTGCTTTATACTCACCTTGTAAAACAGGAGTTAGTAAGCCTTGAGCAATTAATCGATTGGCTTACTATAAAGCCAGCAGGTTTATTGAGATTAGAAGAAGGAACAATCGCTGTGGGTAAAAAAGCAGATATCACGATTATCGATTTAGAACAGCTAAAATGTGTAGAGCCAGAGAAGTTTGCTTCAAAAGGAAAAAATACACCATTCGCTGGGTGGCAGCTTCAAGGCTGGCCGACTCTAACCATGGTAAATGGAAAAATTCAATGGCAAGAGGATGGACTAGAGGTTGTGAATTGGGAGAAGGAGAAGGAGAAGGAGAAGGAGAAGGAGGTTCAAGCTCATGGCTAATGCAAGGCTGTTTTTAGAGGATGGAACCATCATGGAGGGTACTTCCTTTGGTGGCACAGGAACCAATGTAGGGGAGATTGTTTTTAATACAGGGATGACTGGTTATCAAGAAATATTAACGGATCCATCCTATTATGGGCAATTTGTGGTGATGACATATCCGCTAATTGGCAATTATGGAATCAACCTAGATGACTTTGAATCCATCAAGCCACGTGTTTTTGGTTTTGTGGTTCGGGAGTATGCGGAATATCCTTCTCACTGGAGAAATAAAGAAACTTTGGCTCAGTTTTTAAAAAAGCACCAAATTATCGGAATTGCAGATATCGATACAAGAATGCTCACCAAGAAAATTAGAGAAAAAGGCTCGATGAGAGCAATTTTAACAACGGAAGATTTATCGGAGGAAGAGGCTTTTAAGCTACTAGAAGCTCCTGCAATAAAAGATCAGGTGGCAAAAGTATCGATTGAAAAACCATTTACAATGCCAGGTCGAGGGCCACATGTTGTCTTAGTCGATTATGGCTACAAGCAGGGTATTTTAAGAGAATTACTAGAACGCCATTGCAAGGTAACGGTGGTTCCTTATGCTACTCGCTATGAAGAGATTATTTCCCTAAATCCTGATGGTATTCTTTTATCCAATGGACCGGGGGATCCCAAGGATGTTCAAGAAGCGATTCCAATGATTCAAGGAATGATAAAGGAGCAAATTCCTTTGTTTGGAATTTGCTTAGGACATCAGTTATTTGCTCTAGCGAATGGAGCAGATACGGAAAAAATGAAATTTGGTCACCGGGGTGCTAATCATCCAGTAAAAGATTTACTAACCAATAAGGTTTACATGACATCACAAAATCATGGCTATACCGTAAACGAAGATTCTTTAACAAATTGTCCATTAACCATCACCCATATTGCGGTAAATGATGGAACGATTGAAGGATTACAGCACAAAACAATTCCAGCCTTTTCAGTACAATATCATCCAGAAGCATCACCAGGGCCATATGATAGTAGAGAATTGTTCGATCAATTTTTAGAGATGATTTTAAGCAGCAAGGGGGAAAAGAGATATGCCTAAACGATCGGATATAAAAAGAGTATTAGTGATTGGATCAGGCCCTATTGCGATTGGGCAGGCGGCAGAATTTGATTATGCAGGCACTCAAGCCTGTCAAACCTTAAAGGAAGAGGGAATCGAAGTCATTTTAGTCAATAGTAATCCTGCTACCATTATGACCGATACTGAAATCGCAGATAAGGTTTATATGGAGCCACTAACGCTCGAATTTTTGAAGCGAATCCTTCGATTAGAAAAACCAGATGCACTTTTAGCCACCTTAGGGGGGCAGACGGCGCTTAATCTAGCGGTAGAGCTTCAGGAGGATGGAATCTTACAAGAGCTAGAGGTAGAGGTTCTAGGCACTAATATAGATACGATTAAGCTTGCAGAGGATCGGGAACAATTTCGAAATCTTATGCAGCAAATAGGAGAACCAATCCCAGAAAGTAAGATTATCTATCAATTAAATGAAGCGTATTCCTTTGTCGAGGAAATTGGCTATCCCGTAATCATTCGCCCTGCTTATACCTTAGGGGGAACGGGTGGTGGAATTGCCTATAATCCCTCACAGCTTGAGGAAACTGTCAAAAATGGCTTAGATGCTAGTCCAATTCATCAGGTACTAATTGAACGGAGTTTACTAGGTTTTAAAGAGATTGAATATGAGGTAATGAGAGACGGTTCGGGCAATAAAATTGTGATTTGTAATATGGAAAACTTTGACCCCGTTGGAGTACATACAGGGGATAGTATTGTGGTGGCACCTAGTCAAACCTTAACCGATAGGGAATATCAGCTATTAAGAACCGCCTCATTAAAAATTGTAGATGCTTTAGACATTCAAGGAGGCTGTAATGTTCAATTAGCGCTTGATCCTTATAGTGAAAGCTATTTTATCATCGAGGTGAATCCAAGAGTAAGTCGGTCAAGCGCATTAGCTTCGAAGGCAACTGGTTACCCAATTGCTAAGGTTTCCTCCAAAATTGCCCTTGGCTATACGTTGGATGAGATCAAAAATCCAATCACCAAAAATACCTATGCCTGCTATGAGCCAGCATTAGATTATGTGGTGACTAAAATTCCACGTTGGCCTTTTGATAAATTTAAAACGGCTAATCGAAAAATTGGTACACAAATGAAAGCAACAGGAGAGGTCATGGCGATTGGCAGAAGCTTTGAGGAATCGTTGTTAAAGGCAGTCAGGTCTTTAGACATTAAAATAGAAGGCTTGGTAGCACCGGAGTTAAAGCTAGAAGAGATGCCAAGGGAAGAGTTAACCGAAAGAATCCAATCTCCTGATGATGAACGCTTATGGTTAATTGCAGAATGGTTTAGAAGGGGAGAATCTTTAGAGGAAGTTCAAGCCATAAGTCGAATCGATCCTTTCTTTTTATATAAGCTTCAGCAATTAGTCAATTTAGAAGAACAGATAAAAAACAGTGAAATCACAGCGAAACAGCTATATCAGTGGAAGCGAAAGGGATTTTCGGATCAACAAATAGCGGTAATAAGAGGATTAACGATAGAGGAAGTAAGAAACCTAAGAGAAAAACACCAAATTAAACCTGTCTATAAAATGGTAGATACCTGTGCAGCAGAGTTTGAATCCTATACCCCTTACTATTATTCAACCTATGAAACAGAGGATGAAGGGATAGTGAAAAAAAAGGGCACGATGAATGAAGAAGAAGATACAGAACAAAAGAAAACGGTAGTGGTGATAGGATCAGGCCCTATTCGGATTGGCCAAGGCATTGAATTTGATTATTCTACCGTTCATGCCGTCTGGGCGATTCAAGAGGCAGGCTATGAGGCAGTGATTATTAATAATAACCCAGAAACGGTATCGACCGACTTTAGTACCTCTGACCGTTTATATTTCGAACCACTTACCTTTGAAGACGTGATGCATGTTTTTGAAAAAGAACAAGCGATTGGAGTGATAGTTCAATTTGGTGGTCAAACAGCTATTAATCTAGCTGAGAAATTAACTGAAGCAGGAATTACGCTACTTGGAACAAGCCTAGAGGCGATTGATCAAGCAGAGGATCGTAAGCGATTTGAACAATTGTTAACGAGATTAAATATTAAACAACCAAAGGGAGCAACAGTAAGAACTGTTGAGGAAGCAGTAATGGTGGCGGAGAAGCTCGGATATCCAGTATTAGTTCGGCCCTCCTATGTTCTAGGAGGAAGAGCAATGGAGGTCATTTATAAAACAGATGAGTTAATTCGATATATGGAGCAAGCCGTAAAAGCTTCACCAGACCACCCGATTCTGATTGATCGGTATTTAAGTGGAATTGAGGTCGAAGTAGATGCTATTACGGATGGGAACGAGGTATTGATACCCGGAATTATGGAGCATATTGAAAGAGCAGGTGTACATTCAGGGGATTCCATCGCTGTTTATCCACCTCAATCTTTAAACCCTCCATTGTTAAATGAAATTGCAGCGATAACGACAAAATTAGCACTAGCCTTAAAAATGAAAGGATTGCTCAATATTCAATTTGTGGTTCATCAGCAGGAGGTATTTGTGATAGAAGTAAATCCAAGGTCCTCTAGAACCGTACCGTTTTTGAGTAAGGTCACTAATATTCCGATGGCCAACCTTGCGACAAAAGCAATTTTAGGAAGAAGTCTAAAAGAACTGGGATATCAGGGAGGTCTTTATCCAACTGGTGATTTAGTTGCCGTCAAGGTTCCTGTATTCTCCTTCGCAAAGCTTAGAAGAGTGGATGTTTCTTTAGGACCTGAAATGAAATCCACAGGTGAGGTTATCGGGATCGATCAACATTTTAAAAAAGCATTATATAAAGGGCTGATCGCTGCGGGGATTAAAATTCCTGAATACGGAAATATCTTAGCTACTATTTCTGACAAAGATAAAGAGGAATCCCTAGAGATATTTAAGCGTTTTTCAAAACTGGGCTTTCAAATCATTGCTACAGAAGGTACGGCAAGCTTTCTTGAAGCTGCTGGGATTAACGTGCAAAGAATCAAGAAGCTACATGAAGGATCACCAAATATTATCGATCATATTCGAACAAGAAAAATTCATCTCGTGATTAACACATTAACTAAAGGAAACAGTACAGAAAGAGATGGATTTCGGATTCGTAGAGAATCTGTGGAATATGGAATTGCTTGCTTTACCTCATTGGATACAGCCAAGGCTCTTTTACAGGCATTAGAATCCTTTACTCTAACCACCATGCCAATCTCAGCAAAAGAAGCAAATCAAAAAAATATAGAGCAATGTGAAGAGAAAATAATTGAAACAGATAACAAAGCTTCCGGAGAAAGAGTGGTGTAGGGGGAATGGACCAAATTACGGCAAGAATTATTACGAATGAAAAGCTTACAGAAGAAATCTATCAGTTGGTTTTCTACTCTCCAGAATTAATAGAGCAAAAACCTGTGCCAGGTCAATTTCTTCATGTACGAGTCAGTGAACATTTAGA
The DNA here is from genome assembly GCA_002441135.1 of Caryophanales bacterium UBA6259. Lineage (GTDB taxonomy): Bacteria > Bacillota > Bacilli > Tepidibacillales > Tepidibacillaceae > UBA6259. The sequence goes on along the minus strand of DJVJ01000053.1, from coordinate 26,224 downwards.
ACCTCTATTAAGAAGGCCAATTAGTATTCATGATATTGACCATCATCTAATGCAATGCACCTTAATCTATCGAGTAGGGGGAAAGGGGACTCAATTTTTAAGAGAGAAAAGAGAAGGTGATTCCTTGGATATTTTAGGACCATTAGGAAATGGGTTTCCCATGGAGGAGATAAATGAAGGGGAACAGGTTGTACTTTTAGGGGGAGGTGTAGGAATCCCTCCTCTCTACTATTTAGCGAAGGAATTAGTTAAAAAAGAAATTCCGTTAACGATCCTGCTAGGATACAACAGCAAGGAACACAGTTTTTTAATCAAAAAATTTAGTCAAGTAGGAGAAGTCAATATCGCAACAATGGATGGTACGGAAGGGATCAAAGGAACTGTAGTTGATCTAATAACCGATTATTTAAATGAGAAACTATTGCAAACAGGCAGTACTTTTTATGCATGTGGACCAACACCTATGTTAAAGGCAATTCAGAACGAATGGTTAGATACACCGATTAATGGCTACCTTTCCTTAGAGGAGAGAATGGGCTGTGGAATTGGGGCTTGCTATGGCTGTGTTATAAAAGTAGATACTATGATTGATCCAAAGGGATATAAGAAAATTTGCCAAGAAGGACCAGTCTTTTCCTTTCGGGAGGTGCTGCTATGAGTGGAAATCGATTAAAGGTTCAGCTAGGAAATCTTGAGCTACAAAATCCAATAATGCCTGCCTCAGGTTGCTTTGGGTTTGGTAGAGAATATAGTCAGTTATATGATTTAAGTCAATTAGGTGCCGTAATCGTTAAAGCAACCACCCTAGAATCACGCTTAGGCAATAATACGCCAAGGTTAGCAGAAACACCGGCTGGAATGTTAAATTCGATTGGTTTGCAAAATCCAGGAGTGAATGCAGTAATTGAGGAAGAACTTCCTTGGCTTGAGCAATTTCATGTGCCAATTATTGTGAATGTGGCAGGAACCATGACAGAGGATTATGTAGAGGTGGCAGAAAGAATTTCTAAAGCCAAAGGGGTCTCAATGATTGAATTAAATATTTCTTGCCCCAATGTGAAATGCGGTGGGATCACCTTTGGAACGGATCCACAGACAGCCTATGATTTAACCAAAGCAGTAAAGGAAGCAAGCCAAGTACCTGTTTTTGTTAAGCTTTCTCCTAATGTGACAGATATCGTTGCCATGGCCAAGGCAGTTGAAGAAGCTGGAGCAGATGGATTGAGTATGATTAATACTCTAATTGGTATGCGATTTGATTTAAAAACGAAAAAGCCAATTCTGGCCAATCAGGTTGGAGGGCTTTCAGGACCTGCCATCAAACCGGTCGCTTTAAGGATGATTTATGAGGTCTATAAGCAGGTTTCCATTCCAATTATTGGGATGGGTGGAATTTCTTCTGCAGAGGATGTAGCGGAATTCTTTTTGGCGGGCGCATCAGCGGTTGCTATAGGTACCGCTAACTTTGTAGATCCTTATGTAATGCCTAAAATTATCAATGATTTGCCTAGAGTACTAAATCAGATGGGTGTAGAGAAAATAGCGGATCTAACCGGAGAAGGGTGGAATTTAATCTAATGGAAGAAAAAATTATTTTAGCCTTAGATCTTCCTACGGAAAAGGAAGTGATCCAACTCTTAGACCAGCTAGAGGGGCAAGTTAAGTTTGTTAAAGTGGGTATGGAATTATTTTATGGTACAGGGTATTCGATGATTGAGAAAATAAAAAAAAGAGGGTTAAAAATTTTCTTAGATTTAAAAATGCATGATATCCCAAATACGGTGGGTAGAGCGGCAGCTCAATTAACACGCTTAGAAGTGGAGCTTTTTAATCTTCATGTTGCTGGTGGAAAAAGAATGATGGAGGAAGCGAGAAAACAAGTGGAGAAGAACGTGGCTGTCAATCAAAGAAAGCCATTAATTATCGGTGTAACCCAATTAACCAGTACCGATCAAAAAATGCTAGAAACAGAAATCGGGATTATTCAGCCGATAGAAAACGTAGTAGAGCATTATGCAATCATGGCCAAGGATTCCAGATTAGATGGTGTGGTAAGCTCACCTTTAGAGGTAGGTGTGATAAAAAGAGCCTGTGGAAATAGTTTTATAACGGTAACCCCAGGTATTCGATTAGAAGAGGAGATTCAATCAAAACATACGCAGGATCAAAAGCGGATTACCACACCGAAACATGCCTTTGGTTTAGGAACAGATTATATTGTTATTGGTCGCTCTATTACCCAAGCGACGAATCCCAGTGAGGTATTTCAAAAAATGGTTAATGATTTGAAAAGATAGAGTAGAAAAGGGAATTAGAGACACCTACTAATTTATCTATTGGAGAGGGGAAGATTGGGAATTATGGAAAAGGAAACGGTGATGAATATCTTAAAAGAAACAGGAGTCTTAAAAGAGGGGCATTTTATTTTGACCTCAGGAAAGCATTCCAATCAATATATGCAAATGGCTCAGGTTTTGCAATATCCGCAGCACACGGAAACGCTTTGTCAGCAATTAGTCCACCCGTTTAACGATCAGGAAATTGATGTCGTAATCTCTCCAGCAGTCGGAGGAATAGTAGTAGGCTATGAAACAGCTAGGGCACTCGGTGTAAAAAATATATTTTGTGAACGTGAACAAGGAAAGATGACCTTAAGAAGAGGATTTGAGCTTCATAAAGGACAAAAGGTGTTGGTGGTTGAGGATGTAGTTACCACAGGAGGCTCTGTCAAAGAGGTAATTAAAGTGGTCGAAGAGGCGGGTGCAGAAGTTGTTGGGGTTGGAGTTCTCGTCGATCGTAGCAATGGAAAAATTGATTTTGGCTATCCTTTTTCTGCGCTTCTTTCTTTAGGAATTGAAGCTTATGAAGTTGAGGCTTGTCCAATATGTAAAGAAGGAAACATCCCAGCTATAAAGCCGGGAAGTAGAGGGCTAAAGTAAATAACAATTATGTTTGGTTAGCTATTATTGAAAATAGTTAACCTTTTGTTTTTATTTTATTTTAGATCAAAAGTTGAGGTCAGTTATGGTAATATAAGGATAAATTATTTTTCAAGAGGAGAAAAAACAAAGATGAAACACCGGATAAAGGTTGGAGCAATTGTTACTAAAGATAATAAGGTATTGCTTGTTTAGCATGTACATCCAGTAACCAAAAAAGAGTGGTGGGTACCGCCAGGTGGTGGTTTAGAGGAAAAAGATCAAAATATAATGGAATGTGCCATTAGAGAAGCTTATGAAGAAACGGGATATCATATAAAAACGGGTGAAATCCTCTATATTAGAGAATTTAGTGATTTAGATTTAGGTAACCATAATTTAGAAATTTATCTTCAAGGGGAAGTTATAAATGGTCAGTTAACAACAGAAAATATTTATGGTAATGGACTAGACGAGCAGTATATTAAAGAAGTGGCTTGGTTGAGTGAGAATGAGGTACAACATATTACTGTGTTTCCAGAGATCATCAAGCAAAGCGAGTTTTGGAAAGGGAATGCAGGAAAAGGATATACAAAATATCTTGGTAGAGATGAAGGATAGGAATAAAAAGGAATAGCCTAATGATACTCTTTAGTTGAACAAGTGCTAAATTATTACGCCACTATTTGTGACCATTCCTCTTTTTTACCAAATTTAAAATATTCATTGTATGGTAATTGTCTAATCTTATGTAATGCTATAAAGATACTTATAAACTTCGTGTTTTTCGCCTTTATAATTCCCGATACTTTTATTTTGCAGTTTAAATGAGCATTTTTCTAAAACCTTACGAGAAGCAATATTATCCCCACGGCAGATTCCCCAAATTTGTGTAATACCAAGCAGTTTGGTTATAACTGGAACAAAAGCCATTACCGCTTCTGTTGCGTAACCATTTCGTGTATAATTTTCAGCAATATGATAGCCAATTTCCCATTCGCTATTTCCCAATGGAACAGCCTGAACATATCCGATATTTTCGCCGCTTTTAAGAATAATTGGATAAACTAGCGGACCATTGTTTTCACCATCATAACACTTCATTAAAAACAAGATGGTTTCTCGTGTTTCCTCTAAAGTCTCAAATACTTCGTCTGGTACAAATTTGCGATTATTTTCATCCAAAGAATTAAGGTGTACACTTTCAACCATACTTTCATCGAATTTAGTAATAACTAATCTACCTGTTTCTATTTTTAAATTTCTCACTTATATATTCACCCCACCTGATATAAATAATAATTTTATATTTGCAGGTCATCAGCAATTGTTCGGCAACTCTTGCCTGGATTTTTGAAAGTTGCAAAAAATAAATACGATAATCTGCAATATTACCTTAAAACTTAAAATCTTTATAAGATTTAATTTTCTTCTTAAACCTCCTGCTCCTTAGTAGAATAAATTCAACAAAAAAAGCGTTAATCCTTTTTTGATAACGCTAATTTGAAAATGACATTTAATTTACAAGGTATCAACCAATCATAGAATAGAACATATTCTCTTGAATTAATACCCTTTTTCTACCATTAAAAGCGCCGATGTTAACATAATAAAGCCCAAAACTACAACTATTTCTCTTATAAATATTTTAAATTTATAATTATACAACTCATCAGGGTTAACATTTTCTACTAGGCTTTGTATATCATTTATTTTTTCAAAAGAATTAACCAGCAATGAAACAATGATATGAGATAATCCTTTGATTTTTGTTTTAAGTTTTATTTTGTTCCCGCCTATGGCTGCGCGTGCCCCTTCTATAAAACTATTCTTTATTTCCAATCCTTTCTCCTTAAGATCTAAAACGATAAACATTACTATTTTTAAGTAGTCTTTAATAGGAAAGCCTATTAATTTTAACGGAAAAAAAGTTTTTCCAGTACCCCAATTACGGTTTTCAATGGGGTTGTGTGAAAGTATAGGATGCTCACATACCAAATTACAAACAATCTAAACAGTCTTAGAAAGACTTCATAGCTTCCTTGATGATATGCAAATAATTCGTTATTAGTAATGAAATAAAGAAGTTCACTCATCAAAAAACCAAAAAGGTAAGGAATTAGGACGATTATAAAATAGGAAGCAGCACTGATTAATAAGGTTCGGAATTTAATTCTAGTAACAAGAGTAGCGATTAATAAGTAAACAGATAATATACCAAAACTAATCTGTTTTTCTAAAAGAAAAGGTAGGATTGCGAGCACTGTGGCTAAGATAAACTTAACAAGCCCATCAATGTCCATAGACTTATTGTTTTTTGGTGTATTTATATTTGTTTTTGTTAAAGTAATAGGATCTGACATAGCAATACCTGCCTTATTTTATTTGTAAATTCAATATATTATATCGCTAGCTTTGCACAAATATAATCAAAAATTTTCATAATAACTGTCACTAAGCTATTTGCTGTCTTGATGATGATAGATTATCCATTGATTGTAATTAATTTAGGGTATTTTCACAAAATGTTAATAAAATAAGAGTTAATGTAATTTGTTTAATAAATATAAATATAAGAGGAGGGGATTTTCATGGCACTTATTGATAATTGGTTAGAAAGCCTAGATGCAGAAATCATCATTAATAAATCTTGTGTCAGAGAGGCAAGCCCTTTTAGTACCTGTAATATTTGTATTGAAAATTGCCCTGAAAATGCTTTGGAAATTAAAAATAGAAAAGTAAATATAAATAGTCATTGTAATTCATGTGGGGATTGTATTCCTTCTTGCCCAGTTAATGCCATAGAAGGTATTGTAGAAAAAAGAAAGGTTATTGGGGATACTTTATTATTTTTAGATAATACAAAAATATCTGCAAAGGAGCTCCTTTATTATTACCACAAGGGTATCCGAAAAATTGGGATCATTGATAAAGACTTAACCCCTTCATGGAAAAGTGCTTTAGAAGATGTAAATAAAGTATTAGTTGAAATGGATAGATTTAAGATTGAAATAACAAAAGATATTAAGCATCCTGAACCGGAAGAACAGGCATTATCTCGTAGAGAATTATTTAGTTTCTTTAAAAAAGAAAGTATATCCTTTATAACCAAATTAACACCTGCAACTTGGAGATTTAATCATAAAAATTATTCTTTAGAGAAGATGTATCCAGAATGGCAATTTTATAGTATTGAAATCAACAAAAATAAATGCAATCTATGCCAAGCATGCTTTAAGCTATGTCCAACAAAAGTATTTGATGTAGGAAATGGACTAATTACTATTAACGATATACATTGTGTAGATTGCAAGCTTTGTGAAGATGTTTGTAAAGAAAAAGCGATTAACGTAACTAACAAAATAAAAAGAACAGAAAGTAATGTTAATACAGTTTTCCAAAAAACTTGTAGTAAGTGCGAAAAGCATTTTTTAAGCTGGAAAGATGAAGATGACATCTGTTTTATTTGTGATTCAACACAAGAGCAAAGTTTCTTTAAGTAAATTGTTAATCCTAAAATTCCTTCCTTTTAATAATTCATTAGATATTCCTAAATTATGAATAATTTATTACATTTCAGACCAATTAGACATCATTTATTTTTATTTTAATACTTATAGTGGTAAAGATATCTCTTTTGAGAATCTAAGTTCTTAAAAGTATTTTTTAATGAAAATTTTAATTATTAGTTCGTTGTTAATATGTTAAATTTTTCACAAAACTTGACCTTGTTTCTAAGACAACTGATTTATGTTTAGGGAAGCTGCCCATTTATTGATTGAGAAAAAAGTTTAATTCAATGGACAAATGTAGCCTTTTAATAAAATACGAGCAGTATGTAAAATTTTTCCTTGTTACAATAAAATAATTGCGAGGTGATAATTTGTTAAAATTTTCACAAAGTAAGATCGTGAGTGCAAGGCAACTAAATTATTTTAAGGAGGGTGTTTAATGTTAAAGAAAATTTTCACAGTATCCTTGATTCTTATGGTCGTTTTTACTCTTGGAGGATGTAGCGAAACAGAGAAAACAACAACAGAACCATCAAAAACAGAACAATCAACAACTGAACAAACTACAACACCAGAGTCTAAGTATGCAGACGGTATTTATTTTGCACAAGAGGATGGATTTACTAAGGGTTGGAAATATGTCGCAACCATAGAAGTTAAAGATGGAAAAATTGTTTCCGCGGTTTGGAACGGTGCTAACCAAGCTGGTGGAGCTGATAAAATCACTTTATCTAAAGCAGGAAAGTATGGTCTAGTAGCAAATGGTGGAGCACAGGCTGAATGGCATGAGCAAGCTGCTAAGGCTGGTGCATATCTTGTAGAGACACAGGACCCAACTAAGATAACTTACAAGGATGATGAAGGTCATACAGATGACATCGCAGGGGTATCCATCCACGTTGTGGAATTCTTCGATCTCGCTGAAAAAGCATTGGCTAACGGGCCTGTTGGAAAAGGTAAATATGTAGACGGTGCTTACTATGCAGAACAAGAGGGATATACTAAAGATTTTAAATATAATGCTAGCTTAACGGTTATCAATGGTAACATTGTGGCGGCAGACTGGAACGGGGTAAACATTAACGGCGGTAAGGATAAAGATACTTTGTCTGCAGACGGTGAATACGGTTTGGTAGCCAAAGGTGGAGCACAGGCTGAATGGCATGAGCAAGCTGCTAAAGCCGAAGCTTATCTCTTAAAAACTCAAGATCCTACAGCTATAACCTATAAGGATGATCAAGGTCACACTGATGATATCGCAGGGGTATCCATCCATGTTATCGAGTTTTTTGATTTAGCTAAAGAAGCTTTAGATAAAGGTCCTATTGCAGAAGGGCCATATAAAGATGGCTTCTACTATGCGCAGGAAGCAGAGTTTAACAAAGGTTTCAAATACATGGCTCATATTGCTGTTAAGAACGGAACAATTGTAGGTGTTGATTTTAACGGCATTGCAGAAGAAGCAGGTGCTCCAGATAAAGATAACTTCTCCAAATCAGGGGAGTATGGTTTGGTTGCTAAAGGTGGCGCACAAGCGGAATGGCATGAGCAAGCTACTAAATCTGAGGCTTATCTCCTAACAACTCAAGATCCAACAAAGATAACCTATAAGGATGATGCAGGCCATACGGATGATATCGCAGGGGTATCCATCCATGTTATTGAATTCTTCACCCTAGCAGAGCAAGCTTTAGCAGAGGCTAAATAATCAAGTTTTTTAAATAAATGAAGGAGCGGTTCATTATACTGCTCCTTCGTTCCATCATTAATATTTTGGCGAATCTATGCTTTTCTAATGGAGGTTTGTGTAGCTATGTATTTGAAAAAAATATCACCTATATCCTCTTTCCTTTCCTTACTGTTACTGGCAGTTCTTCTAGTAGGGTGCACCCCTTTAGCAAAAAACATAGCTGCAACTCAGGAAATAGAACCAGTAACAAAAACAGTTTTTTTGATGGGTACTATAGTAAAAATAACAATATACGATGAGGCTAAAGAAATTGAGCCAATATTTCAGAAAGTCTTTGACCGAATTTCTGAAATTGAAGACAGAATGACGATTAATAAAGCTACTGAGAAAAGCGAAATAATTCAGTTGAATCTTAAGGCAGGAAAAGAATATAGCGAGCTTAGCCCAGACACTTTTTATGTATTGGAGAAGGGAAAATATTACTCTGAAATTTCAGGTGGTAAATACGATATTACGATAGGCCCCCTTGTAAAGCTTTGGAATATTGGTACGGAAAAAGCAAGGTTACCAGAAGAAATAGAGATAAATAATACACTGCCACTAGTAAACTATCAAAATTTAATCCTAGACAAAGAGAACTTTAGTGCAAAACTTAATACCCCTGGCATGATTGTTGATTTAGGTTCGATTGCTAAAGGGTATGCGGCCGATGAAGCAGCTAAGATTTTAGTAGAAGCAGGAATTGAGCATGCAATAATAAATTTAGGTGGCAATATACTTACTCTTAACACAAAGCCTGATGGTACATATTGGAGGCTTGGTTTACAAGATCCTTTAGAACCACGGGGGGATTATATGGGTATTATTATGCTTAATAATCAGGCTCTAGTATCTTCTGGAATCTATGAAAGATATTTAGAGTTCAATGGAAAAAGATATCACCATATTCTAAATACCACAACTGGGTATCCAGAGGAAAACTCTCTACTTAGTGTCTCGATTATTACAAAGGATTCCATAGATGCTGATGGATTGTCGACAACTATCTTTCTTTTAGGACTAGAAGAAGGAATGAAGATGATTGAAAATCTACCTAATACCGAGGCAATCTTTATTACCTCAGATAAGAAGGTTTATTATTCATCTGGTTTTGATGAGAAAAACTTCAAGATTATCAATGAAGAATATCGATTGCAACGGTTAGAGGTGGTCAAATAAGACTAATGAAATTACTTTAATGATAGAAAGGAGAAATCAAAATACAATGAAGAAAATCAGACTATTACATCGTAGTTTGACAGTAGTAACTATTATTTTTGTCCTGACTTTTGGATTATTTCTGAATTTATCACTTGATGAGGTGTATGCAAGTAATGATGATAATAAAGATAAATCCGACTCGACAGAACAAGTTGATGGAACAGCAGGTGCGTCAGAAAAAGGTGAGTTGAAATTTGAACATTATGAACCGTTACCAATAAAGCCCATTCATAGAGAGTCTAACAATGTTTTGCTTGGTAGTGGACTTGCGGTAGCAGTATTAATTTTCGGTGGAGCATTCGTATTGGATAAACGTAATCAATGAGATGAGCAACCACTACACATATATTTTCTAAATGGGGAAAAGAAAGGAGATTAGAATAATCGTGGAATTTTCAAAACCTATAAAAATCAGCCGTCGTCATGTATTGAAAATGGGTGTTATGGGGTCTGCCGCACTTTCCTTAGGTATTTTCCGAAGCCAGCTGGTCAAATCTAAAACAGGATCGGCTGCTGGTTCGGTTGCAGCCCAAAAAACTGAACAAATAGGCTTTATGTATGATCAGCAAAAGTGTGTTGCCTGCAGGGTTTGTCAGGCAGCTTGTAAAGCTACAAATAATTGGGAAGAAGGTACCGAGTGGCGTCGGGTATTAACCTCAGACAAGTCAAAAGCATATTTATCGATAAGTTGTAATCATTGTGAGAAACCGGCTTGTGTTGAAGTTTGTCCTGTAGGTGCGTATACAAAAAGAGAAAAAGATGGCATTGTAATTCACGACGCGGAAAAGTGTATAGGCTGTAAATATTGCATGTATGCCTGTCCATATCATGCTCCACAATTCAGTGATGACACAGGAAGAATCTCTAAATGCCATTTTTGCTATGAACGTCAGGACAATGGGGAAGATCCTGCATGTGTTGCAAATTGTCCTACAAATGCCCTTACTTACGGTAAACTTGCAGAATTGAGAGAAGCTCAGGGTGGAGTAGATCAGCTTGAAGGACTGCCAAATCCTGAATTGACAAAACCATCTTGGGTAATCATTCCAAAAAAAGAATAGGGGGATTGAATAATGCATTGGCATTGGATGATAATAATCTACTTATTTTTAGGTGGACTCGGTGCAGGAGCATATCTCACTTCATTTGCAGCTGAAAAAGGATGGCTAGGAAGAAACTCTAGTCTTCGTCGAACAGGGTACTTTATTGCTGCTCCGATTGTAGCAATTGGCACTGTACTCTTGGTATTTGACCTTGGCCAGGGGCTTACTAAGCCATGGCTTTTGATTGGACTTCTTGCTAACCTTAGTTCTGTTATGACTTGGGGTGTGTATATTTTAGCTGCATTCATTATAGTTGGACTTCTGAAAGGGTATTTTACATTAACTAATAAATCTGCGCCAAATATATTAACCTTATCAGGTGCAGTTCTGGCTCTAGCAACAGGCACATATACAGGTCTTTTGCTAGCTGTGATCAAAGCGGTGCCATTTTGGGCTACATGGATTATGCCGGTTCTCTTTGTGGCTTCTGCTTTATCTACCGGTTTATCCCTCACTGCACTTTTAGCCCCACTGGTTGAGAAAAAAAGTTTCTGCGAAGGGCGTGAAGGGCGAGCACATATATTGTTAATCGTTGTAGAACTGATTATCGTTGCTGCTTTTGTAGGAATAATGATCTCAGGGGTAAATGGACCAGTAGCCAAGGAGTCGGTAGCGTTAGTTATTTCCGGTGTTTACGCCCTTGTATTCTGGGGATATTTTATCGGACTTGGACTGTTATTTCCACTGGTAGTATACATTTATCGATATCAGCGTTCTAAAGTCCCAGTTATACAATATGTTAGTGAATCTCCTTCTGCAACCAGTGACTTAGCTGCTAATGAGCAAAAAGGACATCATTCTTATCTTACTATAGTTTCTGATATCTCAGTGATCATTGGTGGATTTGCGCTTAGGGCACTGGTTATTTTGGCTGCTATTCCAGTCTGGGATGGTATTACAATCCTTTAGTAAAAAAGGGAGTATAGACTGATGTACGTCATCGGTTCTATACTCCTTCAAACTTCTATTCTTGGTGCATATCACAATAGTGATGCATTGCATCCCTCATAAAACTTGCTAGGCCTTCTCCATATTGATCAATATTTGCAGTAAAACGTTCATCCGCTACATACATATCCCCAAGTCCTCTAAAGATTTCTATGGTACAGTTATAATAATTATCGGTTATATGCTGTCGCCACTGACCAATCAATTCTTGAACCTTCTCATCCTCAGGTCCTTTATTCATATTTGCTGCAAGCTGTTTATAGATCTCATTCGCTTGTGAGGTAATGTTTTCCCAATCATTTTTGGTATACGTGGAGGTTTTTTGTTGACTCTCTTTGTAGGCATTAGATTGACCATATTTTTGTTTTGTTTCTTCCGCATACTTTTTCTGATGCTCTTCAATTTTTTTCATATCAAACGGTTTGAATTTTTCTTCCTTTGACATTTCACTCTTCCCTTCTAATGAATTTAAGGTTTTTTGTACTGAACGAATAATGGCTTCAAGCCTATTCTTTTTCTCCATAAGTAGTTCCTGATGTGTTTCTAGTGCTCTTTTACGATCAAATGAAGGACTATCTAATATTTCCTTGATTTCATTTAAGTTCAAATCAAGCTCTTTAAAGAATAGGATTTGCTGAAGGCGATCAAGATCGTTTTCAGAGTATAGTCTATAACCTGCAGACGTTAATTTTTCAGGCTGCAAAAGACCGATCTGGTCATAATGATGTAAAGTACGTACGCTAATTCCTGCAATTTTGGCTACTTCGTTTACTTTGTAAAACAATTTTACCACCTCAAGGCTTATGATAAACTATAACGCAACGTTATAGTCAATAATTAGTTTAAAAAAATGCATCGTTTTCTTATGGAATTACGTCTATTAATTAGTTTGCAAAATAAAAAAACAACTTTAAGGAATAATATGGTAAAATGAAAAGGAAAATTATACTTGTGTATGGGAAGGAATGAAAATAATGGATTTTTATTTTGGTGCCGCATTTATACAATTGTTCATAACGTTACCTGTTTTTGCATTATCGGTTTATTTATTAATACTATCTATAAAACTAGCAAGAAGGGGATTAACAGTTAAGGGAACTTTATAGAAGTATATATTTTTTTATTGATTTTACACAATGTTTACATTAGAGTTAATGTATGAGGTGATAAAATCATGAAATATTATTCAATAGGACAATTTTCTAAAATGATAGGTAAAAATCCCCAAACATTAAGAGAATGGGATAAGAAAGGTATATTCAAAGCTCATCATGTCGCTCCAACAGGATATAGATATTATTCACAGGAGCAACTTAATTATTTTTTAGGAATCAAAGGAATAAAATCTACAGATAGAAAAGTAATAGGTTATTGTAGAGTTAGCTCACATAAGCAAAAGGATGACCTTAAAAGACAAATTGAAAATGTTAAGACATATATGTTAGCGAGGGGTTATCAGTTTGAAGTTATAACAGACATTGGAAGTGGGATTAACTACAATAATAAAGGATTAAATCAGTTAATAGACATGATAACTAATTCAGAGGTTGAGAAGGTAGTAATTCTATATAAAGATAGGTTGTTGAGATTTGGGTTTGAGTTAGTAGAAAACCTATGTGTTAAATATGGTACAACAATTGAAATTATAGACACTACTGAAAAAACAGAAGAACAAGAATTAGTTGAAGATTTAATTCAAATTATTACTGTATTTAGTAGTAGACTTCAAGGTAAACGAGCAAACAAGGCAAAGAAAATGATTAAGGAGTTGTTAGAGAATGATACTAGCGATAAAAGTTAGAATTATTCCTAATACAGAACAAAAGAAACAGCTATGGAAATCAGTTGGAACTGCAAGGTTTATCTATAACTGGACGATTGCAAGACAAGAAGAGAATTATAGAAATGGTGGCAAATTTATTAATGATGGTGAATTAAGAAAAGAGATCACATTAATGAAAAAGACAGAAGAGTATGAATGGCTTAATGAAGTATCTAATAATGTGGCAAAACAAGCAGTAAAAGATGCTTGTAACGCATATAAAAGATTTTTTAAGGGAAAAGCTCAAAAACCAAAATTCAAAAGTAGAAAAAAGAGCAAGCCATCATTCTACAATGACAACATAAAATTAAAGATTAAGGCTCATATGGTTCTCATTGAAAAAGTAGGTTGGATAAAAACATCAGAGCAAATACCAATAGGTGTTAGGTATAACAATCCAAGAGTAAGCTTTGACGGAAAGTATTGGTATATTTCCGTAGGGATTGAGAAAGAAAATCCAAAAGAAGAATTAACAAAAGAAAGCATAGGTGTAGATGTAGGAATAAAAGATTTAGCAATATGCTCTAATGGAATGATTTTTAAGAATATCAACAAAACAAGATTAGTAAAGAAACTAGAAAAAAGATTGCGTAGGTTGCAACGCAAAGTATCTAAAAAATACGAAGAAAATAAAGAAGGGAGGACGTTCGTCAAAACCAGCAACATTATAAAACTCGAAAAGCAAATTAGATACCTTTATAGAAGGCTATCTAATATTAGGAACAACCATTTACACCAATCAACTACAAAGATAGTGAAAACCAAGCCATCGAAAGTAGTTATAGAAACACTTAATATTCAAGGATTGATGAAAAACAAACATTTATCTAAAGCGATAGCACAGCAAGGATTGTATGAGTTTAAAAGACAACTAAAATATAAATGCGAAATTTACGGAATTGAATTTGTTGAGGCTGATAAATGGTATCCATCATCAAAGACTTGTAGTAAGTGTGGACATATCAAAACGAGATTATCACTATCTGAGAGAAGGTATATTTGCGAAGAATGTGGAGCAGAAATGGACAGAGATTTCAATGCTGCCATAAATTTAAGCAGATATTCAGCATAACTACATAAACAGTTATGTTTGAGGTGTAGGATGCGTTGTATCCGAAGTTAAGCCCTCGGAGTGTTATATCAAACCAAAGTAGTTTTTACGAAATGGGACACGTTGAACAGGGAATTAAACAAGGTTTTATAAAGTTCTTTGAGAGTTTTATAAGGTTTTGGCAACGGGGAATTAAGGCCTTAGACATTTACATCGAGAAAAATACGAAGGAAAGGCTGTAGAATATGTTTAAAAATCCAGGTGCGAGTTTAGCAATAATTTTTTTAGGAATAGCGATTATGGTAAGTGGTTATTATATCGGCAATGGATTAAAAGCTGAAACTCCAAATATAGAGAGTGGCGCAAAAGATCTAAAGGTTTTAAATATACAAGAGGTTGCTACATATTTAAATATGCCAGAGTCCGAAATAAGGAAAATTATTCAAATTGAAAAAAACACTTTAGAAAAAAGAGGAAGTTTTTCGGGCAAAATGTTCCCATATTTTGTTATTGACGATACAAAATATTTCTATAAAGAAGAAATCGAGGAATGGCTAAAAGAAACCTCCAGTAATCGCAGGGAGTACAATACATCAGCTGGATACGTTAATTAGTAAAGATAAGTGAGTGTTAAAAATGGCGTGATCAACATAAATAAGTTGGTCACGCCATTTTTATTCTTTTACTACTTTTCTCGTAATAAATCCACTAACTGCTCTTCTGGCTTAACATAGACCGTATTTTGGTGGGTATAGATTACAAAGCCAGGCTTTGCTCCACTTGGCTTTTTTACATGTTTAATCAAGGTATAATCTACTGGAACCTGATTGGAAAGTTTTGCTTTGCTATAGTATGCCGCTAGCTTTGCAGCTTCCTCTATGGTTTTTTCACCAAATTCAGTTCCTTTAATTACTACATGGGATCCGGGAATATCCTTTGTGTGAAGCCAAGTATCTGATGCGTTTGCTAGTTTATGAGTAAGGAATTCATTTTGTCTATTATTCTTACCTACATAAATGGTTATTCCTTCAGAAGAACGGTATTTTTCGATTTTTGGATCCTTTTTCTTCTTTCGGGAACGGTTTTTGTTTTTAAGATATCCCTGATCCATTAACTCCTCACGAATATCCTCTAAATCCTCTACATTGGCGTTCTCCAACTGCGTAATTATGGTATCTAGATAGTTTATATCGCTTTTGGTTGCTTCAAGCTGTTCATCTATGTGTGCAAAGCTCGTCTTTAATTTATTATATTTCTTGAAAAAGGCTTGCGCATTTTCCGATGGTGTTTTTAAAGGATCAAGGGGTATAGTGATTTCACCTTGATTCTCATCATAATAGTTAGTTACCTTTGCTTCTTTGTCCCCACGTTTGATCAGATGGAGATGCCCAGTGATTAGCTCTCCATATAATCGAAGCTTCTCTGCGTCCTCTGCCTTTTTCTTATCTTTGAGAAGAAATTCGATTTTCTTTTCGCTTCTCACTTTTTCATTGATTAATAATCGAGATAAGTCCTGAACCTTTTGCCTGATCGTATCTCGTTTTGCCTTCTCATCATAGAATTGCTCTAGACATAAACCGATAGAGTTAAAGCTTTGATGTGTAGCTTCCTTCAAATGAGTAATTGGCTGAATGGAGAAATCGGTTTTATCGATTCCCTCCGAGATGGTTGGCTGATATTGATGTTCCTTGGCTTTGCCAATCCATTCCTTAAAAGCGCTCCACAGATTTTCTCTAGTGGGTAAACCCGCTAAATAGACAATCTCTTGGGCAGTATTGGGACTCATCCCAATATAGTGGGCAACAAGCTGCTTATCCACATTACCTTCATTCAATTGAATTCTACGCATAAAGCTTTCTTCTGTTTCTTCTAGAGGATTCACTTTATTTTGTTCTGGAGGAGCAATATATTCCCTACCAGGTAAAACCGTTCGATAAGCACTAATTGCCGGTGTAACGTGATTAATTCCATCAATAATTACATTGTTTTCTGGGTTGATTAAAATGATGTTACTGTGCCTACCCATGATTTCAAGGATAAGTCGTTTATTCTGAATATCCCCAAGCTCATTCACGCTATGAATATCCATATGGATGATTCTTTCATTACTAACCTGAACAACGTCAGTAATGACCCCGCCTTCTAAGTGTTTTCTTAAAAGCATACAAAACATTGGTGGCTCTGTTGGATTAGCCATTGTTTTGGTCGTTACATATAGTCTTGGAAAGGTTGGATTCGCAGATAATAATAAGCTATATGTTTTTCCATGGGAACGAATATGGAAAATTAAATCTGTTTCATGGGGTTGATAAATTTTGTGAATCCGACCACCGATTAATTGCTCCGCTAATTCATTTGCTAATGCA
Source organism: Caryophanales bacterium UBA6259 (assembly GCA_002441135.1). Taxonomy (GTDB): domain Bacteria; phylum Bacillota; class Bacilli; order Tepidibacillales; family Tepidibacillaceae; genus UBA6259. Next base: position 9,554 of record DJVJ01000053.1, on the reverse strand, counting down.
CGAGTTGTAAATCCATCAAAAGCCATTTTTGTCACCTCAAATATACGAATATATTCAGTATAATGGAGTTTTTCCCTTTGGACAAATTAAATTAACCAACTTGTACTTTTTTATCATTTTTTTAGGCTCGTCTGAATAAATTTACCTTGATGGAGTATTAGACAAGGGAGGGAAAAGCTTGTCCAAGCAAAACTGGCATACGATTCCAAAAGAAAGTATTTTAGATGCATTTCATGTGAAAGAAAAGCAAGGTCTGAGTTGGAAGATGGTAGAGAAGAATTACCAGCAATATGGCCCAAATCAACTGGAGCAGGGAGTAACCGTCTCTCCATTTACTATTTTTTTAAATCAGTTTAAGGACTTTATGGTGCTCGTTCTTCTGATTGCTACCTTAATCTCTGGTTTATTAGGGGAATATACCGATGCAATAACCATTATCGCGATTGTGATTATTAATGCGATTTTAGGATTTATCCAAGAATTCAGAGCAGAGAGGTCTCTTCAAGCACTAAAGGAGATGGCTGCTCCTCATGCTAAGGTAATTAGAGAAGGGGAAATCCATACCATTCCAGCTTTAGACATTGTACCCGGAGATATTGTATTACTCGAAAGTGGGGACCGCGTACCAGCAGATATTCGTTTCATTCAATGTCAAGACCTATATATAGAAGAGTCCGCTTTGACGGGTGAATCTGTTCCTGTAAATAAAAAAGAGGATGTTTTACCTTTCGCAGAAATCCCTCTCGGTGATCAAAAAAATATGGGGTTTATGGGAACCTTAGTCACAAGAGGTACATCAGTAGGAGTCGTCGTAGAAACTGGTATGAGTACCGAGATGGGCAAAATTGCAGATTTAATACAATCTACGGAAGAAATGGAGACTCCTTTACAGAGAAGACTAGAACAGCTTGGAAAAATATTAATTGTAATCTCTTTAATCTTAACCGCAGTAGTGGTAATGACGGGAATTTGGCATGGTCAAGATGCCTATGCGATGTTTTTAGCAGGAGTAAGCTTAGCGGTAGCAGCGATTCCTGAAGGCTTGCCAGCAATCGTTACCATCGCGCTTGCTTTAGGAGTACAACGAATGATTAAGCGAAATGCGATTGTCCGAAAGCTACCATCTGTAGAAACTTTAGGCTGTGCTACTGTCATTTGTTCGGATAAGACAGGGACCTTAACCCAAAACAAAATGACGGTTACGAAAGTCTGGATTGGGGGAGAACAAATTGAAGTGACAGGTACAGGATACAATCCAGAAGGAGAATTTTATTATCGTTCACAAAAGCTTCGGGTAGATCGTCAAGGGGCTCTAAAAAAATTACTAGAAATCGGAGTGTTATGTAATAATGCTCATTTAATAGAAGAAAAGGAAGGGAAATCTGGATTTTTCACAAGAGGAAAAACGGCTTGGAGGCTTCAAGGAGATCCAACGGAGGGTGCATTAACGGTATTAGGTGCAAAAGGTGGAATCTCCAAAAAAGCTTTAGATCAGACATGGACTAGAATTAAAGAGTTCCCGTTTGATTCCAACCGAAAAATGATGTCTGTGTTAGTCGAGCATAATGGAAAAAAAGTGATTGCCTCTAAGGGGGCACCGGACGTACTCCTTGATCGCTGTTCTACTATTGTATGGGAAGGGAAAATTATCCCCCTCACTCCAACATTAAAACAAAAAGCAAAAGATGCGATTGATCAAATGGCAGGAGAGGCTTTAAGAAACCTAGGAATCGCTTATCGAGAGCTAAAAATGGGTGAACGGATTGAAGAGGAAGAAGCCGCAGAGAAAAGCCTAACCTTTGTCGGAATAACAGGGATGATCGATCCTCCAAGAGATGAAGTAAGAGAAGCTATTATTAAAACAAAAAGAGCAGGAATTAAAACGATCATGATTACAGGTGATCATCAAAAAACTGCGGAAGCGATCGCTAAACAGTTAGGTATTTTACCATCCAATGGTTTAGTTGTGAACGGTCAAGATCTATATCATATGTCGAGTGAGGACTTTAAGAATAAGGTGGATGATATCTATGTCTATGCTCGTGTTTCACCAGAGCATAAGCTAAGAATCGTCAAAGCATTACAAAACAAAGGTCATGTCGTTGCCATGACCGGGGATGGAGTAAATGATGCACCTGCGATTAAAGCAGCGGATATTGGTATCTCAATGGGTATTACGGGAACGGATGTATCAAAGGAAGCTTCTTCTTTAATTTTGAGCGATGATAACTTTGCAACTATTGTTGCTGCAATTGAAGAAGGTCGGGGAATTTACGATAATATACGGAAGTTTATCCGATATTTATTAGCCTCCAATGTAGGAGAAATTTTAACGATGTTTTTCGCGATGCTAATGGGTCTACCATTACCATTAGTTCCAATTCAAATTCTTTGGGTTAACCTAGTTACCGATGGCCTTCCAGCAATGGCCCTTGGTGTTGACCCAGCAGAAGAAAAGATTATGAATCGTCCGCCTCGAGATAGTAAGGAAAATGTATTTGCAAGAGGCTTAGGCTGGAAGATTATTAGTAGAGGATTTATGATCGGAATTGTAACATTATTAGTTTTTATTCTTACATTAAATAATGATCCAAATAATTTAATTAAGGCACAAACAATGGCTTTTACCACCTTGGTTATGGCACAGCTAATTCATGTATTTGATTGTCGGAGTGATATTTCCGTATTCCATCGTAATATTTTAGAAAATAAGGCTTTAATATTAGCGGTGTTGTCTTCTTTCCTACTATTAATTGGTGTAATTTATATTGAGCCACTACAGCCAATTTTTAGAACCACTGGATTAAATATAATGGATTGGATTTTAGTCTTTATTGCAGGAGCCATTCCTACGGTTGGATTTGGATTATGGAGAATTTTGCTACCTATCAAGGGAATAAGAAAACCAGTAAGACGCTAATAATTTAATTTTGCCATCAACAAAAGGATACACACAGGTTTCCAGATTAGGAATCTTGTGTGTGTTTTTTTTGGCATATAAGATTTTTTGATGTTAAAATTAATGTTGTAAATGGGAAAAAATTGGCAAGCTAATAGAGAGGTGTTTAGATATGATCCGTTTTATAGGAATAACGAATCAAAATGAACTTGAAAAAGATATAGAAATACCTGATATAGATTTTTCTAAATATAAATGGTATTGGGTAGATTTTAATGAACCAACCGAAGAAGAGCTTCAGCATTTAGATCACACATTTCACTTTCATCCTCTAGCAATCGAGGACTGTATTCATACGCTTCAACGTCCTAAATTAGATTATTATGATAACCATAATTTTTTTGTTACACATATTGTTCATGAAGAAGAACAAGAAATAACAAAAGATGAATTGGATTTTTTTGTTGGGGATTATTTTATCGTCACGTTTCATCGGATGCAATTAAATGAGGTTAATCAAGTTTGGGAAAAACTATTATCGACAAAAAATATGGAGAAATGGGATGCTTATTATGTGTTTTATCAAATTTTGGACAAGATTGTAGACAACTACTTTCCAATTATCTATAAAATTGAAGATGATTTAGATAAGATTGAGGATAATCAACAACATAAATCAATGACTCATTTATTGAACGATTTATTTGAAACAAGATATTTATTGTTGAATTTAAGGCACACAGTAGATCCAATGAGAGATTTGCTGTATCGAATGTTGAATTCTCATCACTTGGTAGGGATTAATGAAAAGAAAGAGTACTTCGCGGATATATATGACCATTTATTAAAGCTGTCAGAAATGGTAATGGCCAATCGGGAGATTACTGCGGATATTAGAGATAGCTACTTATCGATGAATTCACATCAAACCAATAATGTAATGAAAGTTCTTACCATTATCACTTCTATTTTTGCACCTTTAACCTTTATTGCAGGGATATATGGAATGAATTTTGAAAATATGCCTGAATTAAGTTGGGAATATGGATATTTTCTCTCCCTAGGTTTGATGGGAGTACTTGGAAGTGCAATGTATTTTTGGTTTGTAAAAAAGGGATGGTTTAAATAAATTTTATATCATCTAGAACTTTACCTGTTTTCACAGCATTATATTTATTGTATAGTATTCTTTAAAAAGTTTTATTACATAAACAAGGTTTGAAAAGGAAAAGTGTGGAGGGATAGCTTTGAACTTTACAAAAATGCACGGATTAGGGAATGATTTCGTCGTTGTCGCGGATTATAAAGAGGTTCCAAAAGAAGTTAATCAATTGGCAATGGATATTTGTGATCGTAATTTTGGTGTAGGAGCTGATGGGCTGGTATTTATTTTGCCTTCTGATACGGCAGATTTTAAGATGAGAATTTTTAATGCGGATGGCACAGAAGCAGAGCAATGTGGTAATGCGATTCGCTGTGTTGCAAAATATGCGTATGATCATCAGCTGAAAAAGAGCGTGCAGCTAGATGTGGAGACATTAGCAGGCATTCAACAGGTTACTTTGCATTTAGCTCATGATAAGGTTGACAAAGTAGAAGTGGATATGGGCGAACCAATCCTAAAAGGAGAACTAATACCAACGGCACTTTCTGAGGAAGTCATCATTGATGAAAAAATTGAAATCGATGGGGTTACCTTTTACTTTACTGGGGTTTCAATGGGAAATCCTCATGCCATTATTTATGTGGAAAATGCAAAGGATTTTGAGGTTGAAAAATGGGGGCCAATCATTGAAAAACACCCACTTTTCCCGAAAAAAACAAATGTTGAATTTGTTACAGTTACTTCAGACGAAGAGATGGATATGCGTGTATGGGAAAGAGGAGTAGGGCAGACACTTGCTTGTGGAACAGGAGCTTGTGCAACTGGTGTTGCCTCTTCTTTAACGGGAAGATCCTCTAGGAATGTTACAGTGCACTTAAAAGGCGGAGATTTGAAAGTGTATTGGAATGAAGAAGATAATCATGTCTATATGACTGGGGAAGCAAGAGAAGTATTTACAGGCACTTGGTTAGGAAAAGTGGATTTTAATTAAATTCACAATATTTTTAGGGAGGTAAACTTGTAATGTCAGATAGTTATATTCAGCAATTATTCGCAGAAAGAATTGGTGGTAATCAATTTGGAAAAGATACTGCCATTTATAAATTTGAGAAAATTAAAAGAGCAAAAGCAGAAGCCAAGAAAAATCACCCAGAACTTGAATTATTAGATATGGGTGTTGGCGAACCTGATGAAATGGCAGAAGAAGGCGTGGTTGAACAATTATATCAGGAGGCCAAAAAGCCAGAAAATAGAGGATATGCAGATAATGGCGGTAGAGATTTTAAGGTGGCAGCATCCCGTTATTTGGAAAATGTGTTTGGGGTAAGTGGTATTGATCCGGACAAAGAGATTGTCCATGTGATTGGTGCAAAGTCTGCGTTATCAATGTTGCCAAGTGCTTTTATTAATCCAGGTGATATTACCTTAATGACAGTTCCTGGCTATCCAATTTTAGGTACACATACAGAATGGTTAGGTGGACAGGTGGTTCATCTTCCATTAACAAAGGAAAATAATTTTTTACCGGATTTAGCAGGCTTAGAGGAAGATGTGCTAATTAAAGCAAAGTTCTTATATTTAAATTATCCCAATAATCCAACTGGAGCAGTTGCCACTGTAGAATTTTTTGAGCAAGTGATTAAGCTTGCGAAAAAGTATAATATCGTGGTTATTCATGATGCTGCTTATGCTGCTTTAACCTTTGATGGTCAAAAACCACTAAGCTTTCTATCTGTACCTGGAGCTAAGGATGTGGGGATAGAAATTCATTCTTTGTCCAAGTCTTTTAATATGACTGGCTGGAGAATTGGATTTGTTGCAGGAAATGAACTAATTGTTAAAGCATTTGCAACTGTGAAGGACAACAATGATTCTGGTCAATTTTTAGCAATTCAAGAAGCAGCAAAATATGCATTAGAGCATCCTGAGATTACCGAAAGAATTTCTGAAAAGTACTCTAGAAGACATAACCTACTTGTAGCCACATTGCAGGAATTTGGGTTTAAAGCCGAAAAGCCAAAAGGGTCATTCTTTTTGTATGTAGAAGCACCTAAAGGAATAAAAGGTGGATTACAATTTAAGACAGCAGAGGACTTCTCTCAATATTTAATTAAAGAAAAGTTAATCTCAACTGTACCATGGGATGATGCAGGAAATTTTGTACGTTTTTCTGTTACCTTTGTAGCTAAAGATGAATCTGATGAATTACGAGTAATGAATGAAATTAAGAATCGATTAGCTGGTACCGAGTTTATTTTTGCTTAGGTTTACAATTTCGATTTTGAGTAAAGAATGATTTTAAGGGTTTAGTTTAAATCGTTAGAAAATTTAGTATATGAAAGAAAACTAACCAAATAGGTTGGTTTTCTTTGTTTTTCGTTGAAATTTGGGTATTTTTGCTTGTTTTTGTCCGTTTAGACTTGTACCTGTTGCAAAAATTGATTATTATAAATTATGGATGTGATGAAAATGATAAAAAGTATGACAGGCTTTGGCCGGGCAGAAGCAAATATCAATGGCATGAAATATAATATCGAAATCCGTTCGGTGAACCATCGATATTTTGAAACTATGTTTAAAATGCCAAAAGAGCTTTTGTTATTAGAAGATAGATTTAAAAAAATCATTCAAAACTACATCAAACGTGGTAGAGTAGACATCTTTATTACGATTGATACTGATGATCAAGCGAAAACTAACGTAGCCATCGATTGGAAGATTGCTGAAGGCTATGTTCAATTAATCCATGAGATGAAAAGTCGATTTGATCTTCGAGGTGATATAGAGGTAAAAGATCTACTTTCTATTCCTGAGCTGTTTCAAAATGGAGCTAGCATTTTAGAACTAGAGGATATTTCAGAAGGTTTGCTTTCAGCCTTAGAAAGCGCCGTTCAGCTACTCATTGAAATGAGGATAAAGGAAGGTATAGCTCTACAACAAGATATTATACAGAGATTAGATACCTTAAAACAACAATTAGTTCAGGTAGAAGAGAGAGCACCTTTAGTGGTGGATGACTATAGGAAAAAATTAAAATCTCGAATTTCGGAATGGTTAACTGATGTTGTTGAAATAGATGAATCAAAACTATTAAATGAGGTTGCTTTTTTTTCTGAAAAAGCAAATGTAGATGAGGAAATTACTCGACTTAAGAGTCATTTCCAGCAATTTTCCTCTATTTTAGAGCAGGAAGAGCCAATTGGAAGGAAATTAGACTTTTTAATTCAAGAGCTAAATCGAGAAATCAACACGATTGGTTCTAAAGCGAATGATTTATACATAAGTAAGCATGTGGTAGATATGAAAAGTGAAATAGAGAAAATTAGAGAGCAAGTACAAAATGTAGAATAGGAGTTATCCAGATGTCAGTCAAGCTAATCAACATAGGTTTTGGAAATATTGTATCAGCTAATCGAATTATTTCTATAGTAAGTCCTGAATCCGCACCAATCAAAAGGATTATTCAAGAGGCTAGAGATAGAAATATGTTAATTGATGCTACCTATGGTAGAAGAACAAGAGCAGTAATTATTATGGATAGCGATCATGTAATCTTGTCAGCAGTACAACCTGAAACTGTCGCTCATCGTTTATCCTATAAGGACAATGTGGATGAAGATTAACTTAGGAGTGTTGGAATATGTTTAATCAAAAAGGATTACTGATTGTACTCTCAGGACCATCAGGAGTTGGCAAAGGAACTGTTTGTTCTTCTCTTCGTCATGAACAAGAGGATATTATCTATTCTGTCTCTGCGACTACAAGAAACCCAAGAGCAGGAGAAATAGATGGAACTAATTATTTCTTTAAAACAAGAGAGCAGTTTGAATCCATGATTACGAATAATGAACTTTTAGAGTGGGCAGAATATGTTGGCAATTATTATGGAACTCCTCGTGCTTTTGTAGAGGAAACGTTAAATAAAGGTAAGGATATTATCTTGGAAATTGAGGTTCAAGGTGCTTTAAAGGTAAAGGAAACGTATCCTGATGGTATTTTTGTCTTTTTAATGCCTCCTTCCTTTGAGGAGCTTAGGAGTCGTATTGTTCATCGGGGAACAGAAAATCCGGAATCCTTATTAAATAGAATGAATGTAGCAAAAGAAGAGTTGCAAATGATGAGACATTATGATTATGCTGTTGTTAATGATGAGGTAGAAAAGGCAGTAAAACGAATTCAATCCATTATCGAAGCAGAAAGATTGCGAAAAGAACGGATTTTACCTTATTATGAACAATGGTTAAAGGAGGAAATTTAAAATGCTTTATCCATCTATTGACAAACTGTTAGAAAAAGCAGATAGTAAATACTTTTTGGTGGTTGCTGCTGCAAAACGCGCAAGAGCACTTCGAAATCATGATCCACTTTTAATTGAAAAGCCAAATTCTGTAAAGGATGTTGGCAAAGCATTAGAAGAGATTGAGCACGGCAAATTAGTGATTGAATATAAGATAAGAGAGGATAAATAACAACCAGCTTCGGTTGTTATTTTTTTAAAAGGTGATTATCATGGGGAAAAATATTCTTTTAGGTGTTTCTGGGGGAATTGCTGCATACAAAGCAGCTCCCCTTGTAAGCCAATTAACGAAAAAGGGTTATCAGGTACAGGTGATAATGACAGAGCCTGCTACCAAGTTTATCACCCCTTTAACTCTTCAAACATTATCGCGAAAGGAAGTATTAATAGATACTTTCGAGGAGAAAAACCCAGAGGTAGTTTCACATATCTATGCTGCTGATCAAGCAGATTTAGTGGTTATTGCTCCTGCTACAGCGAATATTATTGCTAAGCTTGCACATGGGCTGGCTGATGATATGCTTTCAACCACTCTATTAGCGGTTCAGGCCCCAGTCATGATTGCGCCAGCAATGAATGTACATATGTATGATCATCCTGCAGTTCAAGCCAATATTTCTCTTCTAAAGGAAAGAGGAGTTCAGTTTATTGAGCCAAATGAAGGTCTTCTCGCTTGTGGATATGTTGGAAAAGGAAGACTTGCTGAGCCTGAAGAAATTGTAAATAAAATAGAACATTTTTTTAACCAGCAACAAGATTTGAAAGGGGAAAAATTCTTAATTACTGCTGGCGCCACAAGAGAAATAATTGATCCTATACGCTTTTTTACCAATCGTTCTACTGGGAAGATGGGATATGCCTTAGCTGAGGCAGCTGTGAATCGAGGTGCTGAGGTAGTATTGATTTCAGGGAAATCTAATTTAAAACCTCCTTCAGAAGTTGAATTTGTTTCTGTTGAAACCGCAGAACAAATGTATCAGAAAGTAATGGAGCGCTTGGATGATGTAGATGTCATTATTAAATCAGCAGCTGTAGCCGATTACCGGCCAAAGGTGGTACATCAGCATAAATTTAAAAAAGCGGATGGACCATGGATTATCGAAATGGAACGAACCAAGGATATTGCATATGAAGTTGGAGCTAAAAAGAGAAAAGAGCAAGTATTAGTAGGATTCGCTGCCGAATCTGAACACCTTATAGAGCGAGCAAATGCTAAATTAGAAAAGAAAAATATGGATTTGATTGTAGCAAAT
>DJVJ01000058.1 GCA_002441135.1 Caryophanales bacterium UBA6259 | reverse complement strand
GAAGAGCCTAAACATAATATACGAGAGGGGTAAAATGGTGGAGAAACTTACAACGATTCTATTTATGGTCATTTTATTTGCTAGTTTTTTATTTCGCGGGAGCTTTTTTCAGTGGGAGCAAACAGTATTTACCTTCTTCATGCTTTCTTTGTTCTTTCTATGGATGATTTTCCTTTGGTTGAAAAAAGAAAAGCTAACATTTCAAATAGCTTGGCAGGATGGTATTTTTTTCCTGGTTATACTCGGTTATGGAATTAGCTTAATCAGTCCAGAAGAGGCAATGGGGGCTTGGAAGGAATTTGGTATTCTTGTAGCTATTTTTCTAAGCTATCTGATGATTAGGCATATCAGTAAAGAAAATAAACCGCTTTTTATTATCGGATATCTTCTGATTAGTATTGTTGTTTCTGTATTAGGATTATTAGCCTTCTTTGGATTTACTCTGCCATTTAACGCTCTTTATGCAGGGAATAGAATTGGATCAACACTGCAATATCCTAATACCCTAGCATTAATAAATATCATTGGAATTATTTTCTCCAATTACTTTTTGCTATGGAGAAAGCACATTATTTATCTCACATTAGGTGCAATCGGATTATATATCAATATAGTCACCTTTTTATTATCCCAGTCTCGTGGTGGGTTACTTGTCTATTTATTGATCGGGCTATTGGCATTGATTCTCATTCCTTGGCGAAATAAGCTCTCCTATATTTTTTATAATGGGATCGGTCTAGGAATTGGTGTGTTATTACTAAATAGATTAGTAGGTGGAGTAGGTCAATCAGAAATAGGAATCACGTGGTTGTTGCTAGGGCTTTTGACAACTTTGATCGCTGTTTTACTGGTTCATTATTTAACCACTAGACTTAATAAGAACCTGACCTATCTCCTTATGGGTATCCTAGCAGTAGCAGTATCCTATGGAATTTTCTTTCTTTTAAACAATAGTTTAATCCCAACAAATATAATGACAAGAATGCAGGATATTAATCTAGATACCCTCAGTGTAGTATCAAGGTTGGGATTTATGGAAGCTGCATGGAGGATTATTCAGGCTAATCCACTAGGTGTCGGAGGAGAGGGATGGCAAAGCATCTACTACGATTATATGTCAGAGTTTTTTATTGCCAGAGAAGTACACTCTCATTTTTTACAAGTTGGTGTAGAAGCAGGATTTATAGGAATGATAGGTTTTATATTATTTGGATTTGTGATCACCTTTCTTTTTATAAAGGATTATTTAGTCGCCAAAGATGATTCAAAATATATTTCTCTAGTAACTGGCCTAGCCTTTCTCTCGATTTTTTTACATAGTAGTATTGATTTTGATCTATCCTATACCTCTGTCGCTTTTTTATATTATGGTATGGCAGGATTGGCTCCAGTTAGTCGATTATCTTGGCCTATTTCAAAAAAGGGGCTTGTTCTGTTAATGTCAGTTACTATTGGTTTCATGTATTTAATGGGAACCATGTCTTTAGGATCTTATTATTCGAAGGAAGCGGAAATAAAAAGAAAAGCAGGAGAAGTTGAACAAGCTATTATTAATTATCAAAAAGCAATAGATTACATTCCAACAGATAGTATGAGTATGATTAATTTGGTTAGAATGGATGAAAAGATGGATTCTGAAGATAAACAAAGCTTGCTCCATAAGGCATTAAAATATAACCCTCATCGACCTGAAGTGATTCATTATTATATCAATGAGCAAATGAAGCTAGAAAACTATCAGGAGGCGTTTAACTTGGCGCCATCATTGTTAAGAAGACAACCTGTAAGTGAAAACTTTCAAATCTTTTTTAATAGTGCTAGATATTATATCAGAGATTTGATTGTTCAAGAGGATCAGGAAAAACTTCTTCAAATAAGCCAAGAAATTATTAAAGTCTTACCACTTTTAGAACAGGAGCACTATAATCGGAAATTTAAGTATTCTTTAAATGAAGTAGAGCATATGGTTTTAGGACAAGCATATTACTTTTTAAAGGAATATGGCCAAGCTGAGCAGGAATTCCTGATTGGGACTAAAAACCCATTCATTAAAGTAGAATCTGAAATGTGGCTCATCTTAACATACGGGAAAATAGGGGAGCTAGAAAAAAGAGCAACATTAATCAACAAACCATTGCAGCGTTTTTTACCTCAAAACGAAATTTATAAGCATTTGCTAAAATTTTAATTTTTAAAATATGTAAAAAAGAAGGAATTTTTTACTATTTGTCGTAATTATATAAATTATGGTTTTTAAATAAATTTTTAGGAGGCTATATCATGAAAAAAGTAGTAGCATTATTCTTAATTTCTGCTTTACTATTAACAGCATCGTTACCTGCATTCGCAGAAACTACAGTTACTCAACAAACTTATGGCGTATTATATGAAAAGTTTACTGATGCCGAGGATATTGATCCAAGTGCTGCAGCAGATGTTGCTAAAGCAGTAGAAGCAGGAATTCTTAAAGGAAATGCTAGTGGTTCCTTAGAACCAAAAAAATCAACAACCGGTGCTGAATTTATTACTGTAATGTTAAGAGTATTAAATATTTCAAGTGATTCAGCAGCAACTACAGCAGTTGGGAATGTTCCTGATTGGGCTGTAAAGGATGCAAATAAAGCAGTTGAGCTTGGATTAGTAGAAAAGGATAGTAAAGTAGTAACAGAAAGCACAAAACCACTTACTCGTGTAGATGCAGCAGTTATGATTGCAAAAATGCTAGGATTAGATCCAGTAAAAGGAAATGTTCCTTTTAAAGATACTAAAGGGTATGGCGATGATGTTAATGGTTATTTATTAGCTCTATATCAAAAAGGACTTTTCGTTGGTGTTGGTAATGGCATATTTGGCGGAGACTATGTCCTAACTCGTGAACAAATTGCTATCGTAGTTGCTCGTATTTTAGCAAATCAGTAAATATAGCAATATATCTAGGTGGAAAAATATATAGTAAAAGTTAAGCTCTTTAGGGATATCCCTCAAGGGCTTTTTTGTATTTTCACTATTTAGAAGCTATAACAGAAATCGACAAAAAATTCAAAACAATTGTGCTATAATCGTTAATGCTCAATATAGAATAAACATATATTTTACTTAGGTTTTAAGTTGATAGATTCTCTAATAAAGGGGGAAAGCGTGTTTACATTTCACTAAAAATCACATGGAGGAATACGATGAAAAGCAAAGTGACAAAAGGTTTAAGTATCATTCTTATTTTTACGTTACTATTATCTAGCTTTATCAGTTTTCCTACTAACCTTGTCAAAGCAGAAGAAATATATGCCACTGATCTATTTTTCTCAGAATATATAGAAGGAGGCAGCTATAATAAAGCCTTAGAAATCTATAATGGCACAGGAAACACGATCGATTTATCAACTTATAAAGTGGAGTTATATTCAAATGGAGCGAGTACTCCAGGCTCTACACTAACCTTAAGTGGAACATTAGAAAATGGTGGCGTTTACATCATTGCATATCCTAGTGCCGTTGATACTATTAAATCGATTGCTAATACTACCAGTGGAGTAGCCAATTTTAATGGTGATGATGCCATTGTATTAAAAAATGGGGATACCATTATTGATGTCTTTGGACAAGTAGGTGTTGACCCGGGTTCAGCATGGGGGACAGGAGATAATACAACAATGGATCATACCCTAGTAAGAAAAAGCAATATTACTAGCGGTGATACCAACTCAACCGACGTATTTGACCCTGCAGGTGAATGGGATTCCTATCCAAAGGATACCTTTACCTATCTAGGTAGTCATACAATGGATGGAACAGTACAACCCAATGTTCCAGTTACTGGAGTAACATTAAACCAAGAAAGTATTTCGGTATATGTGGGTAAAGAAAAAACAATTACCGCAACAGTTGAACCAGTAAATGCAACCAATAAAGCGGTATTTTGGTCAAGCAATAATACAGCTGTAGCGACTGTAGATAATGGAAAAGTAACAGGATTAACTGATGGAACCGCAACGATCACAGTAACCACTGAAGATGGCGCATTCCAGGATTCTGCTCTTGTTACCGTAATACCGATAACCGAACTATCCATTGCAGAAGCGAGAGCAAAAGCAATAGGTGACTATGTAACTGTTACAGGTGTCGTAACCTATAAAGACGGTAGTAATAATTATATCCAGGATGAGACTGCTGCAATAGACTTATATAAATATGGGCTAAGCCTTAATGTTGGTGATGAAGTTAAAGTTACAGGTGCCCTTCAAGCATTTAACGGACTATTAGAGGTAGTTCCAGATGCAACAACTGATGTAGAAGTAATTAGTAGTAATAATGCCTTACCAGCACCAAAATTAATTACCATTGCAGACATTAGCGATGATGTTGAAGGTCAATTAGTGAAAGTTGAAAATGTAACAATAGGAACAATTAACACAACTGGCAATACATCAATTACAGATAAAGATGGACAAACGATTAATATCTATAAAATTCCTGCTTTAACCGATATTGTTGCTGGAGACCAGGTTGATGTAATCGCTATTTTATCTGATTATAAAGGGTTTCAATTACGCGTACGAGGTGCTGAGGATGTAACAAAAGTAGAGCTAGGTCCTGATGCCACAGCTCCTGTGATTACCCATACACCTGTTACAAGCGCACATATCTCAGAAAATATAGAGATAAGAGCTACAGTGACAGACGACAGATTTGTAGAAAGTGTAACATTATATTATCGAGTAAAAGAACAAGTCGATTATAAAACGTTAACAATGGAATTAAATAATGGCCAATATATAGCAACCATCCCAACAGTTGATTTAGATACAGCAGGTATGGAGTATTATATTGAGGCTTATGATGGTGTAAATACTACGAAATTACCAGATGACATTAGTATACCTTTCGAAATACTAATGTCTGACGAAGATATTACAGAACCGGAAGTTACTAACTTACAACCAATAAGTGGTACCTATACAGGAGCTAATCTACGTCCAGTGGTTAGTGCAGAATATAGCGATGTCTCAGGAATTAACCAAGAGACAGTTCAGTTATTTGTAGACAATTTGGAGGTTACTGCAGATGCAATAGTAACCAGTACCAATATCAGCTATCAACCGAACACTGATTTAACAATAGGAAAACACACCGTAAAATTAATCGTAGCCGATAATGCTCCAACACCACAAACTGCAATTGTGGAATGGGATTTCTATGTTGGAGAACAAACACTTCAATTCTTCTATGGCCAATTACACAGCCATACCAATCTATCCGATGGCCAAGGCACGCCAGATGATGCCTATACATGGGCTAGAGACAATGCACAAGCCGACTTCTTCGCCATCACTGATCATTCCAATTGGTTTGATAGTGACCTAGACTACACAAAGAGTAGCGAATGGGCACTTTTGAAGGAAAAAGCAAATGAATATAACGCAGATGGTAGCTTTGTTGCCATTGGCGGCTTTGAAATGACCTGGAGCGGTAGTACAGGTGGCTGGGGACACATTAACACCTTTAATACCGATTGGTTTGAATCAAGAAGCAACCCTGCAATGAATCTAGAAGCGTACTATAACAAAATTGCTCAATACCCAGAATCGATTTCTCAACTAAATCATCCAGGTAATACTTTTGGTGACTTTGCCGATTTTGGATTCTATAATCAGGCAGTGGACAATGTGGTTCATTTAATCGAAGTAGGAAATGGTGAAGGAGCCGTAAGAAGCAGTGGCTACTTCCCAAGCTATGATTACTATACAAAAGCATTAGATAAAGGCTGGCATGTTGCACCATCCAATAACCAAGATAACCACTTAGCTAATTGGGTTTCTGCGAATGATGCAAGAACCGTTGTATTGGCAGAAGAGCTAACTAGAGAAAATATTTATGATGCCATTAGGCAAATGAGAGTTTATGCAACAGAGGATAAGAATCTAGAGCTTACCTATAAAGTAAACGGCCAAATGATGGGTACGATTTTGGATAATCCAGAAACACTGAATATGAATATTCAGCTTAATGACCCAGATACAACAGATCAAATAGGTAAAGTTTCCATTATTGCTAATGGTGGTGTCGTGGTTGCTTCCAAAACATTTACCACAAATACGGCCAACTGGCAATTCCAATTAGCTCCACAGTACAGCTACTATTATGTACGCGTCGATCAATCTGACAAAGATATTGCCGTATCAGCACCAGTATGGACTGGGGAAGTGGTGCCAGTAGGGATTTCAAAAGTAGAGGTAAGCCAAGACCCAACGATTGTTAATTCTACCGTTGAGGTTTCTTCGACAATTTATAATAACAGCAATAGTGAGCTTACTAATATAGAAGTGAAATTCTATAAAGATGCAATAAAACCAGAAAATGAAATTGGTAGCGAAACGATTAGCGCCATTGCCCCAGGTAAGAGTGGAATAGCTAAGGTTTCATGGATAGCGGATAAAGTGGGTAAACCTACTCTTTATGCTCAAGCAACGATACATTTCAACGGAACAGATAAGGTATTTACTGGCAGCACAAGGATGACCATTGCCAATAAAGAAGATTTAACCAAGGTGGTGCTTGATGCAGGCCACTACAATCAATATGTAAGTGGAGATTATGCAGGAAAAATGCTCACACTAAAACAAATGCTTCGGGATAAACAATTTATCCTATATGAAAATCCAGATGAAATAACAGCCGAAGACTTACAAGATGCCAAAATATTAATTCTAACAGATCCACAAAGCTATGATGATACAAGGTATAATCTACAAAAATCGCTCTATACGGATGCTGAAGTGGCAGTGATTAAGGAGTTTATGGAAAATGGTGGCTCATTAATCATTACCTCTCGTGCGGATTATAAAGATCCTATAGGCGAATACGGTAATGCCGCACAGGGTAATAAAGTATTAGAAGCGATTAATTCAAATCTAAGATTTAACGATGATGAAGTAGTCGATAATACAAGCAATGGTGGGCAACCCTATCGACTATATTTTGATCAATATATTTCTAGTAAATATGATTTAACCAATAACGTTCCTGAAGGATATACCTACAGCTACTACAGTGGTAATTCAGTAATTCTAAAGGAAAATGCAGATGATACAGCAGTAGACTTCCTAATCAAAGGACACTCTACGACAGAAACCATTGATGCAGATTCTAGCCAATTCGATAGAATTCCTGTAGCACAAGGAGATGTTAAAGTTTTAGCAGCAGAAATTTTACCAGGTGGAGGAAAGGTTATTGTTGCAGGCTCAACCTTCTTCTCCGACTTTGAAACTGCAGCTTCAGACAATGCATATTCCAATAAACAAATTACAGAGAATGTGCTAAACTGGATGGCTCCACCAAAGGAAATTCCATTAGTATCTATTAATGATTTAAGAGTGGATGCAGATCATGATGGTACTCCAGATTTATTAGGAAAAACCTTTAAAATTGAGGGTAGAGTTACTGCAGAATCTGAAGCATATACCAAAGCGAAAAACCGCAATAATGCCTTCTTTGAAGTGCTTTATGTTCAGGATGAAACTGGTGGTATCACTGTATTTGGAGTATCCCAAAAAGAGATTCCACTTGGTGCAAAAGTAAGAATCACTGGATGGCTTGATCAATATGATGGTGACTTAGAGCTATCGATTGAGAACGAAGAAACTGACCTAGTCGTTCTAGAAGATCCTATTGAATTAGTAGAACCTAAGCTAATGACAACCGCGGATAGTATGCTTGAAGAAAATGAAGGCTGGCTAGTTAAGGTAGAAGGTATCGTTACAAGAATGACAGACAATACCCTATACATTAATGATGGCACAGGTGAAGCACGCGTCTATGTCAATGGATATATTGGTGATGGAACAGAGAATACTGCAATGCTTGGTAAATGGGATTCTAGTATTGCTGTTGGCGACCGCGTAAGTGCAATCGGATTATCATCAGAGGATGCTAGTGGCAAACGTCTACGGGTTCGAAATACCGCTGAAATTGTGTTAATTAAAGCGTCCACGCCTACCCGACCTAACCCATCAGATAATGTAAAGCAAACAGAAAACGGGAAAGCAACAATAACGAAGGATGAAGATGGACACATTACTGTTACCTTAGAATTAGATTCTTCGAAGATGATTGAGAAAATTGAGCATGAAAATAGTAGTAAGGTAACCATTGATGTTGTAGTAGAAGAAGATGCAAGTAATATTGGTGTTTCATTAGAGTCTGATTTATTAACAAAAGCGATGGATAAGAATAAAACACTAGCAATTAATATAGGCGTAGCTGTAATTGAGATTAATTCAGATTCAATTAAAATCAATGAAAACAGTAAGGTTCTTCTACAAACAAAGGTAGTTAAAGAAGAAGATGCTACTAAGTTGTTCCATAGCAAGGATGTAGATCAACAAGAGGTTTCAAGCATTCTTGATTTTGATTTATTCCTACAAAATAATAATCAACTAGAAAAAATAAGCTTTAATAAACCAATAACAGTGGTATTCCAATTGGATTCTAGCAAAGTGAACAATAGCAAAAAGCTGGGTGTATATTACTATAATGAAGAAACCATGAAATGGGAGTATGTTGGTGGTAAAAACGCGACTGATAATAGTATTCAATTTGATGCAAAGCATTTTAGTAAGTATACAGTAATGGAAAGTAAAAAGAGCTTTGTGGACATTGAAATCCCATGGGCAAAAGAGCAAATTGAGGTATTAGCAGCGAAGCAAATTGTCAAAGGAAAAGATGATACTCATTATGCTCCAGAGGATTTGGTTACTAGAGCAGAATTTGCATCCCTATTAGTTAGATCACTTCAATTACAGGTCGGTCCAAATAAGGTAGTATTTAATGATTTAACCGCTGACTGGTATAAGAATGCGATAGAAATCGCTGCAAGCCAAGGTATTGTGATAGGGTCAAATGGTAGCTTCAATCCGAATGGTGCAATCACTAGGGAAGAGATGGCTGTGATTCTGATGAGAACTCTGATGCTGCTTGAAGGAAATGAAAAGAAAAATACCGAAGTACAAGCATTTAACGATGCTAATCTTGTGGCAGAGTGGGCAAAAGAGGCAGTAGGCTATATTGCTAACCAAGGATTAATTACTGGTATAAAAGCGGATGAATTTGCACCAAAACAAAAAGCAACAAGAGCTCAAACCGCAGTGATTATTTATCGTTTGCTGGAATTGCTAGAAGAACTATAACATAACATAGAATTAATAACATAGAAGTAAGACAATAGAAGCTAAGATAGCAGAAGCATCTTCCCTTACCTTATAGAGCAATTGCTCTTGTAGGAAAAAGGGGGGATGCTTTCTTTTTCAAATAAAATCAAAAAAACGGATAAATTGCCGAATTTTGTAAAAAATAATTTACAATCTTTGGTATTCCGCATATGATAGAATTGTGCACAATACACAGAGGATCGGTCTTCTATTAGGAGAGACATTAATGGAAGATTTGATTGGTAATGCACAACAGGGTGATGTCGCTGCCATGGAGGCGATACTACACCGGTATAGACCTTTGTTACTGACGTTTGCAAGGAAGAAGTACGTAGATAACAGCTTTGAGGACACCTATCAAGAAGCAGTTATCGCCGCAATCAAAGCAATTTCCGACTATGATCCAAAATACGGCGTCTATTTTGGAACCTTTCTCAAAAATCGCATCTGGCAACATCTTTATTCCATTCTACGAAAACAGCAAAAGCATCACCTTTCCTTTATCCCAATTGATCCACAGCGTATAGAATATGAACATCCTCAGCAACCCTTTTTACCGGATCTAGACACCCCAATATTACTGGAACAACTAAATCAACTGCTCTCGGAAAGGGAAAGAACAACGCTTTATCTATCCATCCAAGGCTTTAGTCCCCAAGAAATAGCAAGTCTACTCCAAGTATCCATTAACACCGTGAAAACCTATCGAAAAAGAATTCAAAAAAAAGGCAAAAGCTTGTCCTCCATTTAATTAACTCCCTACACTATATAAGATGAAACCGGCCGGTTATTTAAAAAAGGAGGCTGATCTTATGCCAGTAAGTAGTGTTCCTCATACTTCTAGGTTTACCCTTGTATTACAAGTAGGTACAGAGCTAGATGGCAACCCCATCTTAAAGAACCGTATCTACAATAATGTAAAAGCAGAGGCAACCGACCAAGATGTCTTTGATGTGGGACAAGCTATTGCAGCTTTGCAAAACAACCCACTCTATATGACAGAGCGCACAGATCGTGAAGAGCTTATTCAGCTATAAGCTGATTTAAGCTGCGACTTTATATGGAAAGGAGTTGAGTCGTAGATGACAACAAAAACCTTAGAGCTATATTTTCAAACCGCCGAAGGGAAGTCTGCCAAAATTTCTGTTCCAGACCCCAAGGAACCCGTAGATGCATTGGCTGTTCAGCAGGCGATGGATTTAATCGTTGCGAAAAATATCTTCCTTTTTGCAACAGGTGAGATTGCGGCTAAAGCAAATGCAAGGGTTGTGGAAAGAACAATCACTGATGTGGTATCTGCATAATAACGCACATCAGCATATGTAGCAGATGAACTTCTGGTAATGACAAAATGGGGGAATTTCCAAATTGGAGATTTCCCTATTTTTATCGGTAGGAAAGTAAGAAAATTTTCCTGTCTGAAAAAAAAGGCAAATACTATTTAATGAATAAAAAGAAGGAGGAGAAGCGAATGGAACAATGGATTCCGTTAATCGGTGAAGTCGGATTTCCTATTGTCATTACCATGTATCTCTTACTACGAATCGAGCAAAAAATAGAAGCATTAGCAACCTCTATTGGCGAGCTAAATAATAGTATTCTTCAAATTCGCGTTTTCGAAAAATAGGGGTCGCATAAGTAGGAAGGTATTAAAAAGGGCAGGAACCATGAAAAAATGGAACTTGCCCTTTCTTATTTCTTTAGAAGTTAGAATTGTTTTCATTCTTTTCATTTGTATTTAAATCGTCATCTAATTGCAAACTTTTTTTCAATATCTCATTCACTCTTGTAACTTCCTGATCATCAATCACATAAAAATATAATTTGTATTCCCCGTAAGGAAGCACTTTATCCTCTCCCGCTAAGCTGAGAATCTCTAAGTCTTCTGAAGAAAAGCTACGATAGATCTTTAGCATATCTTCTATTTGATTTCGGCTGATATCCGTCTTGATATGGTCTCCCATAATATCCACGAATTTAAATAAGGTAAAAATAGAAAGGTTATTCTTCGTTTTATCAATCACAGCTTTAATCACTTCATGCTGACGATCAATACGAGCAAAATCAGAATCGTTTGGTCCAATATTACTTTTGCGATAACGGGCATAATCTAGCGCATTTTTCCCATCCAAAACCTGCAAGCCAGGCCGAAGATCAATATTGGTTCCATCCGTTGGATCGATATAGCGCATTCGCTTCTCAACGTTTATTTCAATGCCATCCAAGGTGTCAACGATTCGTCGAAAGGCTTCAAAGTCAATGGTTAAATAATGGTCCACAGGGATTTGTAAAAAATTTTCCACAGTGGACTTAACTAGTGGAATTCCACCATAAACGATGGCATGGTTTATTTTGTCATCTCCACGCTCTGGAATAGTAACTAAAGTATCTCGAGGTATGGATAGTAAAGTAATCTTCTTAGTTGATGGATTAACGGTCGAAAAAATTATGGTATCTGATCTTGCTATTTCATCATCGCGAGCATCGACTCCAAGGAGCAATATTGAGAAGGGTTTAGGCTCAGAATCCTTATTTTGAGTTTCTTTTCCTGTACTTATAGCACTACTTCCTTGCTCAGACTGTATATTACCTGTGTCAGGAATGGGGTCATATATTCGATGAAACAAATTGTAATATTTATAGGCTCCAAAGATTAACGTACCTAGTAAAATAAGGGTGATAATGCTTACAATGATCATTAAGCCTTTTTTCATTTAAATAGCTCCTTTTTGTACCTAAACGGAATATAATATCGTTATTGATATTGTAGCACTTTTGATGTATTATTTCTAAATTATCATAAAATAGATTTTAGTTGTTTACAAATCACAGCTAAGATAAAATAGGTAAAGTGGGAAAAGATAAAGACATGTATATGAAGGAGAAACAAGCAAAATGACAAAATTCCCGAAAAGAAAAGAAGCTAGAGCGAAGAGAAAAGTAAAACGCATAACGATTATAATAATGACGGCGGTCTTCCTTCTCCTATTTGCTACTGGAGCGTATGTATGGCATCAAATTGGTAATTCCTACCAACCAATCGATCGAATAAATTGGAATGAGGATAAGAAGGAAGAAGATAAAAATATTTTAAAAGAACCTATTTCCATTGTTTTATATGGACTTGATGCAGAGGGTAGGGATTTCGTAGGGCGTACCGATACCATTATTCTAATGCTGTTAAACCCTACTGATGAATCCGTATCCCTACTATCATTACCAAGGGATACGTACACAGAAATAGTAGGTGAAAATTATAAAGATAAAATTACTCACGCAAATAATTATGGGGTAGAAACCTCGATTGCTAGTGTAGAAAAAATGTTAGATATGCATATCGATTATTATGCAATGATTGACCTAGATGGCTTCAAGAAAGTAATTGATGAATTAGGTGGAATCGAGCTTGAAGTAGAGAAAAGGATGAGATATTCTGACCCAACGCAAGATTTAAATATAGACCTTTATCCTGGTCTTCAAACATTAAATGGAGAACAGGCGATGGGGTATGCTCGTTTTAGAAGTGATGCAGAAGGTGATTTTGGACGTATCAAAAGACAGCAAAAATTAATAAAAGCTGTAATGGATCAATCTCTAAGCTTTAGAAGCGCAACCAAATTTACTGATTTAGTAAAAATTGTTGGAGATCATTTCAAAACAGACCTTACTAGAACAGATATGTTAAAGATATTAAACACCTATCATGCTGCTACTGGAGAAAATCTTACATCCATTCCAGTTGAAGGAGTTCCCTTCATGTTAAATGGCGTTTCCTATGTTGACGTTAGTAGCGAAGAAAGAGCAAGATTAAGGCAAATTATTCAAAATCAATTATCGGATAAAAGCGCGATGAATGATCAAGAGAACACAGATACCGAAAATAACGTTAATAATAAAGAGTAAGGTTTGAAATTTTTGATCAAAGGAGTTATGTATTGTGAAAGATTTAAATATGAGTGTTATCGGGTTAGGATTTATTGGGCTTCCTCTTTCATTGAGCTATGCAATGAAAGGTGCAAAAGTTATTGGTTTAGATGTCCTTGATTCTTTGATTGAAGAGATTAATCAGGGCAATAGCTACCACTTAGAATATTACAAGGGAAAATCATTACCAGAAATTCTAAAGGAACAGTTGGAAGCAAAGCGTTTTTACGCTACCTCCAATTATGAAGAAGCTGCAAAACAGGTAGATACCTATATCATCACGGTAGGAATTCCTGTTAGAAATGGAGATCCAGATTTATCTTATCTTGTTTCCGCAAGCAAGTCTCTTTCTAATGTACTGAAAAAAGGCGACCTAGTTATTCTTCGAAGTACTGTTGTACCCGGGACAACTGAAGAATTAGTCTTACCTATCTTGGAGGAAAGCGGACTTAAAGCAGGAGAAGATTTTGATTTAGCATATAGCTCTGAGCGTATTGCTGAAGGAAGAGCGTTTGAAGAGTTTATTTCTATGCCATTAGCAGTAGGTGGAATTAATGAGCGTTCAACCCAACGAGCAAAGGAAGTATTATCCTTTGTAACCGAAGCAGAGGTTCATACTACTACGGTAAAAGTGGTGGAAACAGCCAAGGTTATCGAAAATATCCAGCGTGATGTTAATATTGCGATGGTTCAAGAAATTGCTCGCTTAGCAGAAAAAATGGAAATCGATACCTTTGAATTAATCAAAACAGCCAATACCCATAAACGAGTGAATCTATTAATTCCAGGCCCTGGTGTAGGTGGATACTGCTTGCCAAATGCATTATACTATCTGCTACCAAAGGCTTCTGAGCATAATGTGAACCTGAAGCTTTTACAAACTGCTAGACAAATAAATGATGCTGTTCCAGGTATTTTGGTCAATATGATGGAGGAGCAGCTAATTAAAGTAGGAAAGAGCTTAAGAAATGCTACAATTACTGTTTTAGGCTTGGCAATGAAGGATTATTCCAACGATGATCGTATAAGTCCAGCTCATGAAGTAGTAGATATATTGATTGAAAAAGGAGCTACCGTAAAAGCCTTTGACCCAGCGGTACATTCTGAATATAGCTTTAAAGTAGGTTCCTTAGAGGAAGCTACAACAGATGCTGACGGTATATTTTTATTAGCGATGCAAGAGGGCTTTGAAGCGATTAATTGGGAAGAATTGGTAACGGGGATGAACAATCATCCAATCTTTATTGATACAAAGCACCGTTTACCTAAAGAATTAGAAGTGAAGGGTACAGTAATTCGTATTTAAACCTGTAGCTAAAGGATGTTATTGAGGGATGAAGAAGGTTTTAATTATATCTTATTTATTTCCACCAATAGGTGGTGGAGGTGTGCCTCGCGCACTGAAGATGAGTAAATATTTACCGAACTATGGCTGGGATACAGTAGTCTTAACTGCTAATCCCAAATACCATGTTTCTTTGGATCAAGAATTGTTAAAGCAGGTTCCTCCGCAAACAGTGATTTATCGAGCAGATGAGCTTGATTTACAAGGATTTGCTAATCTACTTCGGAAGCCAGTGTCAGCAAAATCAGGGTCCGAGCAGCCTACAAAACCAGCTCAAGAAGGAGCTCAAAAGGCTGTGCAAACAAAGGAAATATCTCGCACCTCAGAGACCGCTGTTCCGCCTAAGCCTGCTGTTTCTAGATTGAAAGGTAAACTATTTTCTTCGCTTAAAAAAATAAAAGGATATCTCATGATTCCTGATGATCAAATTTTGTGGGTTTCGTCTGCAATTAAAGAGGGACTAAAAGCGATTGAGGAGCAAAAGGTCAATGTTATCTTCTCAACATCTGGCCCATATTCTAACCATTTAGTAGCAAAGGCGTTAGCTAGAAAAACTGGACTGCCTTGGATTGCCGATTTTCGAGATCCATGGACACAGAATATGCACCGTTCAGGGGTCGCTTGGCGAGAAAAAGTAGAAGAGGGCATGGAAGCAAAGGTAATGGAGCAGGCGGATATAATTACTACAGTAACACATACCTTTGCGAAAAACTTCAAATTAAAATATCCAAATATAAAGCAGCTTGAGGTTATTCATAATGGATATGATCCTGAAGACTACCAAGAGCTTGAACCGGACAAAATTGATAATAAATTAACCTTTGCATACACAGGTATTTTTTATCAAGAGAGAAATCCAAGGTTATTCTTTAAGGCATTAGCAGAGCTAATTGCGGAAGGGAAAGTGGAGAAAAACGATCTTCTTCTTCGGTTTGCAGGAGTGTTTGACTATCCCGGCTATGATGAAAATCAAAGAGCGGCGGAGGAAAATGGTTTACAAGAAATTGTACAGGTACTAGGTCATCTCCCACATAAAAAGGCCTTATCCCTATTAAATGGGTCTGATATCCTGATGTTGATTGGCGATACAGCCCCAGGCTCAGAGGCTTATATTCCTGGCAAGCTATATGAGTATTTGGCGGTTAAAAAGCCGATTTTAGCTCTAAGTGTGGAGGGTGAATCCACACAAATTATAGAACGCTTTGGCATAGGTCGAGTTGTTGAACCAACCAATTTTGAAGTAATGAAGCGAGCTATTCTTGATTTTTATCAAGCGTGGAAGGAAGGTCGACTAGAACAGGCATTTTCCTTCGATCTTCAGTCAGACCAGCTTGCCATTTACCAAAGGGACCACCAAGCAGGAGAGCTAGCCGTGCTCCTTAATGAACTTTCAGATAATCGATAACAGACAATAAGTAATAAACAAATTAAATAGATATCATATTTTAAAATAAAAGCTAGTATACAGACAGTTTGATTGTCTATTATACTAGCTTTCTTAGCAAAATCACATGTATTATTTCTATTATTCCTAAGCTCTCCTAAAAACCTTCCTTTTGGTTTTCTGCACAAGAGCGATTGCAATTGGCTCCTTCAGTAAGATCAGCATTCCTCCATAAATAACTACTGCAAGGATAATTGCAATTAAAACCTGTAAATAAACACTCCAGGTAGTAGAAATCAAATTAAAGCCATATAAACCAATTCCCATTGCTAGGGAAGAAAGTAGCACTTTAATAGATGATTGAATAAAAAGCTTACTAATAAAATTACCGATTTTCCTCCATAATAAGAAGCCTAAAATTAAAGTACTAAACACTCCGCCAATTGCCCAACCAAAGGCAGCCCCTGAAAAACCCATAATAGGAATCAATAAAACAGCAGCAACGATATAGATAGCAATTTGAACGAATCCAATCAATACAGGCGTAAAGGTGTTTTCTAGAGCGTAAAAGGCACGAACAAAGATATCCTTTACGGTTAAAGGATATAGAGCAAGTGCAAAAAAGATTAATGCAGAGGTCGTAATCTGAGTTGATGTAAAATCAAAGGATCCTCTTTGAAATAAGGCCATAATTATTTTATCGCCAATGAACCAAATGCCCACAGTAGTCGGGAGCATCAGAACAAGCATATAAAGTAATCCCTTTTCAATCGTTCCTTTTGCTGATTGCAGCTCATTATTTTTTAGATGGTCTAATAAGACGATAAATAATGGAATCGCTATTGAACCAAAAAAGATGGCGATAGGTAATTGGTAGATCTGTCTTGCATAGCCAAGGGCTGCGATTTTATCATCACCAAGATCAGAGACTAGAAACTTCTCTATAAATTCATTTAATGAGGAAACCGCAGTACCAAACATGATTGGTAGGATCCGTTCGCCGATTTTGTAGACTTCAGGATCATTCCATTGCCAATTAGGCTTTAAAGAATATTTCTCCTTGTAAATCGCGGGTAACAGCATAAAAGCGGCTCCAGCAAATCCTAGGGTTGTCCCATAAGCTAATCCATATAGGCCAAAGATTGGGACTAGGGTATAGATAGAAATTATAACAATTGCACTGTTAATAATCGGCCCAAGCGTTGGCAAAACAAAATAATAATGTACATTTAATGTGCTTGAGAAAAGACTAAGCATGGCAATAAAAAAGGCGGATGGAATCATGATTTTTAGTAATTCCGTCGCTAAAAGCTTTAATTCTAAACTGGAATTTGCAGCAATTAAAAAGATAATTTCCTTAGCAAATACCCAAATCAAGATTCCAATAAGAATATAAGCGATTGTCGTAATCGTTACCATTTTTTGAAATAGCGCTTTTGCCTCTGCTATTTTGCCGTGATTAATGAGTCTTTTTAATGGTGGAACGAAAACAGCATTTAATGCTCCTGGAAGAAACAGAAAAAGTAAGTTGGGAATAGAAAAAGCGAGGAGATATGCGCTCGCTTCAAGAGTCGTTCCAAACTCCTTACTAATAAATATGGTTCGCACAAGTCCCATCGCTCTTCCAAGTAACGTAACGATCATAATTAAGATTGCGGATTGCAATATGGTTCTTTTCATTTTCTTAACGATCCCTCTACTAATTGTTGATATAACTGAATCAGATTTTGTGCCATTATTTTAACGGATAGCTGTTCGTCTACAAACTTTTTAGCATTCGTTTTTAATTGTTCTTGTAGCTGTAAATCACTTTTAACCTGTTGTATTGCATTAGCAACAGCCTCTACAGACTGGGATGGAATAAGGATACCTGTATCTTTATCCTTTACCATCTCCTTCATACCACCAACTGCAGTTACAATGGCAGGTTTTTCTGCTGCCATCGCCTCTAATAAAGAGATGGATTGCCCCTCGGAAATGGAAGTATTGATATATAAATCAATGGCTGACAAACAAGCTGGGACATCCTTCCTGAAGCCAACAAAACGAATATGCTTCTCGATTCCAAGCTGCTTTGAAAGCTTAATTAACTCTTCTTTTTCCGGTCCGTCTCCAATAATGACTAAATAGAGTGCATTATCCTTCTTTAAAGAAATAGATAGCCCTTCAATTAAATAGTTCAGGCCCTTAACAGGCACTAATCGCGCAGTCGTTCCAATTACAAATGCATGATCAGGCAAATCCCATTCTTTCCTTAAATGATTTCCCTTAGTTATTAATTCCTCAGAAGGAGAATAGTTCTCTACATAAATTCCATTATAAATCACAGAGACCTTAGACTTAGAAATTCCTGAGAGTATAAGATCATTTTTAATGGCGTTACTAATCGCGACATAATGATGTGTAATTCCCTGTGTACTTTTATTCATTAGTGCGGCTAAAGCCCAAGATATTTGCTTTGGATAATCATGCTTTAAGAAGCTATGAACCGTCGTAAGAATTAGTGGGACCTTGGCGGTTTTAGCAGCTAAACGACCGAAAAAGTTCGCTCTTACACCATGAGTATGAACAATATCTGGCTGAATCCTTCTAAAGATTGTTATTAGTTCTTTATACAGGTGATGAAAATCAAAGCGATTCAAATCCTTTATAACGATAACCTCTATGCCTAGCTCATTTAGTTTTTTTGAAAACTCGGCCTCATAGAAGGTAACAACATAAGGAGTAATAAAGTCCCTTTTCTTAAACTCCTCCATCAAGGAAAGAATATGCTGTTCGGCACCACCAAATTCTCCGCCGCCTATAATATGCAATATTTTTAGTTTCTTTATCATTCTTAGGTCCCACCCTTGCTTTTCCAAATCCTATAGCAATTTATTTAATGTATTTTTCCATTTCTTCTGGTGTTTGAATGCTTATTCCAGGATCATCATACTTATAGAAGCGGAAGTAGATCTCTTGATCCATATATCCTGCACCAGGAATCGGCAATTGAATTTTTGCTTGGTATTGATAAATTAAATGATGCGTATAAATTTGTTTATCTGAATTCCAGATAAACCTGTTTTCCGTAATCCATTGCTTTAGCTCTTCTTTATTTTCTATATTAATATTTTTCTTTTCTGCTAAATTAGTGATGTCTTCTTCTGTATATTCATCGTTTCCAATCCAGACGGTCATTGTGACATCGGTTTGCTCAAGTAAAGTATCTAAATACTCTGTTTCCTTTAGCATAGCATGAACGGGTTCAAAGATTGGATTGTTGCTTTGATTAATCCACTCATCCCCAGATAGCTTTATTTGATAAACAAAAGTATCCTTGCTTAATATCTTTTCATTTGGTAGCTGAACTGCTCTGTTAAAGAAGGG
Organism: Caryophanales bacterium UBA6259; assembly: GCA_002441135.1. GTDB lineage: Bacteria > Bacillota > Bacilli > Tepidibacillales > Tepidibacillaceae > UBA6259. The sequence goes on along the minus strand of DJVJ01000058.1, from coordinate 88,332 downwards.
CTCCCACCAGATTAGATGATCAAAGGGCTGGAAGGATAAATGCTCGATTTGGTCTGGAGTTACTCTTTGCCAATCGGTTTTTCCTGTCCAGATGTAATAGTAATCATCCCACTTATAATAACGATAGGGAATGCCAACAAGGCGAGCATCGGTATAATAGCCATGTGGGGATATTAGCACACCAGAATACATGTTAGTGGTACGTCTTTTTTGAATATTATTTGCAATCCAGCCACTAAACCAAACCTTTTGTGCAATTTCCGATTGCTGGTTTGTTTCAATCGCAAGCTTTAAAACCTCTTCAGGGTTACTTAGTGGATAAGTAGTCTGCTCCTGTTGGTTAAATACTCTTGCATCAGAAGGATAGCTACAGCTACTAAGAAGAAAGACAAGCACTAGGCTGAGAGCAATAAAGAAGCCTTTATTTTTCATAGCGAATCCTCCTATATAACCCAAAGGTAATAAGTAACATGGTTAGTCCAATAATGATCATCGTTACAGGTATAGAATGTGGCTGTAAGATTAATATCTGATGTGTACCATAGAGTGATGAAACTAGCTCCTGTTTACCATCTCCATCCACATCTCCACTACGTACATTGATTACAGATTGAAAGACCTTCCAATTTCTTTTTAATGCATGGGTGTCATAATTATAGCTTGATAGATAACGAATAGGCTGAAGACCAATATGACTCTTATCAAGGACAATGATTTCGCTCATTTTTCCGTTTTGGTCATTATGCCTTATAATGTCTTCAAAACGAAAGCTTTTATCCTTCGCTTTCCAAATAAGCTCCCATTTTTCAGCTGTTTTAGGCTTTATAATCATGGATGCATTGCTTGAATTCGTTGGAAAGGACAATAAAATTTCATCCACTTGATCAAAATCGACGTCAGATATAATCAGCTCTGCAGTAGTAATATCACTAATCTGCTGCTGTGTTAATGTATAAGCTAATTTAGGCTCTGGTGTAAATGTGAGAACATCTAAGGAGTTCCCTTGTAGCAATAGTCCTTCTATTTTATTAGGAAGCTGAATACCACCAACGATTTTAGATGCAGTGGTTTTTAGCTCAAATTTATTTTCATTATAATATCCTGTGATCATGCCATTTTTTATTTTAATATCACGGAAGGCAGGGTAATTAATAATTTCTTCTTTTGCATCCCAAACCCCATCAGTGGTCGTTAGATAATGATTTAGATTTTCGATATTTAGAGCCATTGCTTGGTAAGGAGCGGCTCCAAATTGAAGCATCGATTCAGCAAGCTCATCTCTGTCGATCAATGGATTTAACTGTGAATCATTTAGTGATAAAAAAGGAAAACCAGGATAATCCTTTTGGAACACATTGATGACCTCATTTGTTAAAAGCTTTTGGGTTGGTTCCATTACTCTCTCCATCTCTGTTCCATTCCATTTAAATACATAGTAGTTTAACTGGTCTGGCTTTAAAGACGGATCGGTCTCTTTGTTAGATGATTCATTAGTCTCCTGATTTTGCTGCTCAATAATGCTTTTTTCCTCAAATGCATTACCAATCGTGACAATTTCATCCTGTCCATCCTGATCGATATCCTTTAATACATAAGGGAAGTAATCAATCGTATCGCTAATATATAAAGCTGGCGATTTCCACTTGATTGTAAAGTGCGCATATAAAGGAGCATGATCCCTTGGGATGAAAGATACAAGAATACTTGCAATCAGTAAGACAGTAATTGGTGTAACGGATAATTTTCCATACCATTTTGCAATTAAGGCAATACCAATTAGGATAACCGCAAAGCTTAAATAATAGCTTAACCCATCTAAAATTCCAATATTAAAAACGGCTTTATCAGCAAGCAAAAGCAAAAGGGAAAAAACAATAATGCTTTTGCGTAACTTCTTTGGTATAGCAAAAATCATAATTAAACTAAGGACAATAATTAGAGCTACCCCTAACACCCAAAAATCTAAGCTAAAGGGAATAACAATAATATGATAAAAAAGGTAAAGATAAACAGTATATAAAGGCCACAGAATAAAGGGCAAAAACGAACGTTTATTCATGCTTTGATTCATGATGGTCTCCTTTCTTGAAGGACGAAAAAGCTAAAAGAAGTCCAACTAAAAACCAGAAATAACTATTCATAAAGGGAACTTCAAATATATTTTCTACGCCATTGTGTAAAATAACAGATAAAAGTCCAATAAATACACCGCCAAGAAGGTAAAATTCGATTGACCCCTTCCACAGCTTCCAATTTTTATAGATAAAGATGAAGGTAGCGATAATTAACCAGGCATAGATCATCATCCCAATAATACCTGTCTCTGCAATGGTTTTAAAATAATAGCTATCTACATAAATAGTACCAAAATAACGGTCACCAACCGCTCCACCATAATGACCTAGACCTCTTCCAAAGAAAGGATCCTTTTGCATAATGTGAAAGGCATCTAACCATCGACCAATTCTTCCGTCGTTGGAGCTTTTTTCAAAATATTCCATTGAAAATAGGTTTAGCATTCTGGATCTTATCATTGGTACAAACATCACTAAGCTAATCGAACCAACTAAAGTAGCAATTAGTAGCTTACGGTTAATAAATAAGAAAACAATAGCGATTGCTCCAAATAATCCTAACCATGCTCCCCGGGAACCAGAAAAGACTAAGGTAAGAACAATAATGATAAAGCTTGCTACCCAAAAGAGCTTCCAACCTTTATTTTTTTCATAAAATACAAAGCCTAGAGCCATCGGACCAACTAAAATCATATAGCTTCCTAATACATTAGGACTGACAACAAAGGAAAAGGCTCTTGTTAAACCTTGCTCACTTGCATCAATCCAGCTAGCAGGAGTTTCTACACCGAGAATTACTTGGAGTAGTCCAACAATCGCTGCAATAGTCCCAATAATAGTAATGAATCGAAGCATATTAATGCCATCCTCTAGCTTGGTTATCAAAAACATGCCAATAAATAAAGCAATCATATATTGATAAACTGCTCGAAAGCCCTCAAGGGTTGCAGCAAAATTGGGTAAATCAATAATTAGATGGGAAATTCCTAAAACAATAAAAGCAATAAAAGGATAGAAAATCGCCTCTGGAAAATCCTCCTTGGCAAACTTCCCTTTATATTGTAGGAAAATGTATAGTAATAGTACAAAAATTACTCCTTCATCCCATAACGAAGGAATAACTGGGATTGGTAGCCAATTCCGTAAAATGTAATCTAATAACGGAAAGGATAAAAAGACATATAGCCAAATTTTTTTCATGTTATTCCACTGCTGAAGCATATGAACCTCCCAGACGCAATTGAAATTTGCTTACTTAAAATTTACTTTTTCTTTTTATCTTTATCTTTATCTTTATCGTCTAAAACCTTATAGACTAGCTCTGCGCTTTTTAAGGCCTGTTTAACAATCGGTTTAAGCTGCTTTTGCAGTTTTTCCTTTTCAGAAGGTAGTTTTCTAATTAGAGCATCTAATTCATTGGTAAGCTGTGCTGCAGATAGATTTTCAATAGAAGCAATAGAAGTTTTGCCTAAGCTTTCCGCAAAACGCTCTATCTTTGGATCATAGGATAAAGCAATAAAAGGAACATTCATTAATGCAGATAAAATAACCGCATGTAGTCTCATCCCAATGACCAAATTACCCAATCCAATTAAGCTCATCAATTGCTTGAAGTTTAAGGCTTTGTCAATAACAACTGCCTGCTCTTCCATTTGTAATAATATATCTAATGAAGGTGTAATATCGTGTGGGTTCTGCATCGCGATAAAAACAACCTGCCAGCCCTGCTGAATGAGATGATCACAAGCAATAGCTAGCTCATTTTTAAAGTCATTTTCTTTCTTCCAATTTCTTACAGAAATAAATACGATTGGTTTGTCAAGATCAACCTTGTAGGAGCGTAATAGTTCTCTTGCTTCATCAAAATTGGCTTCTAGCGGATTAATCGTTAGTGCAGGATCTGCAGTAACATAAATAGGTGCCTTGAGAATCCCATATTGCTTCATCTCATCACCAGATTCCTGGTCACGGACCGTAATGGTATCCACGCGATTGGCGATATAGCGAATCATTCGTTTACTAGTATGGTGTACAATTGGTCCGAAGCCTTGCCCATAATAAAAAACAGGCTTACCGAGCATTTTTGCCAACAGTGTGATTCCTAAATAGTATAGCGGGCTTCTTGGGCTTGTTCGATCCTGAAGTAAGGTTCCTCCTCCAAGAATCACTAAATCTACCTTGGAAATTTGTTTCAAAATTTCCTTGATATTCCATCTATCAAATGCAGGAATTTGAAACAGCTTCTTGGTTTCCTCTACCTGATTGGAGAGTACGCTGATCTCGATTGTAGGATCTATTTTTTTTAAGGATGAAATAATTCCGTATAATACGGCATCATCACCAGCATTATCAAAACCATAATAGCCAGAGATTAAAACTTTGGTCATAGTTTGTCCTTCTTTCATGCTTGTTGCAGACATAATAAATCAAATTAAGTATAACAAAACTTTTTAAGAGAATAAAAGCTTATTTGTTATTATTGAATGGGAGATGTTTAATAATAACGTTATTTGTTTTATAATCTATTTATCATAAAATTATACACTATGTTTATAACGTATTATTTTTTTGTTTAACGTCAAAAGAACCGTTTAAATAATTAGGAGTGAAATAATGAAGCAGATTTCTTATTTATCAATTCTTGGAGTACCTTTTGCCAAAGTAACTATGCAAGAAACAATAGATTATATTATAGAGTTTATAGAAAAAAAGAACAATCCAGTAGGAATGCAAATCGTTACCGCGAATCCAGAAATTGTGATGTATGGCGTGAACAGTCATAGATATATGCGAATCCTTCATGAGGCTGAATTGGTTTTAGCCGATGGAATTGGAGTTGTCATTGCCTCTAAAAAGTGGGGAGAAGATCAGTTACCAGAAAGAGTGGCTGGCTATGATTTGTTACATGAATTAATGAAGTATGCTAATCAGTACCAGAAGAAGGTTTTTCTTTTAGGAGCAAGTGAAGAGGTTAATCAATTGGCTTATGAAAAATTACAGGACAAGTTTCCTAATGCCCAGCTTGTTGGTAGAAGGAATGGTTTTTTCAAAGCGGACGAGGATGCTAAAATTATTGAGCAAATTAAACAAGCAAAGCCTGATTTTCTATTTGTGGCCTTAGGATTCCCAAAACAGGAGGAATGGATTGCTCAGTATAAAGAACAATTAGAGGTTCCTATTATGATGGGAGTTGGGGGAAGCTTTGATGGTATTGCAGGAAAAGTAAAACGAGCACCAATAATCTGGCAGAAACTAAATCTAGAGTGGTTATATCGTTTGATTCAGGAGCCAAAGCGTTGGAGAAGGATGCTTGTCTTGCCTGTATTTTTACTAAAGGCATTGCTAACACCAAAAGAAAAGCATCGGTCAAAAAAAGAAGGAGAAATACGAAAAGTAAAGAGATAGATGAAACTTTTTATCCTAAAACGCGTCTAGTATTTTGTGGGGTTTAATTCCTGAATTTCCATCTATATTTCAATGGATTATGTATGTTGTTTTTTAGGAATCTGCTGTATAATGAATAGGATTTGATTATGATCATAAATAAGAACTGAGGTGGCTTGACACCATGTATTTAGATTTAGCAATTGGCTTTAGTATTGCCCTTATTACTGTATTGCTGATCACACCGCTTGTGAAACGCTTAGCAATTTGGTGGGGTGCAGTGGACCAACCTAATCAACGTAAGGTTCATGCGAAAATAATGCCACGTTTAGGTGGATTAGGAATATATATTGCTTTTTTAATTGCTTTTTTATTTATTGCTCCAAAGACATTGTTAACCTATGCTATTTTGTTAGGTGCTACGATAATTGTAATTACAGGTGCATTAGATGATCGTTATCAGCTGTCACCAAAGGTGAAATTAGTTGGGCAAATGATTGCTGCTCTTGTTGTTGTGTTTGCTGGATTACAGGTAGAGTTTGTTAACCTGCCGTTTGAGGGAGTTTGGAACTTTGGTTGGTTTGGTATACCATTTACTCTTTTTTGGATCATTGGAATTACCAACGCAGTGAATCTGATTGATGGATTAGATGGTTTAGCAGCTGGAGTATCTGGGATAGGAACAGCAGTAATTTTTGTAATGTCCTTTATCATTGGCAATCCAACAGCTTCCTACTTAAGTGTAATTTTATTAGGCGCAATTATTGGCTTTTTATTTTATAATTTTCATCCTGCAAAAATTTTTATGGGAGATACAGGCGCATTGTTTTTAGGCTTTATGTTAGCATCAATGTCAATTCTTGGCTTTAAATATGTTACCTTATTTGCCTTTATCGTTCCAATTCTGATTTTAGGAGTGCCAATTTCTGATACCTTCTTTGCCATCATCAGACGTTGGGTAAATAATAAGCCCATATCAGAACCAGACAAAAACCATTTACATCATCGATTATTGCAGATAGGATTTTCTCATCGACAAACGGTGATTATTATCTATTTAGTAAGTATGCTATTTGGAACTAGTGCGATTTTCTTCACCCAAGCAACCTTATGGGGATCTATCTTAATAGTAGGAATTATTTTGCTAGGCTTGGAATTAGCAGTAGAAGCAATGGGACTATTAGGAAAAACCTATCAACCGATTATCGGTAGCTTACGCAAGGTTCTTCAAAAGGAACCACAGGAAACTAGGAAATCAACACATTTATAATAGAAACACTAAAATATTTGGAACATATGCCTCTATAGCGAGAAGTATTCTTCGTTTAGAGGCTTTTTTCATTTCCTACTAATTTCGTGCTAATTTACTATAAAAGGCTTTGTCTATTCCGCCGATATATATAAAAGAATATGACACAACAAGGAGTGAAAACATGGGCAGAGGAATAAAAACATGGTCGGTTTTATTAATTTTCAGCTTATTATTAGGCGTTGTTGCGCCATTTGTTCAAGCTCAGGGGACAAGCAGTATCGAGATTATTAATCTGTATACACCAAGTGTTAATGAACTTGATGAGAACGGAGTTCCTAAGGATTTAGATAAAGTAACTAGAGCAACATCAAAAAACCTTTCTGTACAAGGATATTTTTACAATTATCCAGTAAATGAGGTATTGGACTTTTATTATTCGGTATCCAACATTACATATGACCAACCCCCAGTAACGGTTGTCTATGACAAAAACCGTCCAGAGGTTGTAGGTAATAACTTTACCTTTAATAATGTGGTTTTAACAGAGGGGCTTAATAAAATTGTTATTTATTCTGCCAACAAGGAGCCATTAGCAGAAGGCTGGGTCTATTATTATCCTGCATCAGCAATTACTGATTTAAGAGTTTCCTATCAAAATACGGAAATGCCATTTGAAAATGATCGGGTATATCCCGCGAAAATCGCTGAAGATGATTTAAGAGATACCAAGATTGTTCTTACAGGCTATGCAATGAATGCGACGGATGTATATATTCAAGTGCTTGGTGATACAACACCATATAATGGGTATTTTAATTCAGAGTCTGGATTCTTTCAGTTTATTATTGATAAAAAGGATTCTAAGCAGCTAGCGGATATTTATCTAGACGGGGGAGCACAGGAAATCGACATTATTGCCACTAATAATACCCAAAAGGTAAATATTCATAAACGTTTTATTTACAATGACGGTTCTTCCTTTACTTATAACAATTATGTAGCAATGGTACCAGAGGTTTCTACTACTCCTTTAAGCTGGAAAAGCTTACTAACTAGTCCAGTTTTACAAGGAAAAACAGAGTCCGTCAATCTTAAGGGAACAATTAAGGTGGAAATGGTACCAGAGGATGTTGAGGATAAAACCAGTCCTATGGTTTTGCAATATGATCAGGTAGATCTTAATATTAGTGGATTAAATAATGTAACCTATTCTTTAACAGAGAATAGTGGTGCAGTAACCGCTACTGTACCAAATACATTAAATGCCATTATTACGTATAACGCAAATAAATCGAATGAGCAGTATAAAATCTTTGACTATGAGATTATTGCAGCAAAGGTAGATATTAATACTAGAAAGCAGAACGTTAGAACAACATTTTCTAATACTAATCCATTGGTTGCAAAACCAAAGACAATTAGCTCTGCCTTTGATTACATTGATCAAAATATTCCTTATTTATCAGAAGTTAAAATTGTGAAAAATAATACAGCATTAGTAGATAATACGCAAATACACGAGCTTCCATTAACAATAGAAGTAATTTCTAATAGCTCATCTGCTAATTTTGATGGAGTGAATATCTACTACCTTGAAGATGGTGTTAGCAAGCCCCTTTATAAGGTGACAGATCCAACTAATGTAGATTCTACATCGATAGAGCGTCTAAAGGATGCTCAAGGTAATGAATTAAACCAATATAAAATTAAATGGCTACCTGAAGGTATTCATACCTTGAAGTTTGTTCCTTATATTATTGATGGTAGTAATATCGCAAGGGAAAAAGATGCTGGTAGTATTAGTCGAACTATTCAATATGTTCATTTGCAATATATTTTATTAACCAATGTTTATAATGGACAAATGTTTGATTCAACAGGAAACATTAAAGAAATTAAGGGCCGTTTAGTTAATATTCCTGATGCCACGAATGTAGAGGTTAATATTAATGGTAAAATTTCAGCAACTGGGAATACGCCAAACAGTGGTCCATTGCAATTTACTGTAAAAACAGATCAAAGCTTTACGATTACTGGTGTAGATCAGGCTCTTGAAGAGGGAAAGAATTCTATTGTCTTTTATATCAAGGATGACCAAAATTCAATTATTTCTTCTTCATCATGGGATATATATATCTTTACTAAAAAAGTACCATCCATTAGTTTGAGTATTGCACCAAGTATGCTGAAAGACTTTATTCGAACCGATAATATGCCAGTTGGGCAATATGTAACAAGAAAAAGTAACATTTCTATAGTAGGAAATTTTGAAGAGGCAACCAAGATTACAGTAAATATTTATCGCAAAGGGGAAACGACAAAAACAGGAATTTGGGGTTGGAAGCAGATTCCTAACTCAACAAGCTATAGCTTCCAAGAAATTTCAAGAAATTTTAATAATACGAAAGATGATTTGAGCATTCTTTCAACATCAGATGATAAAAAAGGAACCTTCTATTTAGATAGTATTTTAACAGATGTTGGAGCAACAACGATAGAGGTGCAGGTAAGTAACCCTTCAGGTATTATCCGAAGCACTACCTTTGAGATTCAAAGAGATCCATTGCCATATGAGATTATCTATCCTGATTTATCTCAAACCAATGTAATTAATAGTAACTTTTTAAAGATTGAGATGCTTGCTGAGGGTGCTGACCAGGTTATTTTTAAAGATGGGGCAGCCAAAAAGGCGATGATTGGTAATCAGGAAGGGTTTGTGTATGAGGTTCGTGAATTAAAGCAAGGGAAGAACAAGATAAGCTTTGAGGTTATACGTGGTGATCAGTCCTTAGAAGGTGAATTAGAGGTTTTCTATGCAGCTGCTACAGTAGAGGGTGCAATGTACAAATCCCCGATTGAAAAACGAATGAAGGTATTTGGTGATCTAGTACAATTAGAGTTTGAAAAAGGCACCATGCTTAAAATAAATGATGGTAATGCAGCACAGCCATATTTGACAGATCAAAGACAGATTTTGTTTGGTATTGCCGATCAGGAGGATGGGCGAGTAGATAAAAGACTTTATCCTACTCCATCTTATACTGCAACAAGTTTCTTAGAAGAACCAACAGGACGTTTCCGACCAGCAAGTCCACTTGTTTGGATGGATGCCGGGGTTATCTATGGCGATGAAAGTGGGATTGAAGAAACGATTTATGGTAGTGGATTAGACCCTTATGATTCAGAAGCTAGATTTTATAATAGACTACCACAATATCAGCTAGTTCCAACAAAGAGAGGACAGCTAACCTTAAAATACAACCAATATTTTAGAAATGATTCCTGGCCATATTTAACGGTTTATCACTTCACCTATGACCCAGATAAGAAGAGAAATGAATGGAAGAATATCGGTGGAGTAGTTGATCCGAAGAAACAAACGATTACTGTACCATTTGATGGTTTTGGCTATTACCAAGTAATGTACATGAATCAAAGCTATGATGACGTTATTGGTCATAACTGGGCAAGATTAGATTTGGATACGCTATACTCTAAAGGAATCATGGTCAATAAGTTCTATAATCAATTTGTGCCTGAGGAAAGTATTACTCGTGGTGAGTTTGTAACGTTACTAGTAAAATCACTTGAGCTACCACTTGATTATGAAGGAATGCTTACCTTCTACGATGTACTTAAATATCCTCGTACGATTGGTAATCCATTATACGATTATAAATACATCGAGACCGCTGCTAGATACGGAATTGTTCGCGGGCGTTTAGAAGGTACTTTTGCACCGAATGAGCTAATCTCTAGACAAGATGCTGCAGTAATGATTGCAAGGGCAACTAATCTTAAATTAACTTCAGTCACTGACGAGAAGCAAGTAGAGAAAACAAAGAAAAATCTTCAAAAGCTATTTACAGATGGGAATATCATTATGGAGGATTTATATGCAGCACCTGCAGTAGAATCGGTAGTGAGAGCAAAGCTAATGGCAGGTAAGCCAAATCTATTACTAGAGGGTCAGAAAAAGCTAACCTATCGTTTTGATCCACGATCAAACCTGAAGCGTTCTGAGGCAGCTAGAATCGTAATGAATGTACTAAAGGGACAGAAAAAAATTCCGAAGTAAAATAGCAGATATTATTAAAAAAGATGAATGAAAAAGAGGTAAGCAACATATTAGATAGTTAGTATCTAAAAGTTGCTTACCTTTCATATTTTAAATGTTAATCCATTTTGGCTATTCCTCTGTTGAATCAGTATCGTCTCTAAAGTATGGGATATCCAAATAGAGTTGTTCTCCTATGGTGATTTTAGCTTGTCCATTGGTCAGATTGGTAATCCAATTTTGGAAGTTTTCCTCTTGGCCAATCTCAATATATACATGGACAGTTACAGTATCTAGATAATCGATGGCTTTAACCTGGTAGCCCCGATTATTTAATTCATTTTCAATTTTTCCTAGCCAGGTATAATCAATTTGAATAGAAACAATGGTATGAAGGATCCGTTCAATAACCCCAGCAGCCTTTATTCCTTCGCTAGCAGTTTGGCCATAAGCACGGATCAGTCCACCTGCCCCGAGCAGGATACCACCAAAATATCTAGTAACAACAATTACGGTATCTTTAAGATTGTTTTTCTTTATGACTTCTAGGATAGGCTTACCTGCTGTTCCACTAGGTTCACCATCATCATTGGCCTTTTGGATTTCATCCTTTTCACCAATCATATAGGCTGAGCAGTTATGGGTTGCATCATGATGTTTCTTTTTTATACTATTTATAAATTCAATGGCATCTTCTTCTGTTGTTGCATTTTTGACATAACCGATAAATTCTGATTTTCGAATAATGATGCTCTTCTTTCCATATTCATTTACCGTTAAATAGCGATTTAACAAGACATATCACTCCTCTACTAAGTTTATCCTAACGAAAATAGAAGGATATTTCAAATAGATTAGAAGGAATATGTAATGCACTTGGTAAATATTTAGGGATGCAAAATAAAAGGCTAGAGGGTATAATGGGCTTTGTCGGTAAGAAAGTTAAGTCAAAACATAATCTTAAAAAGGGTTTGACAGGTGTTTTAGCTTGAGTGAAAAAAGTTTTAAATTTCTTTTCTGAAAACGAAACTTTTTTAAAAACTCTACGTCTAATACTTTGTAATAAAATATATGATTCAAAAGAATTATATTTTAGCAAGAATGACCTGTACATATTAGAAAAAAAAGGATAAAGTTAATATATTGGGCTTGAGTTCGTATTATTCCAGTAATTTGGAAGGATTCCCCTTTACGATACAGGCTATTCATTGTATAATCACTAGAGTAGGCTTTTCTACCAATTTTAACTAGTTTATAAGTTTCTGCGATTAAACTCGCAGACATAAAATATAAAAAGAGAATAAACGCTCATACTCAAGAGAGGGGGTGACCGGGATGAGAGAACAGAGCTTTAAAAATGCAAATAACTCTCGACCAAACGATATTAGAGGAGGAGAAACAAAGGTTATGAAAAAATTATTATCTAGTTTAATAGTATTAGCACTATTACTTTCTATCGTAACACCTGCATTCGCTGCACCTGCTAGTGATGTAGTTGGTACTCAGTATGAAGATGCAGTAGCAAAATTAACAGCTTTAGGCGTTATCAATGGTTATAATGATGGTTCTTATAAGCCACTTAACGATATTACTCGTGCAGAATTCGCGAAAATTATCGTTGTAGCAACAGGAAATGAGTCAAATGCAAAGTTCTTAGCAGGAACTAGTGCATATACTGACGTTAAAGGATCTGAGTGGTATGCTGGTTATGTTGCAGCTGCTCAAACTTTAGGTTTAGTAAAAGGTTACACAGATGGTACTTTCCGCCCAACTAACAACATTACAACTCAAGAGGTTGTAACAGTATTACTTCGTGCATTAGGATACAATGACGAGTTACCAGGTAACTGGCCATATGACTACCTAATTAAAGCTAATGACTTAGGTGTAATTGCAGGCTTAGACATTACAGCAGCTGCAAAAGCTAACCGTGGTCTAGTTGCTCAATTAACTGCTAATACTTTAGAACAAAAAGTTGTTTCTTTCAATTCAGAAACTAAATTGTTTACTGAAGGTGCAGTATTTGTTGCAAGCAAATTAGGTAAAAGCTTTACTGATGCTGTAGTAACTGCTTCAGCGTTAGATGCAAATGGAAAAATCAACTTAGATTGGTCCGCTAAAGCATTTGCTAAGGATGCTTATGTAGGCAACTGGTCTGTAGGTGAGGAAGTTCGTTATTTAGTAAACTCTTCAAATGAAATCATTTACTTAACAAGTGCTCAAGAAGCTGATTTAGTAGTTGAAGGAACATTAAAGACTGCTGTTACTGAAGCAAGCAATAGCTTGACTTTAGATGATGAGGATTCAACTGTTATTGATTTCGCTACTATAACAGTAATGGAAAATAATGTGCCAGTAGTATATCAGACAACAGCATTCTTCAAAAACACTTCTGACGTTACTCTTGAATTAGCATATACAATTGATGCTGGCTCCGCTGTTAAAGTTTATTTAGATGGTAATGGTGAAGTAAGATTTGTTGTTGCAGAGGATTTTGAAGCTCCAGTAACTGCAGTTAAAACAACTAATGCAACATCTTACCGTGATGCTCGTTTATATTATACTAATGAGTTAACATATGTACCTGTAACTGCTGATGCTAAAGTCTTCTTAAATAACGAAGCTGCAAGCTTAAGCGATATTACTGAAGGAGCATTAGTTTACTATGCTACAAACCTTGATGGTAAAGCAGTAGTAGTTAAAGCATATGATGAAACTCTTACAGGTAAAGTAACAAGTTTCCGTACTGCAACTGAAAACACTATCTATATTGATGGAGTTGCTTTCAAAACTACATTAGATGCTAGTGACGTTACAGTTGGAGATGAGTACACTGTATTATTTGATAAAGATGGTAAAGTAGTAAGTGCAACTTCAGTAACACCAGCAGCAGCTCCAACAGTTGTAGCTGTAATTAAAGAAGTTAAAGATAATGTTTTAGTTCAAAATTCAGACAGTACATTATCTACTGTTGATAAAATCACTGTAGTTACTACTAAAGGTGAAGAGGTAGTTTACTATACTGATGGAACTTACAATGGTAAAACTACTACTGATGCTGGTGATTTAGGTACAATTACACTTGATGATAATGGTCGTATTTCTAACATCGTAGATATTGACACTTTCACAAGTGCAACAATTAAAGTTGATGGAATTAAAGGATCAAATGTTACTGTAGTTAAAGCTGATACTTCAGAATCTACTTTAGTAGTAAATAATGACACAGTAATCTTTGATGTAAACGATGTAACTAAACCTGTTAAAGTATCTCTAGCTGATCTAAAAGCTGGATATGATATTCGTTATACTGAGGATGGATACAACTTTGGTTATGTCTTAGTTGACTCTAACACTGGTGTAAGTACTGAATTAGATTCAGTTACTGGATTATATGTTGAATCTTTTGAAGTTGTAACTTCTGCAACTGAAACAACTCAGTATGTGGTTCTAAATGTAGAAGGTACTGACGTAACTTATAAGTTCGATGGAACTGTAGCTGGTTCAATTGCAGTAAACGATCTTGTATCATTAAGTGATGTTGCTGGTTTAGAAGCAGCAGACGGAGTATTCAGTGGTTTAACTGAAACAACTCTTAAGTACGCTGAGTTAACAGCTGATGCAACTAACAATACTTTTGCAGCTAATGCTTCTTTTGGTGCTACAACTGGAGATGTTTCTTATGTTGTCACTGCTAATACTGTAGTATATGTAGTAGATGCAGACGGTAATGTAATTGTAGGAGACATCGCTGACTTATTCGCATTAGATCGTTCTGATGTTGCAGTTGATTATGTATTAACTACTACTGGAGCTTCTTTAGGAACATATTCTGAAGTTGCAAGCGTAGTTGTATACGAGTAATTAAGTATTAATTATAAAAAAACGGACCTGCGAAAGCAGGTCCGTTTTTTTTATATAGCGCGACCAGAAAGCTCTGGATTGCCCAGTCCTTCCAGAACCTTCCAAAAAGTGTCTGTCCCCACAATCTTTAAAGCCTTAAAGTGCTAGTAAGAGCATTTACACCACATTTTTTCCTCAAATAACAATGTTTTAAACCTACACATACTCTTTCCATGCTATAATAAACCTACGAATAAAAACAGAAAGGAAACTACATAATGCTAAAAAAGAGTAAAATTATCTTGTCCATTTCTGCACTATTATTTGCGGGATCATTGATGACAAATGTTTTTGCTGGTACTACTGGTGAACCTGGAACTGTGGATGATCCTATTATTACGAAAAGCTATGTTGATGAGCAAATTAGTCTATTAAAACAATCCTTAGCAGGAGATAGTACAACACAACCAACTTCCCCAGGAACGTTAGCTCCGATTATTGTAGTAGAATTAACAGCTGGAGATAGACTACTTGGTAAAGCAGGTACAGAGATTATTGTGCGTTCAGGTAAAGTTGTTGCTTCTGGTGATGGCTCAAATGGAATACCCAATGTAACTGCTGGAGTAGATATTAAAATTGGTAATACTATTCCTTTAAATCATCAATTAATCATTCCAAGAGCCGATGGTAGAGGAATAAGAGTATTAGCGGAGTCTACAGGTATCTCCTATGTAATGGTTCGTGGAGAGTATGAGGTAATCAAGGCGACAAAATAGTTTAAATAGAGACTTAGCAAATCAATAAAAGATATGATAATATAAATAAAATAAGAATGTAAAAAATACCTCCTATAATGGAGGTTTTATTATTAAGAGGTGTATATATGGACATTTGGTATCCATTGATAAAAAAGGTTTTCTTCCCATATATGGAGCTAGTTAAAGGGAATAAAATACGAAAAAAGCTAAGCTATTTAAAACAAATGGAACGCAAATCATACGAAGAAATTAAGGACAAGCAGCAAGCTGATTTGAAAAAGCTATTACTACATAGTATCGAACATGTACCGGCATACAAGAAATTCAAAAAACTAAAAAAAGAGATTGAAGCGAACCCTTATGAAGCACTTAAAAAGTTCCCTGTCTTAACCAAAAAGGATTTAATGGGAGCACCTGATCAATATCTTTCTGGCCATGTCAGTAAATATAAATTAATCCCTAACCTAACTGGAGGATCAACAGGAGAGCCTGTTAAATTTTATATGGACCGTGAAACAGTAGAATGGTATGAGGCAGCCAGATGGCAGGGATTATCCTGGCGAGAAGTAGAGATTGGCCACCGTAGTGTAATGATTTGGGGTTCACCTATTGAGTTGAATAAATCACAGCATCAGAAGTATGCCTTAAAAGAAAAGGTCCTAAAAAACCGAATTATTTTTCCGGCGTACGATATCAATCCAGACTCTATCGAAAATTATGTAAAAACATTGCATGAATACCAACCAAAATATATTTATGGTTATGCATCGGCCTTAAATATCTTTGCGAAATTAATTGAAGAAAAGGGATTAGAGATTCAATTATCACTTAAAGCAATAATTAGCACGTCAGAGAATTTATATGATTTTCAAAGAGAACAGATTGAACGTGTTTTCCGATGTCCTGTGGTGAATGAATATGGAGCAAGAGATGGTGGAATTATTGCTTATGAATGTCCTCACGGGAGCATGCATTTGACGGAATTAAATGCGGTGTATGAGACAATAGATATCCAATCCAAAGGAGAAGTATCTCTTGGAGAAGAAGGTAGCCTACTAGTTACGGACCTACATAATTTTGTCATGCCAAGACTCCGTTATCAGGTGGGGGATATGGTTACAAAAAGTGTAAACAAATGTATGTGTGGTCGTAATACTTCAATTTTACAGTCGATTGAGGGACGAGTAGATGACACCTTTATTGCAAAGGATGGAAGCTATGTACATGGCCATTTCTTTAACCATGTAGTTAGAACAACCAAAGGTATTAGCCAGTTTCAGTTCATTCAGCATACCCCTAAAACAATGTCTCTAAAAATAGTAAAAGGTCCTGAGTTTGCAGAACAAGAAGTTTTAGATGTCGTTAGTAAAATTAAAGATAAAATGGGCAATCATGAGATTGATGTCGAGTATGTTGACCATATTGCTCCTTCTAAGTCAGGGAAGGTTCGTTATGCGATTAGGGAATATCCCCTAAATTAATCCGATTGAACTTTTGCATGAATTAGTTTAATATTATTAAGTTAAAACCTTTCCAAAATTGAAGGAAAGGTTTTTTTATATTACGTTATTATTAATAGGGATTTTTTTAACTTAAAACTAGAAAGGATCATATATATGATGTTGTGGCTAAATCTATTCTTTATATCCATAAAATTATTTTTTACTAGAAGAATACTATTTAATGGTACAGACCTTGAATTGTTGTTTGATAGCATATTTATTGCTTTGATTCTTATAGGAATCTACTTCTTATTTAAAAAGAAAGCGAATCCTTTTTATATAGGTTTTAATGTGTTTATAAGCACCGTGCTTTTAGCTATTATCATTAATTTTAATTATTCAGGAACCATATTAACCTACGAATCGGTTGCCTTTATGAATCAAGTTGGTGAGATTGGGGATAGCATTTTTTCTTTATTTCATTGGAGGTATCTTTTACTCTATGCAGATATTCCTCTTCTAGTAATTATCACTTTATTTAAACTAACAAATAAGCAACTGGCAACTAAATATCTTATGATTTTATCGACTGCACTTTTGATTGTATCGATTTTTCGTGTAGTAGATAAAAGAGATATTATTAATGAAAATATCCAAGCTCAAAGAATGGGAATCTTTAATTATCAGCTTTATGTTGCATATCAAAATACATTTGGGAAATCTATCTCAAGTGAAGATATTACTCAGGAACATATCAATCAGATAAAAGGTATCACATCTAGTGAGGGAACAACCAACGTTTACGAAGGAATCGCAAAGGATTTAAATATTATAGTGGTTCAATTAGAGGCATTTCAGGACTTTACTATTGATTTATCGATTGATAATCAGGAAATTACACCTGTACTAAACAAATTGGTTCAAGAAAGCTTTTACTTTACGAATGTTTATCAGCAAATTGGCAAGGGAAACACCTCCGATGCAGAATTTGTAGCCAACACCTCAATTTACCCAGTAGGGAATCAAGCAATGTCAAAGGCATATGGAGATCGGGCCATTCCCAGCTTGCCTCGATTATTAAAGGAGCAAGGATATGTCACTACAACCTTTCATAGTAATGATATAAAGTTTTGGGATCGAGATCAGCTCTATCAAGCACTTGGCTTTGATTATATGTATGATAAAAACTTTTTTGGTGATATCGATGTGATTGCCTTTGGCGCATCTGATGAGGTTTTATATCGAAAATCAATAGAAGAGCTATCTACCTTTGCAAATGAAGATAAGAAGTTTTATGCTAGCGTAATCGCCATGTCAAGTCATCATCCTTATCAAATTCCTGATCATAAGGTGGAAATTCAACTGCCTGAGAAATATCAAAACACGCCTGTAGGCGATTATCTTACTGCTGTAAATTATGCGGATTTTGCATTAGGTGAACTTATCGAAGATTTAAAAAGGGAAAATCTATGGGATAATACTATGCTTGTTATTTATGGGGACCATTTTGGTCTACGTTTAGAAGCTGAACAGGATAGAGAATTAATGAAGGATGTGATAGGTCGACCTTATCATCCATATATTGACCATTTTAATATTCCTTTAATAGTTCGAGTTCCGGGTCAAGAATCAAAACAAATCGATCTATTAGGTGGACAGATAGATATAATGCCAACAGTGGCTAATCTGGCAGGTATTTCACTAGACCAGACCATTTATTTTGGACAAGATTTATTAAATACGAATCATAATCTTGTTGGAATGCGTTATTATCTACCGACGGGTTCTTTCTTAAATGATGAAGTCCTTTTTGTTCCTAGAGAAGGCTTCAAGGATGGAAGTGCAACCACATTAGAGAGTAAGGAACGGTTAAAGGAGATAACAGCACTAGAAGGAGACTTTTATAAGTTACTAGAGCTACTTCAGCTATCAGATGCCTATGTAGAAATGCTACCAAAGCGAAACGATTAGTAGATTATACCTAAATAGTAATAAAGTTGAAACTTTTAATTGCATAACCCGTCTATATTACTAAGAGAATACAACGAGACAAATACAAAGGGAGAGAGAGTATGTTTTATAAAATTAGGAAATGGACGGTAACGGCTTTAGCAGCTTCTATGATTCTATCATCATCAACAACTATAGCATTAGCGAATACGACGACAACTATTTCAGATCAAGCTATTAAAAAAGTATATGAAGAAGTAATTACGAGAGGGGCAAGTCTTCAGCAATATGAGATTACAACCGCCACGGGAAAGGCAAAAGCTCATGTTACTAAGATTAACCTTAAGGATCCCTATCTGAAATTAGATACGATCTATGGAACCAATCAACAGTTGGGGGCGAATCAATCCGTTGAAAAAATGGCGAAGGAAAATAATGCAGTAGCAGCAATCAACGGAGACTTTTTTATTATGAATGCAGAAGGAGCACCACTTGGCCCTTTAATGAAGGACAAGCAATGGATTAGCTCTCCAGCGCCAATTGTTGGTCATAATGCATTTGCTCTAACATCACAAAATGATCCATCCTTTGCTTATTTTTCTTTAAAAGGATCGGTGATTACTCAAAATGGAGCCAAATTCCCATTAGCTGGTTTTAACAAGACCAATTATATGGAAAATGGTGCAGATGGTTTAAGCAATAAAATAAATTTTTATGATGAAAATTGGAATCTTAATAAGTGGGTAGGCTCGCAACTAGATTCCTATCTTGCTGTAGTAGTACAAAATGGAAGAATAATAGAGTTACTAGAATCTACAAAACCAACTAATATTCCTGAAAATGGCTATGTTTTGCTAGCACATGGAAAGGGTGCTGATTTTTTAAGGCAAAATATAATGTTTGGTATTGGTGAATCGATTCAATTAGATTATCAGATAACACCAACCGATGACTGGTCTTTAGTTCTTGGTGGACATACTCTTTTAGTAGATCAAGGAAAAAGAGCCAATTATACTCGTTTATATTCTACAGTAAAAGGAAACCGTGCAAGAACAGCAATTGGATATACTCAGGATAAAAGTACTTTATACTGGATTGTGATAGAACAGAGTTCAGAAAGTGAAGGAATGACCTTTGAACAGTTATCCGACTTTATGATTTCCTTAGGGGTTTATCAGGGAATGAATCTTGATGGTGGTGGCTCCTCTACTTTAGTAAGTAGACGACCTGGTGATTTTACAGCTTCCTTAATTAATGTACCAAAGGATGGCTGGCAGCGTTCTCTACCAACGGCGTTAGCCTTATATTCCACCGCACCTAAAGGAAGTTTGAAGGATATTTTCATTAATCTACCAAGCTTTGTTTTAAAAGGGGAAAAGATTAATGGTCAGATAAAGGGAATTGATAACTATTGGAATCCCTTTGATATGACTAATTTAACTGTGCAATGGTCCTCATTAAACGACGTTTTTACTACCAATGGGAAAGAAATCACTGCTAATAAGCTTGGAGTTGGCCAGCTAAAAGCGGTTAGTAACAACATTAGTAAACAAACAGCATTAACAGTGGTTGGTAAGAATCAGATTCAAAGTATTTCTACTGGAGTCCAAGCTCTTCGGTTAAATCCGGGAGAAAAAAGAAAGCTAGAACCAACAATTACAACTACGGATGGAAAAAAAAGAAAAGTATCTGCTAATCTATTTCAATGGGAATGGGTGGGTATTGAGGGTGTTACTAATTCTGATGGTACCTTTACGGTAAATAAAGAGGGCGCAGGCTGGTTAATTGGCAGCTATGACCGATTTAGTACCATGGTTCCTGTACAGGTTGGCACAGTAGTAACTCCAATAGATAATTTTGAACCGAACACAGAGACAAATCAACCAAAGGCCTATTCTTTTTCTGGATTACCAAGTCAAGTAACTGGTGAATTTAAAGCGGTAAACATCAATCGTAAAGAAGGAGTATATAGTGGGCAGTTAAACTATAATTTCTCTCTAGCTACACCTACAGATATGAAAATCGCCTATGGTCACTTTGGAGACAAGGGAATAACGCTTAATAAAGAAGCAAAGGGAATGAGTTTGTGGGTTTATGGGGATAACAGCAATTATTGGTTACGTGCTGAATTCCAAGATGGAGCGGGTAAACAACATTTAGTGACCCTAGCAGATAAAGTAGATTGGAACGGTTGGAAGGAGCTAAAGATTAATTTTTCTGAAACGATTAGCAAGCCAACGTTAAAAAGAATCTATTTAGTAGATATGGGAACAGATGAAGGTTTGAATTTCTTAGGATTTAAACAGACCACTGGAAGCATTCTGTTTGACAAAATCGAGCTTCAAACCTGGAACGAGCTACCTCCAAAAAAAGAAGCAATGTTAAAATTGTATATTGATAAGCCAATATTAATTGTTAATGATCAAGAAAAATCAATAGATCAAGGGCCAATCTTGCTAAATAGAAGAAGCTATATTCCAGCTCGAAGTATTATAGAGGAGCTAAATGGCCAAATTTATTGGGATCCAAGTGACCGTAGAGTTCGTATTCTATTAGGAAATAAAATGATCGATTTATGGATTGACGATAAAGATCATATTATTGTTAATGGAGTGAATAAAACTTCAGATACTGCACCAATTATTAGAAATCAGCGTACACTTATCCCTGTACGATTGGTGATGGAATCCTTGGGCTTTGATGTAGAATGGAACAACGGTGAGATTATAATGAAGTAAAATAAAAAAAAGAAATAGAGAGCATTAAAGAAATTAATTGGGCCTTCTTTATCTACAAAAAGAAAGGCCCAAATTACCATTTTACGCGACTAGTTGGTTTATAGTATTATAGGTTAGTAAGATAGAAAAACATTGGGAGAGTAGATTATGAACAGAAGACTTACAGTATTTAAAGGACTTATTTTCGGAATGGTCTTGATTGGTCTTTTATTATCCCTTGGCTGTGAACAAGAAAATGCCAATGCAGTGGTACCAACAGAGGAACAAAAAATCTTAGACCTCACAAAGCAGCTTGAACAAAAGGAAAAGGATATAGAGAAGTTAAATAAAAAGATAACTGAGCTAGAAGAAGCGATTGCTGAGATAAATAAAGAGAAGGAATATAATCAAGCATTTACCCAAAAAGCGTTTGAATTATTGTCTGATGAAGCCAAGATTACACTGCTGCAGTCAGAATGGAGTTATTCTTTACAGCTTGATGGACAAGATATTGTCTTAAGTGATGATGAACCATCAATTATGATAGAAAACAATAGTTTTCAACTAACTCTTAATGAACAAGGACCTGGTTATAACGTAATGAATGAGGAAATAGTTAGGCTAGGAAAACTAAAGGATCAATTAAACAATCATGTATCAGTAACGATTCAAGAGTCAGCTGAAGAATTAAAGCCTAAAGAAGAAACAGAAAACAAGGTTGTTTATCAATTTGAACAGCTAACACCAGATACAATTGTAAAGATTAAGATTACGGATGAACTAAAAGAAAGACTTCAATTAAATGTAAATGAGCTAATGATTCAAGTGAAATCAGCTAACAATTAAATAGTTTTTATATGATAGAAAGAGTGGTCAATAGATCACTCTTTTTTTAATAGATTGATAATTTAGTGATTTATTTAAATAAATCACTAAAGGAGTGCAAATTTTTAAAAAATTTTATTATACTAGAAGGTATTTTATACCATACGAAGAATATTATGCAATGGTATGTTTTATTTTACCAATTTATAAGTAGAAAGGAGGACGACTTTTCCTTATTTTAAAAGTAAATAGATACATGGGAGGAGAAACAAAGAGTATGACAAAAAGAGTAACTAAAAAACTGCTTAGTTTGTTACTGATTTTTGCTTTAGTGCTAGGCTTTTTTCCTAATTCCGCGAATGCAGCCGCTGGAGACAGCCAAGTAGATTTCACTAAAGCTAAAATGGAAAAATCTATGGTTGATGTCAGCAAATTCATTAATAAGGATATGACTGCACCAAACCTAGAGAAGGTTTTTATTTCCCCAGATATTAATACGAAGAGTGACAAAAATGTAAAGGTCATTGTTGAGCTTACTCAAGAACCTGTAAGTGTTGATAAAAGTAAAGCAATGCAAGCTGGTAAATCCTTTACTTCAACAGATGAAAGATCTGCATTAACAAAGGTTGAGGCAGTTCAATCAGAATTTACTCGCTCTATGAAAACGCTTGGTGTAAAAGCTAATGTGTCAAGAAGCTACAAGTATGTACTTAACGGTTTTGCAATTGAGCTTCCTGCTAAGCAAGTGCCAATGCTGGCAAAGGCGAAAAATGTAAAGGCTGTTTATCCTGTTATTGAATATACAGCTGCTCCTATTGAATCAGAGCCAATGATGTCTGAAAGTGGACCATTTGTAGGTTCAACTAAAATTTGGGATACATTAGGCTTTAGGGGTGAAGGAATTAAAGTTGGTGTTGTTGATACTGGTATCGACTATTTGCATCCGGACTTAAAGGATGTATATGTTGGTGGTTATGACTTTGTAAATAATGATGCTGATCCATATGAAACAACACCTGGTGATCGTCCAGCAGATATGCCTGAAATCGGAAGTAATGGGAATACATATTGGACTTCCCATGGAACTCATGTTTCTGGAACAATTGCTGCTCAGGGAACTCAAGCTAATGGTGTAATGGGAATTGCACCAGGAGTAGAGCTTTATGCTTATAAAGTTTTAGGACCTTATGGTTCTGGTGCTACAGACTGGATTTTAGCGGGTGTTGATAAAGCAGTACAAGATGGAATGGATGTTATTAATTTATCTTTAGGGGCTAGCTTAAATGACCCTGATTATCCTACATCTATTGCTTTAAACAATGCAATGCTGGCTGGAACAGTTGCAGTAACTTCTGCTGGTAATAGTGGTCCAGAACGCTGGACATTAGGTTCTCCAGGAGCATCTGCATTTGCTATTACTGTTGGAGCATCTACACCTCCAGGAGATCGCCCATTAGCAACAGGTCAATCCTCTTTAGATGCTACATTAACTTATGATTTAAACGTAATGGCATTTAATCCAACTCAAGATTATCAAGGTTTACTATTAAATAATTCATTAGAGCTTGTTTATGTAGGTTTAGGTTATCCAGAAGACTACGCCAATGTTGATGTAACTGGTAAAATTGCGTTTATTAAGCGCGGTGAGTTAGCATTTGTTGACAAAATTGCGTTCGCAAAAGAAGCTGGTGCAGCAGCAGCGATTATCTTTAACCGTGATGAATTAGATGGACAAATCGGTTATTTTTTAGGCGATTCTGTTGACTATCTTCCTACCTTTGATATGAGTGGTGCAGATGGTAGAGCTTTATTAGCAGCTATAGAAGCAGCAAACACTCCTGCAAACGTACTCAATATTAGTAACCCATCGCTTAATAAAGAAGAAAGCGCACCATTAAATCTAGAACCTGTAAAAGAAGAAATGCAACCAGTAGTTCCTTCTGTTATGCCAAAGGCAGATTCTGTTAAAGCATCCGCTTTAGCTTTAGCTGAACACCCAACTGCGGATACAACTACTGCAGTTACATTTACGATTACTGGTTTTGACAATTTAAGATATGAAGGGGACGAAATGGCTGATTTCAGCTCAAGAGGTCCTGTAAAGAAAACATTAGATATTAAACCAGATGTAGTGGCACCTGGTGTATCCATCCGCTCAACAGTAGCAGCATATGGAAAAGAAGATGCTAGCGCTGATTATTCCTATGCTTATGAGCGTTATCAAGGAACAAGTATGGCAAGTCCACACGTTGCTGCTTTAGCTGCATTAATTAAACAGGCACATCCTGAATATACAACCTTTGATATTAAAGCAGCATTAATGAATAACGCAAAAGTGCTTGAAGGTGATTTAACAGTATTTGATCAGGGTTCTGGACGTGTTCAGGGCTATGAGTCAGTGATTTCGCCAGTTATTGCAGAAGTTTATGATGTAACTCAATACACAATTGATGGAACATTAACAGATAAGGAAAATATTACTGGTAGCATTAATTTTGGTCATGCTCCATTAGATGCTGATTTCTCCGGTTCTCGCGATGTAGTACTAAGAAACCTTGATGGTGCTGACCATACTTATACAGTATCCGCAGAGTTTT
Organism: Caryophanales bacterium UBA6259; assembly: GCA_002441135.1. Taxonomy (GTDB): domain Bacteria; phylum Bacillota; class Bacilli; order Tepidibacillales; family Tepidibacillaceae; genus UBA6259. Next base: position 63,432 of record DJVJ01000058.1, on the reverse strand, counting down.
TAAATACGGATACAACTGGAGTAACATTAGCGGTTAATACAGCAGATGGAAATCTATTAAATGGTGGTACTCTAGCTGTTACTGCGGATAGTCAAGCAAGTGTCCAAGTAACTGTAAACGTGGATTCCATAACTGCCGTTGATGGAGAATATCAAGGCTATATTTACTTTAAAGATGAAGCAGGATTCACTATCCATGTCCCATTTGTTGTATTTGTTGGAGAGCTAGACTTACCAAAAGGCTTTGGTTCTGTTTTCCAAGATCCAGTTGATTTCTCTCCTAATGGAGATGGTGTATTAGATACTCAAGATATCTATTTCCAAGTATATTCCCAAATGGATGCACAAGCGTTATTAGTATGGGATCCAGTGGCTTATGACCAGGGCTTTAATGATGGTTATATTGGCCAAATTTTATATTGGGATGGCGCAGAAAATACTGCACCTCCAGGATTCTGGCGCTTAGGTGGCTGGGACGGTTGGTACTGGGATTACCGTTCAGACAACTGGGAGCTTCTAAATGATGGTTATTACACATTAGATTGGTATGGTTGGGATGCTACTAGTCAGTATGTAAATTGGAACGATTCCATTGTAGATACAAGGGGACCTTATGTACATTCAGTAGATGATGAGTGGGTGTATAGAGCTGTTGATGGTACATTTACATTTGAAGGATCAGTAAGTGACATGTATGTTTGGAATGAGGAGTTAAATAAGGTATCTGTATCCTATGAATTGGTAAATAACATGAATGGATTAGTAGAGTTTGGAGATGTAACTATTAATCCTGATGGAACATTTGCTCTTCCGTTTACTAATATTCCAGATGGGATAAATGAATTAATATTCTATACTGAAGATGTAGCAGGAAACACTAGTGAAAATTGGTACTTTATTGTTAGTAACGTAGCTACTGCCGCATATTCAAATGATTATGAAGCTGAGTTAGGTGGTACCTTCCAAATTCACCTAACTGCCGATGGAGTGGAAAACTTAGTAGGTGCACAATTTGGAATCAACTACGATGATTCAATCTTTACTTTAGAAAAGGTTGAAGCTTCTCCAGCATTTGTTGCAGCGGCTGGAGATTTAGGAATTGTTGAACTTACAAACAATGACCTTGGTTATTCAACTGATGGAATGAAGCAAGCATTAGTTGGCGCAGCCTATAAAGGGGAAGTTGAGGGATTAGCAGGTAAAAATGAAATACTTACTGTTACCTTCTCTGTAACCAATGACTTAAGTAAAGTTGGAAGTCATCTTTACTTTGAACCATATGATATTAAGTTCGTTGATAAAACTCTTGGAGAGTTTGAGCCAAACTTAATAACTGGTATGGGCGTTGAAGTAATTGCTCCGCTACAAAAAATTACAGGTACTATTCAACCAGAAGCATTTATGGAAAATGGAGCATTAGAGGCTATGGACTTCACACAAATCGGTGCACAGGTGATGGCTGAGAACCAATTTGGTGAAGTATTTGTTGGAACGGTAAATGCTGATGGAACATTTGTAATAAGTGGATTATCTGCTGAGGATACTTACACATTACAGCTAAGTGTTCCTGGACATTTCCGCTCTATCTTAGAAAACGTTAGAACGGTTACAGAAGTTACAGTTGGAGAAGAGGTTGTTTTAGAACCAACTGACATTACTGTTGACTTTGGCTTGCTTTTAGCAGGAGATACAAATGGCGATGATGTTGTGGATATTTGGGATGTTGTTTCCGTAGCAAGATTCTTTACTGCGGAAAAAGCAACGGATGGAACATGGGTGAACCCTCAGGCAGCAATCGGTGATATAAACCAAGATGGTGTTATTAACGTAATCGATCTTTCTTACGTAACAGAACATTTTGGATTTATCAACGAGTTAGTTCCATATGTTTATACTACACCTTTATTACAATTGCCAAATGGTGAACAGTTTGATTTTTAATTTATAAACTAAAGTCTAGATTTAAAAAGGTAGGAGTAGTTAATTAACTACTCCTGCCCTACTTATTTATCTCGTAGTAATTTACAACTTTGGAAAAAGTAGGTGTATAAAGTGCTAAAAAAGAACAAAAGCATTTCTCTCATTTTGACTTTTACATTGATTTTATCTCTTGTTATGACCTTTCTTCCTATAAAAATAAATGCTGCCACAGCTCCGTTAGTTGAACTTTTAATTGATAAAGATACATTAGAAAAGGACGATATCTTTACATTAAAAGTAAGCTTGAAAAATTTTGATGGACCATACGCTAATATTTCATCATTTCAAGTAGATTTAAGCTACGATTCAACTTTTATAGAGCCACAGCAAAACAAGGCAACTTTTGGTTCCGTATACTCCAATTTAAAAACAACTGACTACCAAATTGGAATAAATAAAATAGAGAATGGATTCGTTCAATTTGCAACAAGTAATTATAGCAAGGCAGTGCCATTTAGTGGTTCAGGAGTACTTTATTCTATCCCCTTTAAGGTTCTAAAAGGTGGAGAAACAGCAATACAAATTCAAAAATCTATCTTTATTCAAAAGGATAAACCAGGTATTGAACTATCACATACCAAGAAAGACATTACATTAACAGTAAATTCAGAAGATGAAGGTGGGTCTATTCCAACCTTACCAGAGCCCCCAGCATCAACTGGACCAATTAATGGTTCCCCTTCTGATGATGAGAATAATGGACAGGCACCAGATTTGGAGCTAGAACCAGTTAATCAATTCCCAAGAGGTAAAGAAAAGAAAGTAGAGGAATATAAGGATCTAAATGAGATAAAGGAAATGCCATGGGCATTTGATTCTATTAAAAGATTATCAGAATTGGGGATTTTTACAGGAGGACAGGATGGAAACTTTAAACCTAGCGGACTAACAACTCGCGCTGAGTTTGCCACTATCTTAGCTAGAGCACTTGAGCTTGAAAAAGCGACTACAACTACTTTAACCAATTATATCGATGTAGAACAAAATGAGTGGTTTAATGAAGCAATTCAGACTGTAGCTTTTCATCAATTAATGATTGGACGAAGTAATAATGGACAGCTTCAATTTTCCCCAAAGGGAACAATTACTAGGGGGGAAATAGCAACAATAATAGTAAGAGCATTGCACTTAGAGAGCAAGTATAATGTAGAAAATTTAGTGGTTCCATTTACTGATATTCCGAACGATTGGTCAAAAAATGGGATTATGATAGCATACACCGAAGGCTTAATTAAAGGCAAGAATTCAAATACCTTTGATCCAACGGCACCTGCTACTAGAGCAGAAGTTGCTGTATTAGTTACTAGATTAATAGATTATAATCCAATTGGAAGGTAGAGATAAATATATGAAAATAAAACGTATATTGTCAATGCTACTTTCTGTGCTACTTTTATTCACCTTACTTCCTATTTCCGTTTTCGCGAATGAAGCAACAACTTCGCAGTTATCATTTCAGATAGGGACAGAGGAAGGTACAGACCCTGTTTTAGGAGAAGTATTTCCAGTAAATGTTGTGATAAGTGGCTCAGATAATGTATATGGTGTTCAATATGAATTTCAGTTTGATTCATCTGTCTTAGAATTAGTAAATCCAGAAAGCTATACATTGACTACTAAAGGCGTTTTAGGCGAAGTATTTGATAAGAATATAGCTGACTTATTAGTTTTGCAAAATGGCTATATTTCAACTGGTAATGATAGCTCAATTCTTACTCAACAACTGGCAGTATCCTATCAAGGAGAGCCAAAATCAGAGTTATTAAGCTCAGGAAAGATTGCAACTTATTATTTCCGGTGGGTCAATGAGGAAGTAAAAGAGACTTCTTTATACTGGATAAATAACTCCGCTAAAGTGATTGATGAAAATGTAAATTATGTACCAGTAGAAGTAACTAACCAGTTAGTAAAGGTTCAACAAGAACCAACAGCTAATATTTCAGGGAAAATTAAAGCTGAATTTAAGGGTGAAAATGATTGGGAAAAGAAAGTAACTATTTATTTAAGTAATGAAGATTATATAACTAGCGAAGAGAAAGAAATTCATGAAGTTCAAACTATTTCATTAGAAGATATTAATATGGAATATCCTTTTTACTTTCAAGATTTGCCATTAGGGGCTTACAAGCTCATGATTGACGGTCCATTTTATAAAAGGGTAAATCAAGAGATTATTCTTACTGAAAATCATGTAGAAGATGGTCTTGATCTAGGTGTTATTACTCTTGAATCAAAAAAAGCATTATCAAAAGTACATGGAACCATTTATAACTTAAGCGGGAATAAAGTTCAAGGTGCTTATATTAGTGTTTGGGAAGATCAAGGCTATTATTGGAACGAAGTAATAACCGATGGAAATGGAAGCTTTAGTCTTGATGTTCCATATAACGAAAACTTAGGCAGTGAATATTATCTTAATATTTGGCATGAAGACTATTTACCTTATGAAACCAGTTTCTACGTTAATTTAAATGAAGTGAATTTAGATAGCCCAAACCCAATTGCACTTAGTCAAGGTAATACCGCTACTGGTACAATAATTAATACGGAAGGGACTCCAATTACCGATGTAGCTTTCCAAATTTTCGCTTATGATTTAGAAGGCTATGGAGGATGGGCAAATGCTACTTCCTCACCAACTGATGGAAGCTTTTCGTTAAATAAGCTCACTGACAGTTCTAATTATCTGTTAGAAATTTATGACCCTACTGGGCGTTATGTAAATCAAAATATCCAAGGTATACATATAACTAATGGGGATAATGTCCTTGATCCTATCATGATGAAACAATCAGCAAAAGTAGAAGGAAGTGTTCTGGATTTCGAAACTAGTATAGGAATTAAAAACACTTATGTAACTGTTTATAATCCTGACTTCTCGGTTTATGGCTTTGGTAGAACGGATGAAAATGGTAAATACCAAATCAAAGGACTAGGTGTAACGGATAACAACAAGGATAATGGCTTTGTCATTGAAACCTATAACTATCAAAACTATATTGACCAACAGGATTCCGTTAATTTAGAACCAGAATCCACTGTTACCAAAGATTTTCAACTTTATAAAAAAGGGTATAATTCCAAAGTATTCTCTAATCCAGAAGAAAATTATTTAAAGGTAAATAAGACTGTTGTTAGTCCTAATGAAGCCATTACTTATCAAATCAAATATAAAAATAACAATCAATCCAAACAAGCGGTAGAGAATGCTTCAATTCAATTTGCCTATCCAAAAGAAGCAACGGTAATAGCAGCAACAAGAAACAAATTAGGGATTTCTGAAAATTTAGTTCTTGATGATGTAGTAAATTTAGAAACCCATACTTTAACCGTGAATTTTGAGCAATTAGCTTATTTAGAGGAAGGAATAATAACTGTTCAGGTAAGAGTAAAATCTGATTTAAATCAAGAAATGACACTTTCAGCGAATGCTAAAGGGTTTTATGGAACAGGAGAAAGTTTAAAGGAGGAAAGCTTGGGCTCTGCCTTGACATCTCTTGCTTTTGTAACCTTCAAAGCTCCAAATGCTACAAGTACGGGAGAAGTTACTGTTTATGGTGAAGCAATGGCCGATGCTGAGGTATATATTTACGAAGGCAAAGCAGACCAACCGAGTACTGTACGTTTATTAGCAACAGCCAAAACGAACGGAAAGTATTGGAGTAAAAAAATAAAGTTAACCAATTCAGCGCCAGATGCTGCAGAAGAACATGTTTTATTTGTCCGGTCTAAAAAAGGTGACCAGTGGTCAAATCCTTCAAAGCAAATAAAAGTACTATATGATGCGACGATTCCAAAGGTCTCAGCAGTTGTTATCAATGCAGGATGGAATAAGGATGTAAGTACAAATCCATATATCGGTGTTCCGTCCTTAGCTGTTACAGAAACAACACCAATTACTATTGATTTTACATTTGAGGGCTCTGAAAAAATTGCTGCGGGTAGCTTAAAAGTGGAGTTTTTAGGAAGTACCTATGAATTAGTTAGCACCGATGAGGGGTACCAAGTTGAAGTTCCATATGGATGGAGAGGCGCAGGTGAAGAAAGCATTGTTCTTCATTATCAATACCAATTAGGGAATGATTTATTCGACGTTGAACTACCATTAGTTCAAATCTTAATCCTTATTGATCCAAGTGGAAATGTAACGGATAAAGTTACTGGAAAGCCAATTCAAGGAATAAAGGCGACAGCTGAAATTTTTAATGAGACCGATAATACTTGGTATATGTGGGAAGCGGATAAGTATGGTCAAGTTAACCCACAGTATACAGATGCAGAAGGGCATTATGGATGGGATGTACCAGAAGGGCTTTATCGTGTTCGTTTTGTAGATCCTAATGGTAAATATTTGTCAACTATAGCAGATGATAATGGTACAGGAATTATTATTCCGCCACCAAGAACTGATGTTCATGTTCAGCTTGTCAAAAACACGAAACCAGAAGTGGAAAATATGGAATTTGTAAAACAGGCTGGAGCATTTGAAATTCAATTTAATGTTTGGATGGATAAATCTTCGGTGGATGAATCGAAGATTGTAGTAAAAGATTCGAGCCTAAATGTGATACCTGGCAAGATCAGTTTTTATAAAACTAATGTAACATCAGGATACGATGAATATAGTAGCGTTGATAATGCTTACAATGTTATTCGCTGGACTCCAGATGAAGCATTAATTCCAGGTAATTATAATATAATGGTTCAGAAGGAATTTTCAAAAGACTTATATGGACATCAGTTAATTATGGATAAAGGACCTTTAGAATTGGTAGTTGTACCATCAAGCTCAAGTGGTGGAGGAGTTGGAGGTAGTCTAATCCTACCTGATGCAAATACTATTAGCGAAGAGATTGAAGCTAATGTTGGAGGTGCTGTTGAATTAGCTGGCGTTGCAAAGGTTGTTGTACCAGCGGGTGCACTTCCAGCAGATGGAACCATTAATATTACAAAAGTAGAAGAAACTCTTTCAAACAATGATCTAGTGGCAGTTAGTTCAGTAGTAGAGATTACAAGTACTACTGGAAATACCTTTGTGAAACCAATTATGGTGTCATTAGTCTATAATCAAAATGAAATCCTAGACGGAAATGTACCAGCAGTTTACTACTATAATGAATCAAAAGAAAAGTGGGTATTCATCGGTGGAGATTTCAATGAAACTGAACAAATAATTACTTTTAATACAAATCACTTAACAAAATTTGCTGTATTCTCTTACGCAGAATTAACTCTAAAAGACCTTAATAATCATTGGGCAAACCAATATTCTAAACGTTTAATTGGTCTAGGTGTAATTAATGGCTTTGCTAATCAAACATTTATGCCGGATGAAAATGTTACAAGAGCACAATTTGCTAAAATGCTAGTGGAGGCTTTGAACTTAGAATTAAATTCTACTGAAAATTTAGCAACAGTTTTTGCGGATAATGCTCAAATCCCTGATTGGGCAAAGCCTTATATCTTAACAGCTTATAATAATAAGCTAATTTTAGGATATGAAGGAGAAAATGGACTTAAAGTTTTTAAACCAGATCAATTAATTACAAGAGCAGAAATGGCGGTTATGATTGCAAGAGGCTTAGGCCAGGATTTAGATAGTGGAAATGAGACGACTTTTGCAGATGATAATCAAATTCCATTTTGGGCTAAATCAGCGATTAATATTAATTTTAACCATCAGATTATTAATGGATACCAAGAAGATAATACCTTTAGGCCAAATAAAAATGCAACAAGAGCAGAAGCTGCAAAAATGATTTATATGCTACTTGAAGCATTGCATTATTAGTTTTCCAAATACTAACCAAAAAAGCAGTTGGGTTAATCCCCCAACTGCTTTTTCCTATAAATACTTAGTCTTTTTCTCTAGAGCTTCTACTCGTTTAATTAAATCTTGTATCGGATCTTTTTCTTTTGGTAATTCATCAAAAATATTAGAGTTATGTATATCATTTCTTGATTTTGTTGATTTTAATTGTTGTAGCTCTTTCTTGATTGTTTTATTTTCTTCTAATAAACGTCCATAGTCTTGAATAATCTGATCCAAAAATTCATTAACCTCATCAATATCATATCCACGCATTGATTTTTTAAATTCTTTTTCAAAAATATCCTCAGGTGTTAGCATTTGTAATCAATCCCCTCTATATAGCAATTTCTTTTCTATATAAAATATCATATCATAGATTGTTTTAAAATAGTCCAACATAAAGGAAAAGTTACCATTCATGCCACAATCTAAACAGTTTAGCATAAGCCCAAAGTGCCAATAATAAACTTACCTCACCAAGAAGGAGGTGAAAATCATGGCAAGAGGGCAATGGGGAAAACAACAATTAGTACCTGAGGCTCATCAAGCATTAGACAATATGAAGTATGAGATTGCTGCAGAGCTTGGTATTCCCGTTTATCAAGGTAGTGAAGATTATTGGGGGAATATTTCATCAAGAGACTGTGGAGCGGTAGGAGGCTCCATGACTCGTAAGTTAGTTCAAGATGCAGAGAAAACCATTTTTGGATTTTAGCATTAAATTAAACCTCTAACTTACTCTGAAAAACTGCATATCTATCTGTACCTTTTAGTGAGCCACTGGTTTGGAGATACCAGTGGCTCTTTCATATGCTTTTAATTTGCGAAAATGTAACCCGTTTTATTCCCATTAATTTATTAAAATTGTATTTTTTTGAGTTATATATGACTTTCGTAATATATGGAATATTATGCTAGTTCAAAATGAGGAACTTTCTCGAAACTGCTTCTAACCCTCAAAAAAAGGGTGAATCATCTCGATACATATAGAAGCAGGACAAGATTTTTTAAAATTAAAAGGAGGAAAAAATATGATTCATTTTAAGAAAATTTTTAGCGTTTTATTAGCCTTTGCTCTAATTTTCAGCTTTGCTAATCAAAGCTTAGCTGCTGGGAAGGTCACAACGGAAATAAATGACGATGGTCGTGTACAAGTAATTATGGAATTTGAGGATTCAGAGGAAGCTCAATGGGCTTTTGAATACATTGCCAAAATGCAAGCTAAAAAAGTATTTTCTGGTTATGAAGATGGAACATTCCGTCCAAATCAGCCAGTAAATCGCGTAGAGGCAATTGTAACAGCTGTTCGTTTAATGGGACTTGAAGAGGAAGCAAAAACAGCTCAATTTGAAGATGTACAATTACATTTTAAAGATGCTAAATTCATTAACGAAAGATATGGATGGGCAAAAGGTTATGTTATTGTTGCCCTTGAAAACGGATTATTTGACGCATCAGAGGACAAGCTACAGCCAGACAAGCCTGCAAGCAGAATTTGGGTATCAAGCTTATTGGTAAGAGCCCTTGGTTTAGAAGAGGAAGCTTTAACTATGATGACAGAAATACCAGAGTTTAAAGATGCAGCTGAAATTCCTGCTGGTTCAATTGGCTATGTAAATGTAGCAATAGAAGAGGAGCTTATTACAGGCTACCCTGACCAAACCTTTAAGCCAAATAAGAATGTGACAAGAGCAGAAATGGCAACATTACTAAATAGAACTAACGATGGAATTTTAGAAGAAAATGGTGCTGTGACTGTAATGGGCACAATTACTAACATTGAACTAACCGAAGAAGAAGCAATTGAAGAAGAAGCAATTGAAGAAGAGGAAGTAGTAGAGCAAACAATTGGTACAATAACAATTGAAACATATAATGGTCTTTCTCAAACTTATGAAATTGCATCGGATATTTATGTAGAGCATGAGGAAAGTTTTTTAACTTTTGATCAATTAAAAGTTGGTGACAAAGTATCTTTAGTTGTAAATGAGGGAGTAGTTGAAGAAGCCGCATTAGTAACTGAGGAAGTAGCTTTAGAAGAAGTAGATGGCATTATCGAGTTTAAGCTTGAAGTGGAAAGCAAAGATGATCAAAAACTTGAGTATAAATATAAAAACGACGATGGAAAAATAGAAGCAAAGATTGAAGAAAAATCAGATGATTCTAAGCTTGAAATAAATGGTAAAGAGGCCCAAACTCAATTAGAAGAACTGTTAAAGGATTTTAACCTAACTTCAGATATGAGCAAAGAAGAAGCAATGGAACTTGTTCTAAAAGCTGTAGAAGTAAATGCAGCTGACGTTAATGAATTTGAACTAGAAGTAAAATTTGCCGACGGAACAAAACTTAAAATCGAGTTAGAGCAAGATGACGATGATCATGACGACGAAGAAGACCAAGATTAAATTCTTATTTTTGTCTTTTTAGCTTAATTCAGTAGATTATTTTTGCAAAAGCAGTGACTTTTGGGAGTGCCTTTCTTACACTGTTGCAATAAAGCAAAAGAAAGGCGCGGACAACGGAACACGTTGCGAAAATAATCTACCTTCCCAAGTTTAAAAAACAATTGACACCCATATTCACATCCGTTATTATAAAGAATTGTACGGATACTCTTATCCCGAGCAGACTGAGGGACAGGCCCTATGACGTCCGGCAACCATTATTGATGAACAGCTATTACATAATCTTTTGCTGCTATTCATGAATAATAAGGTGCTAACCTGTGAGAATGGTATTATCATTCTAAAGATAAGAGGTAGCTCAGCATTTAAAAGCCTTCCTCTATTTGGAAGGCTTTATTTTCGTTAAAACAATAAAAGCAAACCAAGCTCAGATGTGATGTTTGTTTTGTTAAATAAAATAGTGAAAAAGCTGGGAAATGAGTACCGTTTGAATAGATGTGCATAATAAAACTATAAGGAGGTATTTCCTATGACATTAAAGAAAGGTCGTCATTTATTTACTTCTGAATCTGTAACAGAAGGTCATCCAGACAAAATCTGTGACCAGATTTCTGACGCGATTTTAGATGCAATTTTAGAGCAAGATCCAAATGCAAGGGTAGCGGCAGAGACCTCTGTAACTACTGGTTTGGTACTTGTAGCTGGAGAAATTACAACCACTTGCTATGTGGATATTCCAAAGGTGGTTCGTGAAACCATTAAGGAAATTGGTTATACAAGAGCAAAATATGGTTTTGACGCAGAAACCTGTGCAGTTTTAACTTCCATTGATGAGCAATCACCAGATATTGCAATGGGTGTTGACCAAGCGTTAGAATCTCGCGAAGGCCAAATGTCTGATGAAGAAATCGATGCAATCGGAGCTGGAGACCAAGGCTTAATGTTTGGATTTGCTGTTAATGAAACTCCAGAATTAATGCCATTACCAATCTCTATTGCCCATAAGCTATCCCGTCGTTTAACTGAAGTTCGTAAAAACGAAACATTAGATTTCTTACGTCCAGATGGTAAAACTCAGGTAACTGTAGAGTATGAGGGAGACAAGCCTCTTCGTATTGATACCATCGTTATCTCTACTCAACACCATCCAGAAGTTACCTTAGAGCAAATTCAAGCAGATATTCGTAAGCATGTTATTGAGCCAGTGGTTCCTGCTGAATACTTAGATGAAAACACAAAATATTTCATCAACCCAACTGGTCGCTTTGTTATCGGCGGACCACAAGGGGATGCTGGTTTAACAGGACGTAAAATTATTGTTGATACCTATGGTGGCTATGCTCGTCACGGTGGTGGTGCGTTCTCTGGAAAGGATCCAACAAAGGTAGACCGTTCTGCTGCATATGCTGCTCGTTATGTAGCGAAGAACATTGTTGCTGCTGGACTAGCAGACAAGTGTGAAGTACAGCTTGCTTATGCGATTGGAGTTGCACATCCAGTATCCATTAGTGTTGATACGTTTGGCACAGGAAAAGTAGAAGAAGATGTATTAGTTGAACTAGTACGCAAGCATTTCGACCTTCGCCCTGCTGGCATCATTAAAGAATTAGATTTAAGAAGACCAATTTATCGCCAAACAGCTGCTTATGGTCACTTTGGTCGCAATGACTTAAATGTACCTTGGGAGCGTACAGATAAAGCTGAAGCTTTAAAAGCAGATGCATTATCACAAGCAAAATAATTAATATTAAGTGTATAACCTCTTTCTTTTCGAAGAAGGAGGTTTTTATTTCTATTGGTTTTCATGATCTTTTCATAATTCAGAGTACTTTTGCCTGTTTTCGACAAAACTAGTGAAAATTTTCACCCAGATTCCGACAGTATTTTTACCGTGATACAGTTAAAATACAAATAAAGAAGAGACAAGCTCCAAGTGAGGCATCGGATAAAATGGATAAAATGCTGGAAGGATGGATGGAAAATGATTGTATTAACCAAAAAAGAAGACAAGGCACCACCAAAGCAACTCATTAGTATTCGTTTAGACCCAGAACTAATTGATAAAATTGATAAAATCGCACTGGAAAGTAAATCGACACGCACTGCTGTCATTACCGAGGTTTTGGACAAGGTAATACCTAAAATTAGAGTGATTGGCTAAACTAATAAAAATTGTGATGTAGTAGGTCTTCTAAAAAACTTAGAAGACTATTTTTTTTGCGTTCTACGGACATAAAAGGACATGCAGGATTCGAATAATATGGAAAAAGGGCCTAAAAATGATTCTAAAGTCCTATTTATGTTTATATTAATAGTAAAATCTTAGCAAGAGCTTGTACTAAATATATGTTAATATGTTAATAAATCTATCAATAACTGAGGTGTAAGCTGCTTTGAAACAAGAGATGGATAGTTCTACATTAGAAAAGATCTTAAATAAAACCATACAGGCTATTGAGAAAAGCAAGGAACAGATTTTTCAAATCCTAGAAGACGCTAGATCTGAGAGAGAAAAGATAATTATTAAACTAGATAAGCTTCAAGCAGATATTGAAAAAGTGATTGATGAAGTAGATAGTCTAGAGGTTAGTTATCGAAAGTCTCGAATGCATTTAGCAGATGTCAGCAGCAACTTCAAAAAATATACTGAACACGATATACATAACGCATATGAAGATGCCAATCGCCTGCAAGTAGATCTAACAGTTGCAAGGGAAAGAGAAGGTAATTTAAAATCACATCGAAATGATTTACAGCTACGATTAAAAATGCTCGAACAGACCATTGAAAGGGCAGAAATATTGATTACACAGGTTGGCGTTGTCTTTGACTATTTAAGTGGAGATATTATTAAGATGGCAGAGGTAGTTGAGTCTGCTCAGCATCGCCAATTGTATGGTTTGAAAATTATTCAGGCTCAGGAAGAAGAGCGAAAAAGAGTAGCTAGAGAAATTCATGATGGCCCTGCACAATCGATGGCTAATGTGGTTTTACGTACAGAAATTGCTGAACGCTTAATGAATGCCAATCAGCCACAATTAGCAATGAAGGAATTAAAGGATCTAAAGCTGATGGTTCGCCAAAGTTTGGCCGATGTGCGCAAAATTATCTTTGATTTACGACCGATGGCATTGGATGATTTAGGGTTATTTCCAACTTTAAGAAAGTTTGTACAAGAAATGAGTAAGCGTGAGGAATTACCAATAGACTTAAATTTAAGGGGAAGAGAACGAAGATTGCCATCAGGATTAGAAGTAGCCATTTTCCGTTTAGTGCAAGAAGCATTAAATAACGTCATTAAGCATTCAAAAGCAACACAGGTTGAGGTAGTAGTAGAATATCAGGATGCATTTATTCGAGTGTTAGTAAAGGATAATGGAGTAGGCTTTGATCTAACTCAGGTGGAGAAGGAAAAAGGTCGTTTTGGATTGATGGGTATGAAAGAAAGGGTACAGCTGCTAGAAGGGGATATGGAAATTGATTCAACGAAAAATATAGGGACCAGTGTTATTATTAGCGTTCCAATTAAGGAAAGTGGGGAGTAAAAGAATGACGACAATCAATAAAATCAGGATTATGATTGCTGATGATCATCAGCTATTTCGAGAAGGAATTAAACGAATCATTAACCTTGAAAATGATATGGAAGTAATCTCCGAATGCTCGGACGGGGAAACGGTAATTAGCAAGTATGATGGAGTTTTGCCAGATGTGATTTTGATGGATATCAATATGCCTCATATGAATGGGGTAGAGGCAACCAAGAAAGTAAAGAAAATCTATCCTGAAGCAAAGATTATTATTTTATCGATTCATGATGATGAAGGATATGTATTAGAAACCTTACGTTCTGGAGCTTCTGGTTATTTATTGAAGGATATGGAGGCGGAAGCATTAACTGAGGCAATTCGTGTTGTCGCTTCTGGGCAAGCCTATATTCACCCACAAGTAACAGGCAAGGTGATTGAGGAGTATCGTCGATTAAGTGTAATGGAGCAGACGAGTGAATATAGTGAACAACCCATCTTCTTTGATCAAGCGGTTGACTGGAGAAGTATCTTAACGAGAAGAGAAATTGAAGTGTTACAAATGCTAGCTGAAGGAAACAGTAACCGGACAATTGGCGAGAAGTTATTTATCAGTGAAAAAACAGTTAAAAACCATGTAAGTAGTATCCTGCAAAAAATGAATGTACAAGATCGAACACAGGCTGTAATTGCAGCCATTAAAAATGGTTGGGTAACTATTAGCTAAAGAATAACCAAAATAGGCGTGGCAGCATATACTCTAATAAGGAGGGGCTGCTATGCTTATTTTATTTTTAAAGGGAATTGGAATCTACTTAAGTATCTTATTGATTTTAAAAGGTATAGAGTATTTCCTTCGTATTTCAAATTGGTTACCAAGTGAATACAGTAAACAGCCACACTATTTTATTATTACAAAGAATAATCAAGTTAATATTGAATGGTATGTGTGTTCTATTGATTTTAAGCACTGGATAAACGGAGAACATTATCGATTGTCCATCATTGACCTTGGTTCAAACGATGATACATTACAAATTATAGAGAATTTTGCCTATGGAGGAATAAAAGCAGAAGGACAATTGACCTATAAACAGTTTTGCACAAAAGAAATTATAGAGGAAAAGATAGAGAAAATGTTACAAGGATTTGAACAACCAATCGTTATCGACCTAACGTCATAGTACTTTCTTCTAAAAACGGCCCGAATCGGGCTTTTTTTGTTGAAAATCGCCGATAAAGGGTGAAATGGACTAGAAAAAAATGGGTTATTAGATGGATTATATTTCGTCTTACAGGAAGTATAATGACGTTGTAAGGATTACCAAAGGGCAAACTTATCGAAAGGTAAGGACGCAAAGCCATGGGTCTACCGCATATACAAATGTATAGGTTATGATCGCCAGGCTGCTGATTGCTTAATACTTCCCAAAAAAGGGACAAGCAGTCAGACCTAAAATCCCAAAAAAAACCTAGGAGGAATGGTCATGGTAAAAAAATTAACACAAGCTTGGATCGCAACAAGAGAGAAGTTCCATAATGATGAAAGAGGACAAGGTATGGTTGAGTATGGCTTAATCATCGCTCTTGTAGCAGTAGTTTTAATTGCAGCGGTTAGTGCAATGACAGGCGGTTTGGATGACATTTTTGGTAAAGTTGAAACTACGCTTGACTCTGTATCCACTTCATCTTAATAAAAATGAATTGGGATGTTAAAGTCATCTTTAATTACACTCAAAAGCTTTTACATAATGAAAAAGGCCAAAGTATGGTGGAATATGGTTTAATTATAGGGATTATTGCAGTAGCAATGATTTTACTTATATCATTAGTAGGTCAAAGAATTAAGGACTTATACCCAATTCTTGAACCATATTTAGTATCCATGGTGTAAAAAGAATATTTAGTTAAAATAGAGCCCTACTTTTTGTAGGGCTTTATTTACAAAAGGAATAAGATGCAATTTTGTTTTAGGAGGAGCTTTAGATGATGACTCCAAAGTGGATCAGGTTTAGAAAATCAAAAAAAGCAGAAGAAGGACAGGCTATGGTAGAACTTGCTTTAGTTTTACCTATCCTTTTACTTATATTGTTAGGCATTATTGAGTTTGGACATATTTTTTATTCCTATCTCATCATCCAGAATGCATCAAGAGATGGGGCGAGATATGGAGTAGTATGGGATAGTGGAAACAATCATTATGTGACCAACCCAGAAGTAGTTACATTAGTGAAAAGTAAAACCACGGTATTACAAAAGCCAGACACCAATGTAGCTATTAATATTACACCGACAACGGAATCCACAAAAGCATCAGGTGGAAACTTCGAGGTGAAGGTCATATATAATGTTCCTTTATTTACTCCTTTTTGGGAAAAAATTTTACCAAATCCTTTTCCAATAACGGCAAAGACGGTGATGAGAATTGAGTGATGAAAGAGGAAATGTTGCTCTGATTGTAACGGTAATGTTAACCGTACTATTAGGGATAAGTGCGCTAGTTATAGATGTGGGCAATATTATGTTAGAGCGGCAAAAGCTACATGATGCATTAGATGCAGCGGTATTAGCTGGTGCGGCGGAATTAATTCAGGCGAAGCCAAACGATGAATTATATCAACTAGCAATGGTTGCTGATCAATCAGAACTTACTGCAATTTCCTATGCAAAAGCTAATGGTGTACATAATCCTAATTTTGAGATAAATCCAAGTGTGCGAGAAATTAAGGGTACAGGTCAAAAAAAGGTCCCTCTCTTTTTCGCGAAGGTGCTTGGCTTTGAGGAGTTCACTGTTAAAGGCATTTCTAAAGCAAAGGCTAGACCCGTTTCCAGCGGTACAGGTTTTTCACCATTAGGAGTAGTGGCACCAGATCCTACCAATACCCTTACATATGGTTTTCAATTTGATCAAGAGTATCTTTTAAAATATGATCCGAAAAATGTTCTTAATGGTAACTTTGCTCTATTAGATCTTCCGAGGATAGAGCAAACAAATAGTGGAGCAGATAATTATTATGACAATTTAAAATATGGTTTTGATGGGATGTTAGACGTTGAAGATAATCCAATAGTTTTTACAAAAACAGGGGTTATACCAAGATTAACAAGTGATGGGATTAATGATCGTATTCTCATTTCAGGCAACAATTATATTTATGTACCAATTATTGACGCCTTACCTAGTGGAAAAAACACCGTTACAATCATTGGATTCGCGGCCTTTTATGTAACACAAGTAGATCAATTTACAATACGTGGCCAATATCGAAAACAAATTTACCAAGGTGGCTGGAACAATGATGAGTCATTAGATAAAGATTTTGGTCTATACTCTGTTAAATTAGTGAAATAGTGAGGAGAGAGAAAATAGATGGAAATAACCAATAAACGACTAATTAGTCTTGCACTTATTGTTGGAATATTAGCAGCAGTCCTTGTCTATTTTTATTTGACCAATGTGGAGAGTGTAAGTCAAGAACTAGAACCAACACAAAAGGTAATTGTAGCTAAGGTAGAAATTTCTCCGAAAACAGCAATTACCAATGAAATGATTGAATTAAAAACAGTAAAGGTTAGCTCTATTTTACCAACGGGCTATACAAAGGCAGAGGAGCTAATTGGTAGATATGCCAAGGAAACGATTTATCCGGGAGAGCAGATTATTCACGAGCGGATTGCTGATGATCAATATGGGAAGAAACATTTAGCTTATTCCATTCCAAAAGGATACCGTGCTTTAACACTTCCTTATAACCCAGTAATGGGAGTCGCAGGGTTCATTCAACCGGGGGATTATGTGGATATTATTGGAACCTATTCACCAGATAAAAATCCAACCCAAAAGGAAATTTCCAAAATTGTAATGCAAAATGTATTGATTTTGGCCATTGGTCAGCAAACCAATGTGGATGTAAATCAAGATAAGGCAGCAGAAGCAACAATTACCATTGCGGTTACTCCAAAGGATGCAGAGAGAGTGACCTTTACCGATGAATTGTCTAGTATTCGTTTAATTTTAAGACCAATTAATGAAGCAGGAAAAGCCTCTACCAATGGGATGACGAAAGAGACTTTATTTACACCGTAAGGAGAGATGAACAGTGGCGGATTGGATTCGGGTGCTAATAGTAGATGATATTGAAGAGACAAGAGCAAATATCCGTAAGATATTAAGCTTTGAAGGACAAATTGATATTGTGGGCGAGGCAAGCAATGGCTTTGAAGCAATTGATATGGCCTGCAAATACAAGCCAGATATCATTTTAATGGATATTAATATGCCAGAGATGGATGGGATTCAAGCTACTGAGAGAATTAGCTTAAAATGTCCTTCTGCTGCAGTAATCGTTGTTTCTGTTCAAGGAGAATCAGACTACTTACGTAGGGCGATGTTAGCAGGCGCAAAGGAGTTTTTAATTAAGCCATTTTCTCCAGATGAAATTATTCAAACTATTATTGATGTCTATGGACGTTCACAGCAAAGAACTGCTCAGGTTTATGCTCATCAGGTGATGGACAAAGGATTTGTCCAAAGTCCAAAGATTATTACCGTGTTTAGTGGCAAGGGAGGAGTTGGCAAAAGCTTAATTTCCACCAATATTGCTGCTGGACTAAACCAGCGTAATAAAAAAGTAGCGATAATTGATTTAGATTTGATGTTTGGGGATGTAGCTGCCCTATTTAATTTAAAGGTAAAGGAAACCATTTATCATGTGGTTCAGGAGCTGGATCGTTTAGATGCGGAATCCTTATTGCCATACTTAATTCAAACCAAAAGTGGTGTAAGGGTACTTGCTGCGCCTGTGCGTCCTGAGCAAAGTGAGTTAATTACTGGTAAGCATGTAGAAAAAATATTGCGCTTATTAAAGGAAACTCATGATTATATTATTGTTGATACTCCTGCACAGCTAACCGATCCTGTTTTGGCACTTGAGCAATCCAATATTACGTTATTAGTAAATACCTTAAATGTTCCAGTATTACGTCACAATCGGACCGTATTAGAGGTAATGGATACCCTTAATTATCCTACAGATCGAGTTCGATTAATTTTAAATCGCGCAGACCTTGATACAGGGGTTAAGCCAAAGGATATTAAAACAGCGCTTGGAATGGAACCATATTGCCAGCTTCCTGAGGATACCTATGCTGATTTATCTATTAATCGTGGAGAACCATTAATTGAAATGAAGCCAAATAGTAAATGGGCTAAACACGTGAGTAAGCTCGTGGATCAAATTATGGCAGAAGATGAACGGAAAAGCTCTGAATCTTTTTTAAGCAAATTTATGTGGAAACGAAAAAAAGCTTAAATAAGGAGGGAAAGAGATGTCCTTATTACAACGTTTACAGCAAGGGCAAGGAAAACCAGAGGATAAAATAATAAAAAATCAAAAGCATGCAGTCAGAGATGGAGAGTCCGATTCTCTAGAAGATCTCTATGCAGAAATGAAAAATAAAATACATCAAAAGCTTCTAGAAGAGATAAGCAATGAAGAGGTGGATGAAGATACCCCAGAAAAATGGGACGAGATTCGGAAACTGATTGACACTATGATTCAAGAGGAAGAGGAGCCATTAACCAAGAAACAGCGGGAAGCTATCATTGAGGAAATGTTGTCTGATATAAAAGGGTTTGGTCCAATTGATTCCTTATTAATGGACGAAGAGGTTTCTGAGGTAATGGTAAATAGCGCAAAACAAATTTATGTGGAGCGTAAAGGACGTTTGGAAAGAGCTCCAGTTCAATTTCGAGATGATGCACATGTCATGCGTATTATCGAGAAAATAGTATCGCCGATTGGAAGAAGAATTGATGAAAGCTCTCCAATGGTTGATGCCCGTTTGCCAGATGGTTCAAGGGTAAATGCCATTATTCCACCACTAGCCATCAAAGGTCCAAGTATTACGATACGTAAATTTGCCAAGGATCCACTAACGATTGATAATTTAATCGATTTTGGAACGTTAACAAGAGAAATGGCGATGTTTATCGAAGCGGCAGTAAAAGCGAGGTTAAATATTGTTGTTTCTGGAGGAACTGGTAGTGGTAAAACAACCACCTTGAATGTCTTGTCCTCCTTTATACCCAATGATGAACGGATTGTTACTATCGAGGACGCAGCCGAATTACAGCTTCGACAGGATCATGTTATTACTTTAGAAACAAGGCCTGCCAATGTAGAAGGCAAAGGTGCTGTAACCATGAGGGATTTAGTAAAAAACAGCTTACGTATGAGACCAGACCGAGTGGTGGTTGGTGAGGTGCGAAGTGGTGAGGCATTAGATATGCTTCAAGCAATGAACACAGGTCATGATGGTTCATTAACCACAGGTCACGCCAACTCCCCTAGAGATATGCTTGCACGTCTAGAAACAATGGTGCTGATGGCGGGAATGGATTTACCAGTAAAAGCGATTCGAGAACAAATTGCTTCTGCCGTGGATTTAATTATTCAGCAAAGTCGTTTAAAGGATGGGTCGCGTAAAATCACTCATATTACCGAGGTTTTGGGAATGGAAGGAGAAGTAATCACCTTACAGGATATCTTTATTTTCAAACAACGAGGTAAAGATCCGGAAACTGGTAAAATTATTGGAGGATTAGAACCAACAGGTATCATTCCAAAATCCTTTGAGCAAATACAAACTTCAGGAATTCCAATTACTACAGAAATCTTTCGTTTTTAAATACACAGGTGTAATGAATGGAGTGAAAGCGATGAAATGGCTCATCCTTCTATTGGCTTTTGTCTTTGGCTTTATCTGGATGCTATGGTTTACTCGTTCGATGGAAATGAGAAGGATGCGAATTCGTAAACGAATTCAAGAGATTGAAGCAAAGGAATGGCAGGAAGAGGATAAAACATATAATCAAAAGAATAAGAAAACTCTAGTTAACTTTATCTGGAGAATGCTAAGTAAAATCCCAGCAATTCGCAGGATGGAAGAAAAACTGCAAATGGAGTTGAAAAAGGCCAATATTTTGATGAAGTCTTCAGAATTTATTGTGCTTATTTTCCTATCCGCCTTTTTTGGCTCAATCTTTGGATATCTGATTGCAGAAGGGAGTATTGAAAGAGGAGTATGGCTTGGAGCAATTACTTGGATTATTCCTCTAGCATGGTTAAAGTCTCAAGTGAATAAACGGAAGACCAAACTAGAGAAACAACTGCCAGAGATGATTAATATGACAGCCAACTCCTTAAAGGCAGGTTATTCATTGATTCAGTCATTAGAATTGTTATCTAGAGAAATGGCTTCCCCATTATCTGACGAAATTCAACGTATGCTACAGGAAATGCGTTTTGGTGCTTCTACAGAACAGGCCCTTATCAATTTTAATGAACGAATTGATAGTAAAGATTTAGATTTAATCATTACTGCAATGCTAATCCAAAGACAGGTTGGGGGTAATTTAGCAGAGATTTTACAAACAATTGGTTCTACGATTCGTGAAAGAATAAGGATTCAGGGAGAGATTAAATCCTTAACAGCACAGGGTAGAATGTCAATGTGGATTTTTATGCTATTACCGATAGGCTTAGGATTATTCTTATTCATGTCTAATCCAAACTATATGAACACACTATTTACAAGTCCAATTGGAATTGGAATGCTAGTAATGGCTGTGATAGGTCAATTTATTGGCTACATATTAATTAAAAAGATTATTAATATTGAGGTGTAAACGATGGAACTTCAGCTATTGTTATTATCCTTTATCGGCTTTGCTGGCTTTTTTCTCACTTACGCAATATTAAAATTGATCTTTCATCACCGCTTGAGTGTAGCCAAACGTATTGAAGAGATAAATGAGCGTCCGAGATTTACTGAAGAGGATCCATATTCCCTTCCTTTTCGCGAACGTATAATAAAGCCACTTCTAAAAAAATTCGAAAAAACAGCACTAAAGCTAACTCCCCGTTCTTTAGTAGAAAAAGAGAAGGAGCTTTTAGCGTTAGCAGGATATCCAAACCATTTATCTGTTGGAGAATGGATAACCTGGAGAATGCTTTTCTGGGTTGGTATTGGAGGATTTCTTACCTTCTTCGCCACCTTCCAAGCAAGTTTGTTAAACAGTTTACTATTTGCAGCAGTGGGCTGGGTTTTTGGTTATATCGCCCCAGTTTTTTATTTGAAGAGCAAACGGGATGAACGAAGAAATGATATTCAACGAGGGTTACCAGATGTATTAGATATTTTGACTGTTAGTGTGGAGGCTGGACTTGGTTTTGATGCTGCCTTATCAAAGGTAGTGGAAAAAACGAAAGGGACACTAACAGATGAATTTAATAAAACCATGCAAGAAATGAAGATGGGCAAAAGTAGGAAAGATGCTTTACGGGATTTAGGTAAAAGAACTGGTGTAGATGATATGCTTCAATTCGTCAATTCAATTATTCAGGCAGATCAGCTCGGGGTAAGGATTGGAAATGTATTACGTGTTCAATCAGAGGATATTCGTCAAAAAAGAAAGCAACGCGCAGAGGAAAAGGCAATGAAGGCACCAATCAAAATCCTATTCCCATTGTTGTTATTTATTTTCCCAGCGATATTTATTATTATTTTGGGTCCAGCAGTAATTAATATAATGAATAATCTTTTATAGAGAGGTAAAGAGGGTATGTCATGTTGTTTAATAAGAATCAAAACCTTGTGATTGTTATGGACGAGAAATCTAATAAGATTGTTGGTCAGCATATTATCATGGCCAACTCTTTTTTTACCCGTTTTAAAGGACTGATGATGAAGAAGGAATTAGCAGCAGGAGAGGGTTTATTATTAAGTAAAACAAAACAAATTCATACCTTTTGGATGAGAATCCCGATTGATGTCGTTTATTTAAAGAGATTAGATGTGGAAAAAGTAGGATTTAGTTTTGATGAAGCTTCTAAAACTACTAAATACGAGATTGTTGGTTTAGTAGAACATATGGAGCCATGGAAGATAGGAAAGTATTATTCTCATGCCGATTCCGTTCTAGAATTAAAGGCTGGACAGATTAAACAGCAGTCTTTACACTTGAATACTAAATTAGTCTTAAAAAATGTATTGAATTCCCAATATTGTTAATGCAATTATCTGAAAATTAGCTTATAATAGTATCAAATATGATAGAATAATAAATATTTGATAGAAGAGTGATGCTAATGTTAAAGAAATTGAAGCAAATACCGATTGGGAAGTTCATTATATATAGTGCCTATGGATTATTTACACTTAGTGTTTTAGGCTGGCTTACATTTACACATTGGCCAACTCTAGAATCTCATGACCATTATTGGATCCTTATGTATCTATTAATCTCTATTTTAATTAATAGTATGCCGTTAAAAATTGGTCCTATTTTTATTACGTTTAATTTGATTGTTTCTATTGCTGTCTTTCTCAAATATGGGGTAGTAGCTGAAACTTGGATTACGCTAATTGCTTTTTTGATTACTATGTTAGTTGGACCAGAAAGAAGACCATTTAAGCGCATATTTTTGACAAATATGATGTTTATTTGGATATCACTGATTTCTGCTTATGTTTATTATGCGGTTGGTGGAGAGATAGACTATACTCGTGAGGAAATATTTAATTATTTATTCCCAATTATTGCATACACCATTACTTATTTTGTTGCTAATCATTTTATTCTTTATTTTTATCGACAATTCTTTTTAAATATCAAAGCTAGTCTTCTTTCAGAGGATATGATTTGGGACGCAATTACATTATTATTAACTCTTCCTTTTGGATTAATGATGTATTATGGTTATCGATTAAATCCATTCCTAGGAGTTATGGTGGTTGCGATTCCTATCTTAGTTATTTCTCAGCTGTTTAAGCTGTATAGTGAGCTTAGACAATCTCACCAGCAGCTAAGTGCATTAAATAAAATATCTGCTTCATTTACCACAGAATTGAACTTTGATAAAACGATTATTGCTTTGCAACAAGCGATTAGAGAAATATTAAACTTTGATAATAGCTATATCTTTCAAAAGAATGGTGCACGTTTAAAGCTTATTTCTGCAGAAAACTATTATGGTGAGAATCTATTTGATGAGGTCAATCCTAAATTTGAAATTAATTTAGGGGAAGGTCTAACTGGGAAAGTAGCTATTTCAAAAGAAGGTAGTATTGCAGGAAACGACGTAGATATCTATCAACTAGAGGTCGAACCAGATTTTACTCAGAGTCATCATTCCTTATTATCGGTTCCTATTATTTGGCATAACGAAGTATTAGGAGTTATTACATTAGGTAGTAGTAATGAATATCATTTTTCCAAAAAGGATTTAACATTGGCAAAAATTTTGGCGAGTCAAGCTGCAGTTGCTATTCAAAATGCGTTGGCATATAAGAAAACAGAGCAAAAGAGTAGAACAGATGAACTTACAGGCCTTTATAATTATCGTGCCTTTGATGAGCTGCTCCAGAAGAAATTTGAGGAGGCAGAACAAAGAGGAGAGCCTTTAAGTTTACTCGTGATTGACTTAGATCATTTTAAGCAGGTTAATGACCATTTTGGCCACTTGATAGGGAATGAAGTATTAAAAATCATTGCGGAGATTCTGAAGAGATATACTCGTAAACAGGATATTGTGGCGAGATATGGAGGAGAGGAATTTACTCTAATTATTACAGATGCAGATCATCATCAGGCGGAAGAAATTGCGGAACGAATTCGATCTGCAATTCAGCATCAGCATATTAAAGTGAAGGATGCAATTAATGGAAAGGGAGAAGTGCTGCTTAATATTACAGCAAGTATTGGAATTGCTTCTTATCCTGAAAAAGCAAGTTCTCCTAAGGATTTAGTTCGTCATGCTGATTTGGCAATGTATGTTGGTTCAAAACAGGGTGGTAGAAACAGGGTTTCGATTTATGATGCTGGTTAAATATTAGTTGGGTATTGTGAATAAGGCTCGTTCTTTTGAGCCTTTTTTTGTCTTTGATATTGACCAATGAGTCAATATCAATTTTAATAGGAATAGAGAGAGAAAAAGCAATACTAGAATTGTAGCATATATAGAAATAGAAGTAGCAATTAAATGTAGTATAGAAAATTGATGGGGTGAAAAAATGTCTAAAATAGCAGTCGTTACAGATAGTACAGCATACCTACCAAAGGAAATCATAGAGAAGTATAACATTAATGTGGTTCCATTAAGCGTAAATTTTGCAAATAAAACCTTTAAAGAAGGTTTTGATATTAGCACCAAGGATTTTTATGAAAAAGTGGTTGGGATGGAAGAGTTACCAACTACCTCTCAACCTGCGATTGGGGAATTCTTATATTTATATGAAAAGCTAGCAAAAAACCATTCAGAAGCGATAGCAATTCATCTTTCTAGTGGAATCAGTGGTACCTTAAATACTTCTAGAACAGCAGCAAATATGGTAGATGAGATCAATGTAGAAGTAATTGATTCAAAGATTGCTTGCTATGGATTAGGTTTTATGGTAATCGAAACAGCTAAACTAGCAGAAGAAGGAAAAAGCGTTGCAGAGATTAAAGAGAGAATGGACTATTTGGTAGAAAATATGCGGGGATTTTTTGTTGTGGATGATCTTGCATATCTACATAAGGGTGGTCGCTTAAACGCTGCTCAGTATCTAGTTGGAAGCATGCTGAAAATAAAACCAATCATCTATTTTAATGATAAGGTATTGGAGCCATTTGAAAAGGTAAGAACAAAGAAAAAGGCTTTAGAACGAATTTTGCAGCTGTTGCATGAGGATGCTAAGAGCGGTGCTCCAATTATGCTTTCAGTTGTTCAAGCAAATGTGGAAGAGGAAGCAAAGGAGCTACTAGAATGGATTCAAAAGGAATATTCTAATGTGGAGGGGAATATTTCCGACTTTGGCCCAGTTATAGGTACCCACACAGGTCCCGGAACACTAGGAATGGTTTGGTACGTAAAGTAGTTAGAACTTATATATAAAAATATTTAAAAATGGAAATTTTGTGAATTTTTCCGGAAAAAATACTTGTAATTTGTGGTAATTATATATATAGTAATAATATAGTGGAATTATAGGAAAAAAGGACTATATCTTGAACGATAAAGGCAAACCATCTGTGAGGATGGGACGCAAAGCCATGGGTCTTTTCTAATATGCCTTATAGGAAAAGATCGCCAGGTTGCCGAAAGCGAAACAGTTCCTTGTTATTACTTCTCGAGCCTTTAGCCGTTCTTTTTTAAGAACGGCTTTTTTGCGGCGTATATAGCTATTCAGAAGGGCGGAAGGTAAAATGGGTTTATTGTTAAACAAAGTTAGATCAAGTTTAGTGCTTTTTATTAGTGTTATTTTTTTAATTTTATACTTTGTGGAATGGGGTCATGAAGTTAGTCTGTATCAAAATTTCTTCTTTTTAAATCTAATTTATCTTCTGTTGAATATAGGTCTTATTATCTATGGTATACGATTATGGAAATTAGAAAAAAATCTTCGTTTATTTGAAAATATAATGGTTTTAATTGGGCTTGAAGTCCTAGCCTTTTTGCTGATTTACTTTAATTTTAATAGCAATATTACCTATTTCCCGATGTTATTTTTACTTGCTTTAATTTATAGTGTAGCCATCGAAAATGGGAAGTTATTTAAAGGGATTAATGTTTTATGTATATTGATTATTTTAGCTGGAAATTTCATTATTTTAAAATTGATAGATACAAGTTTTTTAATCCTATTTTCTTCGATTGTACTTCAATGTTCTATTTATTTTTCGATTGTTTTTGTGATTCGAAACTATATGAATGAGTGTCTAACCTGTGAGCTAGTAAAGGACTCCTGTCCGCATCAAAATACTTGTGTTTTTTATCAAACTCGTTGGAAAAATCAAGCTTAAAAGGAAGTGTAATAATGCCTTATATACGGAAAGTGAGAAATATAAATAATTTAATTATTACATTATATGGTGTATTACTATTTTTTGCGTCTTTTTATGTTCCAGACCATCATTTAGTGCCTATTACCTATACGACAATGACGACTGGGATATTATTCTTCTTTAATCATAAAATGTATAAGGATAATATTGGATTTCGGCCTATTTATCATCACTATGCTTTTTATCTTATGGTTTTACATAGTATTTTTTTAACGAATAATCATGATAGTATCCTCTTTCCCGTTTTATTTATTCTTCCTGTTTTATTTGTTTCTGTTAATTTTAGTCGGAGAGAGAGTACAGGTATTGCCATTTTAAGTATTGTAACCATTATCCTTATTTTATTGGCCGATCCAATGAGAACGAAACTTATTGAAGTAATTGTCACGTGCTTATTTATTTTAGTACTACCACAAATTGTGGGCTATTTAATCAAAATGCATCTCCAGCATGTAAGGCGGTTGATTAAATTAAGTAGACAGTATCCGGTAGAGTGATATAAAGAGAGAAATAGTAGAAAAAGATGAGTAAAGAAATAGATAAAACAAGAGATAGATAAAAATTAAATGCATGGATGAAGATTGTATGAAGTCAACGAAAAGAGGTGAATTTTAAAATATATGAAAGCCCAGGTTTACGGCTTTTATGATTGGAAAAAAGATAGACTCCACTGGCAAATCTCTTTTTCTATAGAGGTAGATATTGTATATTGGTTCGACACTATGTATGGAAATAGAGTGGACGAATTGTATGTCGTTTCCTCAGAATTTTCAATTGGACAAGCGATAGCTTTAATGGATTGCTTAAATGCTAATAGAAATCTCCAGCAATGTTATCGAAAATTAAATCTAGCACAGTCGGCAGATAATCTAGTGCAGATTAGTAGAGAGAATAGTCGTCATTTTGTCAGTTTAGAAAACAGAAATGAAATTAAGCGTCTTATAGGAAAAATACAGAGGGCAGAGAATGATCTATTTGATGCTCTTGAAGGTAGACAGCTTCTATGGGAGGAGCTAGAGAAGGCCGTAGATTTCTATTGGATTCAGACTGAGGCTCAGATTCAAACTCAGATTCAGACTCAGTTAAAAAATAACCCCCTTGAATTAGCAGGTATTGTTCAGCTTGGTGTACTCCACGGAAAAATTAAAGTCACTTCAGGTGTTTCTTATCCGCTACAATTATATACCAATACCACAAATAACAAGTCAAATAACATTCCAAACAATAATTTGAACTCAAATCCAACTCCAAATTTAGCTTCAATACAAAATTTAGCTTCCACACCAAATTTGTCAAATTCAAATTTAATTTCAAGAATCACTTCAACTATTAAATCTAAAATATTTCAAAAACGCCATACCCTTATTTGCAATCGTTGTCAAACCTCTAACCAAGTAGTGATTAGAGAATGCTTAATCTGTCAAGAGCCGTGTGCTACCTGTGAACGCTGTATTAGCATGGGAAGAAGTAGAACCTGTACTCCTCTTTTTTATTTTCCAATGAGACCAAAAGCTGAATCAACAAAAGTAGCAGTATCAAAAGTCGAAGTCAAAGTCGAGGGTGAAGGTAAAGTCGAAGTCGGAGTCGATGGAAATATAAAAAGTCCATCAAATTTTTTGAACAAAGAAATTAAGCTATCATCCCACCAACAGAAGATTGCAGAGCAAGCTGTCCAATTTTTACAGCAAAATAGAAAAAAAGAATTGTTAATCTGGGCAGTTACTGGGGCAGGAAAAACCGAAATGATATATCCAGTAATTGAGGAGGCAATGGCCAAGACAGCAAAGGTACTTCTCGCTGCTCCTCGTAGGGATGTAATTAGGGAGCTTACACCAAGGCTACAGCAGGCATTTCCTAGCTTAGAAATAGCAACTCTTTATGGTGGAAGTAAAGAAACTTGGAAAAATGCCACTTTATTTTTAGCCACTACACATCAGTTGATTCGTTTTAGAAGTGCATTTGATTTGATTATTGTGGATGAGATGGATGCTTTTCCTTATCATAATGATCTGCAGCTGCAAGCGTATGTCCAGCGTGCATTGAGTAAACAGGGCAAGATTATCTATTTAACAGCGACCCCAGATGAACACTGGTTAGAAAAGGTGAGAAGGAAAAAAACAGAACTAGCAGTAATGCCTATTCGTTATCATCAACAATCCCTACCTATTCCAAAAATCATCATTCTTCCGAAACAAAAACAATTATCAAGGTCACATACTGTGAAAGAAATTCGAGAATTTATTGAGCAAGTCAGTGAAAGAGAAGGGCAAGCCTTTCTCTTTGTACCTAATGTGGAGATGATTCCATTTTGGGTTCAACAGTTTCAACAATGGTTTCCAAATAAACATTTTGTAGGAGTTCATGCTGGCGACAAAAAAAGAGATCAAAAGGTAGATCTATTTAAGAAGAATCGAATTCAATTTTTAATTACAACGACCATTATGGAGCGGGGAATTACTATTCCTAATTTACATGTTCTTGTGCTGGATGCTGATTTTAAGCTTTTTGATTCGGCAACCTTGATTCAAATTGCTGGACGCGTTGGGCGTTCCAAGGAGTATCCAGATGGATTAGTTTGGTTTATAGCAAAGAAAAAGACAGAGGCAATGATAAAAGCGAGAAAAGAGATAATCAGACTTAACAAGCTTGGGTTAAAGTTAAGGTAACAAGATAAATAAGTGATATTTAATCAATCGGTGGAGTAATCAGCTGAGGGTTTATGTGATTAAGTAATTTATGTAAAATGAAGAAAGGAGTTTGAAATTGAAATCAGGAATCCTAAGTTATCATTTGAAAGCATATTGGAAGGAGCTTTTTTTCCCAGAAGAGCATTGTATGATCTGTGGCCAAATTGTCGATTCCTCAAGAGAAAAAAGGATAAACTCCATTTGTTGTCGTTGTGATGAGCAGCTAGAGACAATTGAAGCTTCCTTTTGTAAAAGATGTCATAAACCTTTATATAAGATGAATCAGGTGATGACGGAGCACCAATTGCTCTGTGAGGATTGTCTTTCATTAGATACTCCTCATTTGACTAAAAATAGGAGTGCGGTCATTTATAATGATTTTATGAAAGAGGTACTTGCATTATATAAATATCGGGGGAAAGAAACCTTAGCAGAGGTATTTAGTTATCTACTGAAGCTTACCTATGATGCATATTTTGAAAAGATAGACATATTAACATATATTCCATTACATCCCAGTCGTTTAGTAGAGAGAGGATTTAATCAGGCGGAGCAATTAGCTATTCAGCTTCATGTTTTAATAGGGGTCCCAGTCTTTCCAATCATGAACAGAGTAAAGGATACGACCAAGCAAAGTAAAACTACAAGCAAAAGCGAACGTAAGAAGCAACTAGATAAAGCATTTGTGGTAGACGAGGAGTATAGTCAGCTTATCAAGGATAAGGATATTTTGATTGTTGATGATATTTATACTACTGGTTCAACCTTAGAGGAAGCTGCAAAAATTCTACGTGAAGAAGGAGCTCATCAGGTTTATAGTTTAACATTAGCAAGAGCAATATTTTCTCGTAGCTTTACTAACACTTTAAGAAGTTAAGTTCCTTAAAGGAATAAAGTATCAGAAAAACTAAGGCTTTCGCTATAGACTGGGCGACAAGCCAAGTTTTTCTAATGACAAAAAGGACAATATTTGGTAATCTTAAAGTAATACATTTATCAGGGAGGAACTCGCTGTGTCTTTGGGGAACATAGGGAATTGCCCACGCTGTGGAAAGCTTTATGCTGTTAATCCAAAAGGAATTTGTCCTACTTGTGTTGCTCAAGTGGATGAAGAATATCAACGCTGTGCAGACTATCTTAGGGAAAATAAACAAACCAATATATATATCTTGAGTGATGAGACAAAGGTTACGGTGAAACAAATCACGCAATTTATCCGTGAGGGACGAATCTCAATAGCAGATTTCCCGAACATCGGATATCCATGTGAATCTTGTGGGACACCAATTAGTGATGGTCGCTTATGTAAAGATTGTAGGGATCGCTTAGAAACAGGATTTAAAAAAGCACTATCTTCTCATGATGGGGAAAACACGCAAGGAAAACCTGGCCCTGGATATTATCAAGTGGTATCTAAAAAGAATAACGAATAAATAATCCAATATTTGCTGTAAAAAAATTAAATGGAACTGCCGATATATATAGTAATCTATGTATGTCGGTTTTTTTATTATGATTGGCGTTAAAGAGGAGTGAGAAAAATGAAGATTAATGATATTAAGCACCTACAAGGGTTACAAAAATATCAACAGATCAATCCAAAGGACAATCAACTAAAACAAAAGGCAAGTAAAAAAGATGAATTGTCCATTTCTGATGAAGCGAAAGCATTACTAGAGCAAGCAAATGAACCAATTCGTGCAGATAAAGTAGCAGAGCTTCAAAGTCAAATCGAAAGTGGTACTTATACTATTGATGAACGGAAAGTAGCAGAGAAAATGTTGAAGTGGTTCAAGTAGAACGATAGTAGTTCTGGGTAAATCAAGAGAATGAGTTGAATGGAGAGGGAATAAAGATGGCTTTTAATATATTAATGGAAGTCTTAAATGAATTGCATCAATCCCATCTAGAAATGGTAGAGCTAGCAACTCATAAAAAGCAAATTCTTATTGAAGGTAATGTCGAGGAATTAACAAGAATGATGCAGCTTGAAGCAAGCTGGGTAAAGCATGTTGGTAAATTGGAAGAAGAAAGAGTAGCTGCTACACAACAATTTATTAAAGATAAAGGATTTGTTTTTGATAATGCAACTCTTCATGATTTATCTAAAATGACAACCTCTACTATTGAAAAGCAACAGCTTCAAGAAATGCTTCATAAAATGAATGATGTGATGAACCAATTAAAACAAATCAATGAGCGAAATGCCGTTTTAATTAAACAATCCCTCGATTACATTACCAATTCAATCAGCATAATGACAGAAGGACTTACAGAGGATGAGCCAGTCTATTCTAAACCAAGTGCAGCCTATACAAAGCAAACGAGAAGTTTATTTGATTCAAAGGCTTAAACTGACCATGTAATAATAGATTTATTGATAGTGTAACTTTTATATATAGAGGAGTGGAAGAAATGCGTTCCACGTTTCACGGATTAGAAACAGCAAAAAGGGGCTTATTCGCCCAACAGACTGCAATTCAAACAACCAGTCATAATATATCGAATGCCAATACAGCAGGCTATACTCGTCAAATGGTGGACTTTAAGGCATCAAGTCCAATTGAAGCACCAGGAATTATGAGAAGTACAGCACCCGGTCAATTAGGAACAGGGGTAGACTTTTCCGATATTCGCCGAATTCGCGAGCAGTTTTTGGATGATCAATTCCGCAATCAGAACAAAAGCTACGGGGACTGGACTGTTCGTCAGGATACACTTGAAAAGCTTGAGGCTGTGATTAATGAGCCTTCTGAATATGGAGTTCGTAAAGTGGTAGACGAGTTTTGGAATGCATGGCATGATCTAGCAGGGCAACCAGATAATTTAACTGCACGCTCTGTTGTAATGGAAAGAGCAGGCTCAATGGCCGATGCATTTAATGATGTAGCAACCAAGCTGAATGATTTAAATCGAGATTTAACAGAAAGTGTGTCAATAAAAGTAGATGAAATTAATTCCTTAACTAGACAAATCGCTAGTTTGAACCAAGAGATTTTCCGCGTGGAAGGCTTAGGGGATCATGCCAATGACCTTCGCGATCAACGGGATTTGTTAACCGATCATCTTTCAAAGCTAGTCAACATTACAGTAAGAGAAGAGCGTAATGGCTACCGTATTACCGCTGGAAATACAGAAATTGTAGCCTATAATCAAGCAACTGCATTGGATGCTAACGGATTAGATTTAAGTACGGCAGCAGGCTTAGGCATTAATAGTGGTGAACTATATGGCTATCTGAAATCTCGTGATGAGTTTGTGAAGGATTTTCAGAAACAGATTGATCAGATGGTCAATGGACTGGTAAATGGAGAATTTCAGATTACCTTACCAGCCGGAACGGTTTTACCCGAGGGGACATCATTTACCTTAACAGATGGGAGTACCCAAACCTTTACTGGGGATCGAACTCAGAGAACTTTGACTTCAGACCTACAGGTTACAGTGAATGGTATTAATGGTTTGCATAAGCTTGGATATACGCTAGAAGAGCCATTGCAAAGTGGTATGGACTTTTTTGTTTCTCGTGATGGAGGTCCAATTACAGCATCCAATATTCAAATAAATCCATTGATTGGCCAAGATGCAAGAAAAATTGCGGCATCAACAAATACATATGAAATTAAGAATCCAGATAATACTACAACAGAAAAGGTCATGAAGGGGAATAACCAGCTGGCTTTATGGATTGGGCAGCTTCGTTCCACTTCCATCACCTTTGACAGTAATAGTACTACAGTTCAAGGAATTGGAACCTTTGATGAATATTTCCGCTCAATGATTGGGCGACTTGGTGTAAAAGGTCAAGAGGCCACAAGGCAATTAGAAAACCAAAAAGTACTAGTAGAACAAGTAGATGGTCGTAGGCAATCGGTCAGTGGGGTTTCTTTAGATGAGGAAATGGCCAATTTAATCAAATTTCAGCATGCCTATAATGCTTCTGCAAGAATGGTTACTACGATAGATCAGGTATTAGATAAGATTATTAATGGAATGGGCGTTGTAGGACGTTAATGATTTTACATACTTTAAGAAAGTTTAAGCTCTTTAAAGGAATAAAGTATCAGAAAAACTAAGGCTTTCGCTATAGACTTGGCGATAAGCCAAGTTTTTCTAATGAAAAGTAGGTGAAAATAATGCGAGTTACCCAAAGTATGCTAAATACCCAAATGCTACGAAATTTAAATAGTAATTTAACCCGTTTAGAAAAGCTACAGGATCAAATGTCTACAGGACGAGCAATCAATAAGCCTTCAGATGACCCAGTAGGTATTAGCTTTGCTTTAAGATATCGAAGCGAATTAGAAGCCAATGAACAGCAGCAGAAGAATGTGGATTCTGCCTTTTCCTGGCTTGAATATACCGATAAAATGGTTGGTGAAATTAATCAGGTTTTACAGCGTGCAAGAGAGCTGGCGGTTCAAGGGGCTAATAGTACAAACCCTGATGATGCAATGAAAGCTTTAGGGATGGAGGTTGATCAGCTTTATCAACAGCTAGTCTCTATTGGGAATACGCAATTTAATGGGAAGTATATCTTTAATGGACAGATGACAGATATTAAGCCTTATGAGATAGATGCTGCTACAGGGGATGTCATCCATAATATCAATATGGAAGCTATTCAGTATGAGGTTGGAACAGGTACTGTTGTGGCGGTGAATATGTCTGGTGGGGAGCTGTTTGGTAAGCCAATAGATCTAAATGATCCAACCACACTTAATCCACCTAATGCATTTACTATATTAAAAAATCTAAAAGATGCATTAAATGGGAGTCAATATGAAGATGTTAAAGTTGAACTTGGAAATTTAGACAATCGTTTAAATTCAATTATGGAAAAATGGGCAGAGGTTGGAGCAAGAACGAATCGAGTAGAGCTAATCAAAAACCGATTAGAAAATACGAACTTAAATCTACAGGAGCTATTAGCGAATGTGGAAGATGCCGATATGGCCCAATTGATGATTAATATGAAGACGGAAGAGAATATTTATCAGGCATCTCTTTCCACAGGAGCAAGAGTGATTCGTCCTAGTTTGATTGACTTCTTGAGATAGGAACTCTTTTAAAGTCCCGTTATTAAATGTCTAGTAATTTTGCAAAAGCAGTGACAAAAGCATGACTAGCAACTTTAGTTGCAATAGCATGACTTGTACCTTGCGTGCTTTTGGGAGTACCTTTCTTACTTTGTCTAATTCTTCAAAAGAAAGGTATGGACAACGGAGCGCGTTGTAAAATTACTATACTCAGATTGAGAGGAATTTATTATGAGAGTCCCACAAATTCAAATTACTCAAAATCAGGCGAAGATAGGTTTAGATATCTCAGAGCCGAAGGTAAATATAAATCAAGAAAATGCTCAAATGGAGATTAGACAAACTCCAGCTGTTTTGAACATTGAAAAATCGGAGGCACAGCTGTATATCGATCCGACTAGAGCTTGGGAAGCACTAGCGAAATGGTCTTCTTTGAAATTAGGTGAAGTCATTACCCAAAGAAGACAACAAATGGCAATGGAGGCTATTGCTGAAATAGCTGCTAAGGGAGATAGACTTGCAGCTATTCATCAGAATGGTAACCCGATTGCCCAAATGGCTGAAGAAAGTGTGTATAAAACAGAGGAAATGTATATCACAGGAGAGGCTTCTTATGATAATGTAGCCCTCTTTTTTGAGCCAGCTAAATTACATATAGACTGGATGCGTGGGAGCGTAGAAATAAGTGTAACTCCTATAGCTCCACAATTTCAATTTACTAGAGGCCAAGTAGATGTTTATCTGCGTCAGATGAATAGTATACAGTTTTCTTTTCCAACTGTGGAGGCTAGGTTGTAATAAAGTATTTTTCCCACTATTTAATTTTTAATAGTGGGATTTTTAATATAATAATTGATAAAATGGACTTAAGAAGACTGTAACTATTGATATTAATAATGAAATTAATAATGATAATGGAAATGAGGGACTTATATGAAAACAATTGAGACAACGCGTTTTGGTCAATTAGAATATAGTGAAGAGGAAGTTATTGTTTTTGAAAAAGGTATTCCTGGTTTTGAACAGGAAAAGAAATTTATTCTTGTGAAAATGGATAATGAAGACCAGTTAAATCCCCTAGCTTTTTTACAATCTACTAATTCAGGTGAACTATCATTTATTATTGCAAATCCATTTTCTTTTTACGCTGATTATGAGTTTAACTTGGATGAAGCTACGAAAGAGGAGTTGGAAATTAAAGAAACAGAAGATGTTGCTGTTTGGGGAGTACTTTCTGTTCCAGAGGAATTTGAAAAAACGACGATAAATTTACAAGCACCAGTGATTATTAACGTAAAAAAGAAGGTTGGTAAGCAAATTATTCTTCATGAAAATAATTTTGCAACTAAAACTCCTTTATTTCCTCAAAAAATCACTCAAGGAGGGAAATAGGGATGTTAGTTCTTACTAGAAAAAAAGGGGAAGCCATTGTTTTAAATGATGATATTGAGATTACTATCTTAGGAATTGATGGGGATCAAATAAAATTAGGGATAAATGCACCAAAAAATGTGGATATTTACCGTAAAGAAGTATATCTAAGTATTCAAGAGGAAAACAAAAAAGCGGCTAAACAAAGCGTATCACTTGATGCATTACATAGTATTTTGAAGAAAAATGGAGAAAAATAGGGTTGTTTAGTAGATAAATCAAAATAAATAAATCTAAATAGCTATAAATGGCTGAAAATCGACGTAATTAGGATGATAGATCTATGTTTCATATTTCGATATATAAAGTGAAGTAGGATTTTCATTTACGGCCGGATGAAATCTTACAAAAAATAACCACATGGATGTGGGCTAAAAAATTCAAGGAGGAATTTAAAATGAGAATTAATCACAACATTGCAGCACTAAACACATATCGTCAATTAGGCGCAGCAAATGCAGGACAATCAAAGTCCATGGAAAAATTATCTTCAGGTTTACGTATCAACCGTGCAGGAGACGATGCTGCAGGTCTAGCAATCTCCGAAAAAATGCGTGGACAAATTCGTGGATTGGACATGGCGTCTAAGAATGCTCAAGATGGAATTTCTTTAATCCAAACAGCTGAAGGTGCATTAAACGAGTCTCACTCAATTTTACAACGTATGCGTGAATTAGCTGTTCAGTCAAGCAATGATACAAATACTGCTGATGATCGTGCAGAAATTCAAAAAGAAATTGATCAGTTAACATCTGAAATCGACCGTATTGGTAACACTACTGAGTTTAACACTAAGAAACTTTTAAATGGTGGTGCTGGACTAACTACTGATTTCACATTAGAACAAGTTAACGGTGCAAACATAGATTGGATCAGTGTGTCTGGTGGTTCAGCCGCTACAGGAATTGGTAATGTATCTATCACAGATGCTACAGCAGCTGTAGGAGCATCGCAAACATTAACTGTTGCAACAACTGCTGGTGCTAAATCTTTTGAAATTAATGGTACTACTTTAAACTATACTGCTACTGGAACAGCAGCAACAGATGGTGCTGCACTAGAAACTTTAATTAATAACAACAGCGATAAATTAGGTGTATCAGCAGCTTTTGATGGTACTGACTTAGTTATCACTTCGACTGACGTAGGGTCAGATTCCAGTGTAAAAATAAATGCGGCAGCTAATGTAATCACAGCAGCTGGAACTACTAACGTTACTACGTATGGTACAGATGCTACCATTACTGAAGCAACTATTGGTACAGACTATAGTGCTCGCGGAAACACTATTACTGTTACAGGCGGAACGTTTGAAGGACTTGAATTACAATTGAATGGTAGTGTAATGCACTCTACCGGTGCAAACAATGATGCTACTTTTGATATTACATCAAATGGTGCCCTTGCGTTGCAAATTGGTGCTAATGAAAACCAAGATATGAGTATTTCAATTGGAGATATGAGAGCGGAAGCACTAGGTGTAGATAGCATCAATGTAACTACACAAGGTGGCGCAAGTTCCGCAATCACTACCATTGATAATGCAATTAAGCAAGTTTCAGGTGAACGTTCTAAACTAGGTGCTTACCAAAATCGATTAGATCATACAATTAACAATTTAGGAACTTCTGCTGAAAACTTAACAGCTGCTGAGTCACGTATTCGTGACGTAGACATGGCGAAAGAAATGATGGAGCAAACTAAGAACTCTATCCTTTCTCAAGCTGCTCAAGCAATGCTTGCTCAAGCAAATCAGCAGCCTCAAGGAGTTTTACAACTTCTTCGTTAATTTTAGATTATTTGAAAGGGACTCTAGCTTTGCTAGAGTCTCTTTTCATGTATATACTGAAAGGTAAGAATGATTATTGAGAGGATTGGATTAGATGTATGACGAAAAAAGAGTGGAGAATATCAAAAATTCGCTTAAAAAGGATTTAGGCTTCAAAGAGGTTGTCTTTCAAAAAGAAGTTGCTGAAGATTTATACTTTACTGCTTATGATAGCAAAGGTACCGAGGATAAAATTAGGGTCAAACCACAATTAGGGACAGTTTTTACATGGTTACAAGGAAATTGGAGACCTGTTAAAGGCTATAAATTTTTACTCTTGGGGGCAAATGGGGAAAGTTGATTGTGCCCCGAAAGTCCATCTATTTGCAAAAACTCTATACATAGAAACTCAAATAGCAATAATGCATAACAAGTAATAAATAAATATTCAGATATATATTATAATTATAGAACGTACGTTTGTTCTGTGAGCACTAGATGTTCAAGAAACAAACGATATAAGCCTCTACTTCGATCATCGGAGTAGGGGATATTCCTATTTTAGGAGGAAAAATACATGGATCAATACTCAATAAAAACTGTCAAACAAATGGAACTACTTGAGTGTGAAGTGGAAATGAAGAAAAAGTCTGCAAAGCGTGTGAACATCGTTAGTCTAAAGCTAGTGAAGGAATCGAGCCTATTGTACAAGGATCGCTGTGTTCGAAGTCCAGAAGATGGCTATCAATTGTTGAAGTGTCAAACTCACTATATAATCCTTACTCAATATTTCCGATAAATATAATATATATTACCCCAATGGAAAGAGTGAGAACATGAAAATAACCAATCCTTATAATACAACAATCAGAACTAATCATGAGCAGCCATTGGAATCAAAAAAAATAGAGTCTGCTGAAACTACTGTAAATAACAATAGCAAAACACTTGAATCTTCAACTGTACAAAATACAAATATAAAACAAAATAAAACTGAAGCAGTTATCCCAAAAGAGGTCCAGAATATTATTAATGCAATTAAAAATAAAGTTCCACTAAATAGTGAAGTTATTCAGCAATTAACAGAATTTGTGGCAAAATCGGAAGGAACTTTCGAGCAAAAATTAGAAACGCTAAAAATGCTTTTAAATAAAAATCTTGAACTTACTCAGTCTCATCTAAAAGCAATACATCAAGCATTGCATGGTAAGATTAATATAAACCAAGATAATTTAGAGCAAGTCCTACAACAAAATAAAGGGCAAGAAAAGATAACTAACTCTGAACAACATATATTAAACAAAACACTGGTCAACGAGCTAATAAACCAAGCTAGAGAAGCTTTATCTCAGGAACTTAGCTCAGATAAAGTAATACAAAACTCACAAAATCTATTAGAGAAATCCCCAACTGTAAATAAAGAATTATTAAGTAAATTAAAGACAATTTTGTCGGGAGCTCATCAAATTAAACAAGGAAATGAAGAGTTCCAAGCTAATCAGAATAGAAAAGCTCAAGAATTTCTTTTAAATGGATTAGAGGCAATCTCTCATGAATTAGAAAATAATACTAATGTTGAACAAGAGAGCATAAAGCCGATTAACAATAAAAATCCAATAACAAACGACTATCAAGAACCTATAAATCCAATTAATCTACAATCTAAAGATATTATTGTTAACACCATTACCAAACGTCTAGCAGAAGTAACGATTCAATTTCGAGATTTAAAAAGAGAAATAGCTAGAAACGTCGATCAAATCACTACTCAGACTTCTCAAACCAATAAAAATAGCTATCAAAGTGTAAAATCACTACTAGAATCTGCCATTAATAAGCTAGATAATGCCATCCTAAAAAGTGATATCATTTACTTAACTGATATGAAAACAGAAAAGACCTTAATGCAAGCGAGTAGTCGTTTAGCCGAAGCTAGAACACATTTAGAAGACGGAAACCAACCCAAAGCTACAGAAATTCTGCAGGAAGTTAAGCAAACCATGGATCAATTAAAATGGCAGCCATCCGATGTGAAAATTAAACACTTTGTAACTAAAGAAAGCCTACTATTAGAAAATACCGATTTAAATAGCTGGAATACCAAACATAGTAATATTACTAAGGTTAATTCTAATCACGAAGGTTCAGCAAGAGGAATGTTTGAACTAATCCGTTCCCATGGACTTAACCATGATAGTGAAATTGCACAAAATTTTGCTTTTAATAAGTTAGATCCTCAACAAGAAGAGCTACAGAAAAATATGAAAGCAGTTATTATGAAGGTTTTAGAAACAGGGGCAAATGATGTAAAGAATCCAGAAGCAAGACAAGCCGCAGAAAATATGTTGCAAAATATCACAGGACAACAGCTATTAAGTAAATTTGATGCTGGGTCTAATATGCAAAGCATGTTTTTTAATCTACCCTATTATCTTGGCGAAAAGGTAGAAAATATCAAAGTATATATCAATTCAAGAAAAGATGGA
Source organism: Caryophanales bacterium UBA6259 (assembly GCA_002441135.1). Lineage (GTDB taxonomy): Bacteria > Bacillota > Bacilli > Tepidibacillales > Tepidibacillaceae > UBA6259. The sequence continues at coordinate 23,409 of DJVJ01000058.1, read as the reverse complement.
GATAAAATCGATTGGGAAAACAGTAGCTTATATTTTTTAGTAGAAACTAAAAAACTAGGCGAAACAGGTATTCTTGTTTCTTCTAGCAATCGCAATCTATCTATTACTATTAAAAATGATCACCCTGCTATACAAACGAAGCTAGAAAATCTTGTTACCAAATATAAAGATAGAATACAAGAGATCGGCTATCAGGTTAGCGGAATTCATTTTAAAAAATTAAATGAAGATGATGGTAAACAACTTAATACCGCAGAAAGAAACCTACCAGAAAAAAAACCAATACAATCAGAGTTCTATAACCCAAGCAAGGAAGGATATGATTTTAGAATATGATTTTCCAATGGTTTAATCAAAAAAAGAAACAGGAAGTAAATGGGCCAACTGCTGCAGTGGTCAAGTATGATCAAGTGAATCAAGTGCCAGTAGTGGTTGCACAAGGTAAAGGAGCACTAGCTCAAAAAATTATTGATTTAGCAGAAAAAAACCATGTACTAATTCAACAGGATTCCGCATTAGTCTCTAATTTAATCGATATGGATTTAGGAGAGAACATTCCTCCACAGTTATATGCGGTTATGGCAGAAATCTTCTTAATGATTGAAGACCTTGAGGAAAATATATAAAACATATTAAAATCCAAATCGATCATTCCGATATAAAATATATCAAAGTAAAGTGGGTGTAAACATGGAGGAGCTACTTACAGAAGAACAATTACACAAAAAAACACCTGAGGAATTAACAACTCTTTTATATAGCGCTTGTATAGAAAATCTAGAACAAGCAAAAGTAGAGATTAATAATACAAACTATCACAATGCCAATCTTTTACTTCAAAAGACCAATGACATCCTTTATCGACTAGGGGCAGGTATAAATTATGAAGCAGGCCCAGTTTCTGATCAGTTAGAGATAATGTATAACTATATGGCAGAAAAGCTCATCCAGGCTAACATTACGAAGAGTAACATGCTCATCGATGAAGTATTAGTAATTATAAGAATAATCAATGACGCTTGGATTGAGGCAATGAATAAAGCTACAGAAGGAACTAATGTAAATATTAAAGTGAAAAATAAAGTATCCGCGTACGATCAGGATTATACCAACAGTTATAATGACGTTAATCTTAAGAAATAACGGAGGAAAAAACCATGCGAATCAATCACAATATCGCAGCAATAAATGCCTATAGACAATTATCTCAAAATAATAATACTGTATCTAAGCATTTAGAAAAATTATCTTCTGGACTTCGAATTAATCGAGCAGCAGATGATGCAGCAGGTTTAGCAATTTCAGAAAAAATGCGTTCTCAAATTAGAGGTTTAGATGTAGCAGAGAGAAATGCGTTAGATGGTATCTCCTTAATTCAAACCGCAGAAGGCGCATTAACAGAGACTCATAGTATTTTACAAAGAATGAGAGAATTAGCCGTTCAAGCTTCCAATGGTACTATGACTGATGGAGACCGAGTAGCAATACAATCAGAGGTTAATCAATTAACAGATGAAATTAATCGGATTGGAAATACGACTAGTTTTAACACTAGAACATTGATAGATGGTTCATTAGATAAGAAACCTGATGGTACTCCAGTAGAATTTTCTTTCCAAATTGGAGCCAACGAAGGGGAAGAGTTAAAAATTAATATTAAGGATACAAGAGCACAAGCGTTAGGTCTTAGTCATAAGACTCAAACGACATCTACAATTAAAGCGAAAGATGGAACTACTGATCTAAAGGTGGTATATTCACAATCTAGTACAATAACAAATGGTACAGATACTGAATATGTTATTAGTCTCTCCACTGAAGAGGATGCAGCAAAAGCAATCTCCATTATTGATAACTCAATCAGTCTTATCTCCGATGAAAGAGCAAAACTTGGTGCAGTACAAAACCGTTTAGAACATACCGTGAACAACTTGGGTACGGCCAATGAAAATCTGACTAGTGCAGAATCTCGTGTACGTGACGTGGACATGGCCTTAGAAATGGCCAATTACACAAAGAACAATATTATTAACCAGTCAGCTACTGCCATGCTAGCCCAAGCGAATCAGCTACCACAGGGGATTCTGCAGTTACTGAAATAAGCGATGAATCAAAGATTTTGTTATAAATAAAAGGGATAAGCTCTATCTATTTGCTTATCTCTTTTATTCTCTCTATGGTAAAATGATAGAGAAAGGGTGACGTCAATGGAAGTTAACAAGGTAAATAAAGCCTCTTTAAATAAAGTAAAAGCAAAACAAGATATCTCATTAGAAAAAACTACCTTTCAAGAAGTAATGGCACAGCGAAGACAAGAATGGGATGAAGCAAAGCTAAATAAGCTAATGGAAGATATTGAGGATCAAGGAAAAGTTTTAGCGGAATCAAGAACAGTAGAGGATTTACGTCAATATAAGTCCATGATCAAGCAGTTTATGGATGATGCGGTTAAATACGGATTGAAGTTAGAAGAAAAGCGTGGCTTTAACCGAAGAGGACGGGCTAAAGTCTATAAAGTCGTCTCCGAGGTCGATAAAAAGTTAATTGATTTAACGGATGCAATACTAAAAAAACAAAAAAGTACATTAGATATTTTAGACATGGTTGGAGAAATCAAGGGATTACTCATTAATATTTATGCTTAACAAAAACTTGTATTTAAAAAGGTATCTCTAACTCACATTCAATGAGTATGAAGATACCTATTTTTTCTTATTTAAATTTTACTTACCTTAAAGTAACTTCAATCTCTCCATGCTGGCTCTGAAGCTCAATTGTATATTTACCACCATTAAGCACAGCTTCTCTTTCACTGCCTAATTTTGCGTCTTTATTTTTATCTACCCAAGCAAGATCTCCATTCACCTTACCAATACTTGATTTGCCTAGAATCTTTGCATCAGCATTCTCAGGAATTGTAATGTCAATCTCACCATTAACTGTAGTAAGCTCCCAATCACCATTTACCTTAGATGAATTAGCGTTAATTTTACCATTAACGGCGTTCGCTTCTAATTTTCTGAGAGCTTCATTAATCTGAATTTCACCATTGGTTGTATTAATATCTAAATCACCAGTAGCCTTATCGACATAGATTCTACCATTCACTGTATTAACTTCAAAGTCTCCTTGGCTATCGTTTAAACGGATCGTACCATTTACGCCATCAATAGCACCAGAGTTAGCCATCGTATTTACTTGGATGTCTCCATTAATTAAATTGGTATTTAGGTATAGCTGCTGAGGGATTTTCATTTTTAAGTCTGCTTTTAATTTCACTGTATTAAACCAATTTTCCTTACTTAAGCTTTCAATTCGAATGATGGCTTTATCTCCAACTGTTTTTACAATGAAAATTCGATCGATGAGCTCTTCTGCATCCTTTTGGTTTTCTGCACTAACACGAATCGTCCCTACAACATTTGCCGTGTTATCATTCGTTCCAGTAATCTCAAATTCACCATTTGGAGCCTCAATCTCAATCTCTTTAACATTGGTTGGTATATTTAAGCTTTCATGAATATCCACTGTATAAGTTTCATCATTAATAACCCCGCGAATGGCTGGGAAAATTCCTGTTGCTTGCACCGAATAGACTACAAAAGTAAACATTAAAGCAATGATTAATACAAAAATACTGAAGAAGTCAAAACGTAGAGGACCATCCTTTCTAAAGAAAGAATAAAGTAAAACCTCTAATCCAAGTAAAATTAAAATTACTGGCCAACCATAGAATAAGATGTTTTCAATAGATATATCCCATAGTGTGTTTCCAAGTAGTAAGGCTCCTAAAACAATTAATAAGAACCCCATAGAAATAGTTCCAACTCTCCACTGTCTCACGATCTATCCCTCTTTTCGATTGTTTTTAAAAAAGATAACTTTTCCAGAGAGTAAATAAAAACCAACTAAGATAAAAATGATAGCGACGACTATGTTGCGGAAAAGGTGATAGTATTCCCATCCAAGTAAGGAGAAGGATAACTTATCTATCAATAGATAGATTCCTAGAATAATAAATCCCCAACCAAACCATTGTTTATTAATTTGTAGTTTATCCCACGAAAATAACGGCTGATCAACAAGGGTTTGTGTTTCGTGAATGATTTTATGTTGTTGCAAGGCATCAAACAGGCCGTAAAACCAGATGATAGGTAAGATAAATGGGAATCCATTAATACCTATAAAGTCAAAAAGGAAAATAGAACCAAAAAATGCGATCATTAATTGTAATCCTCGATTCATTTGCCCCAGATAAAAATGGCCAAGTCCTGGTACAAAAGAAAGGAAAAAGGTAAGAAATTTAGATTTATTCATTAAGAAACCTCCTTAAAATTTAATATTATGCATGATTTGAGAAAAATTAAAGTTTACATGTAGCCAGCTAACCCCTTGAACAGATGCTTGCTGAACTTGATTGGTTGTTTCTGAAAACGTGGTGGTAAATTGGCCAACCGATTGATACATTTGATCAAAAATGCCTGAATATAAAAGGACAAAGGTTGCAGCAGTTGCAAGTGCAAAGTGAAGAAAGGCGTTTTTCTTTCCCGTACTTTTTCCGCTCTTATTCAGCTTTTTGATGTCCACGACATTTGAACGCTCTAATAGTGAATCATCAGTAGAAATTTCATTCATTATATTGTCTACAAAGGACTCAGAAATGGTGTAAGAATTAGGATCAGGATGTTCCCAGGTCTCCTGAAGAGAGAAATACTCTTCAACCTTGCTTAAGCAAATAGAGCAATCTTCTAGATGGTTTCTTAGTCTATTCTCTTCTTCTTGATTTAACTCACCTAAGGTATATGAAAATAAGACTTCCTCGTGATAGATTTTGCAGATCAACGTAAGCCCTCCTTCTGCCCAATATCCTTTAATAATCCCTTTGCTCGATATAACCTTGATTCTACTGTTTTTACCTCAATTCCTAAATGTGTAGCAATTTGTTGATAGGATTGATGTTCAAAATAATAGAGCTGGACAACAGTCTGATAAATTTCTGGTAATTTAGAAAGCATTTTTTTTACTGTGTTTTGTTGGTCCTTTTGTAAAAGCTGTTCGACTGGATTGGCCTCTAACCGATTTTCAGCCGCCAATTTTTCAAAATCAGGAGATTGTTCCATATGCTCTGTCATTTTTTTTTGCTTTCGTTGCCAATCAATACCCTTATTAACGGTAATTCGGTAAAGCCAAGTGGAAAAAGAAGATTTTCCATCATAGCTTGCTAAAGAGCGATAGGCTTGGATAAACACCTCTTGAGCAATATCCTCTGCTTCCTTAGGATGTTTAGCGATTTTCATTGCAACAGAGAAAATCTTTTGCTGATAGGTAGAAACTAGCTCTCGATAAAGCTCATGCCGGCCGGCTACTATTTCTTTTATTAACGCTTGCTCTTCCACTAGCTTCCCCCTTTCACTTTCTCTGTTTTTCTATGTTTCATATACTTAGACGATCAGGATTTTAAAAACCCTGCAAAATTTTAAAAATAAATTTCTATTCCTATTACTATCTTCATTTTACACTAAACAAAAAAAGTTTTTTTACCGATATATATAACAAAAATATAGAGAGTTTGAATAGAGGAGGCAAGGGTAAGATGGTTATTGATTCAATCCAACCAAAAAATTCACCAACCATTTTAAATGCAACAAAAGTACAAGAAAAAATAGATGGATCTGTTCAAGAGATGCAGTTTAAGCCAATGGAATCTCAAGGAGAGAAAAAAGAACTTTCCAAAGATGCATTAGAAAAAATGGTTGATGGGATGAATCAATTTGTTAAACCATCCCAAACTGCTCTTCATTTTGAATTTCATGAAAAACTAAATGAGTATTATGTACAAATTGTAGATAGTACAACAAGAGAGGTAGTGAAGGAAATACCTTCTCGAAAATTTTTAGATATGTATGCATCGATGATGGAATACATGGGGCTGTTTGTAGATCAACGAATCTAAATTAAATGAGATAAATTGAAATTCTAATATTGATTTTAAAAAATAGGTGGTGAAGTAAATGAGTATTCGTATTGGTGGTTTAGCTAGTGGAATGGATATTGATTCGATAGTCAAAGATTTGATGAAGGTGGAGCGAATTCCATTAGATAAATTATTTCAGAAAAAACAAACCCTAGAATGGCAACGTGATGGTTTTCGTGATATGAACAAGCTGCTTAAAGATCTTGATGATTTATTAAGTGTTACAAATACAAATGGTATTGGCAGACAGAGTACATTTATTAAAAAGACGGTAACTAGTACTAATGAAAGTGCTGTTAGTGTTCGTAATATTAGTTCTACCTATGATTTAAATAAAACAGTTGAAGTAACCCAGATAGCAAAAAATGCATCTTTCTGGAGTAAGGATGATTTTCGAGCAAATACTACATTTGATCCTACAACTGCTTTATCCACACAGTTCGCTAATTTGAAAAATGCTATTCCTACTACTGATTTTGATATTAAAATTGAGGCTATCCAAGCAGACGGAACTTTAGCAGCAAAGACAATCAGTATTGATCCAGCTACCATGAGTCTTAATCAGGTGATCGATAAAATAAATAAAGAGCTAGATGTTAATGCTTTTTATGATGATAAAGCTGGAAAATTAGTTTTAACTGCAAAAAATAGCGGAGATGCCGGGATAAACAAATCAGAAATAATTATTCATGGAGATACCACTAATCCGGATAACCCTATTCAAAAAGGACTTCAATTTATGCAGGCACTTGGATTTGTGGAAAATAATGATTTAGCATCACAGACACAAGATGCAAATTCAAAGATGATCGGCCAAGTGGGTTTGAATGCGAAATTCTCAATCGATGGTTATGCAATGGAGAGAACAACCAATACCTTTCAAATCAATGGATATGAATATACCATAAAAGCAACGACAACAGCCCCTGTTTCTATTTCTTCAACGACTGATACTGAAGCAATATTTGAAGCCATTACAGATTTTGTTAATAAATACAATGAAACAATCGCAACAATCAACGAAAAGCTTTCGGAGGAACGCTATCGTAAATACCCACCTCTAACCGATGAACAAAAGGAAGCAATGTCAGATAAGGAAATAGAATTGTGGGAAGAAAGGGCTAAAAGTGGATTACTACGAAATGACCCACTACTATCTAGTGGACTAAATCAGATGAGACAGGACCTATATTCCAAGGTTTCAGGTATTGCTGGCGGATTTGCACAACTAATTGATATTGGAATTAAGCCATCAAGCAATTATCGTGACAAGGGAAAATTGATCATTGATGAAGGTAAACTTCGAGATGCCATTTCTAAAGATCCTAACGAAGTTTATAAGCTGTTTAATAATGATGGCTATATTGAGGATGTAAATAACCCTGGCACTAAAGTATATAGTGAAGATCATTTAGGCCTAGCCAAGAAATTGCGTAATTCAATAAAAGAGACAATTACCAATATTGAATCTAAAGCAGGTAATACCCTAAAGGTTTACTCCCAATATACAATGGGCAGAGAATTAAATAATATAGATAGTCAAATTGACCGTTTTGAATCTCGTTTAATTGATGTTGAAAATCGTTACTGGAAACAGTTTACTGCAATGGAAAAAGCCATCGCGCGGGCAAATGAACAAGCTGGCTACTTAATGAACCAGTTTGGTGGCGGAATGAATTAATAAAATATAATATCTCAACATAGAAATTAGCAGAACAAAAGAGAGGTGCTGTAGATGAATAATAACCCTTATCAAGCCTATCAACAGAATTCTGTAAATACCGCAACCCCTGGGGAATTAACCCTGATGCTATATAATGGTTGCCTAAAGTTTATTAAGCAAGGAAAGCAGGGAATCCTTGACAAAAAGATGGAAGAAAAGAATACTAATATTATCAAAGCTCAAAATATTATTCGTGAGCTTATGGTTACATTAAATACCGATTTTGATGTAGCCAAGCCAATGATGCAGATGTATGACTACATCTTAAACCGTCTTGTAGAAGCTAACATCCAAAATAGTGTGGAAATATTAGACGAAGTGGAAGGCTATGTCACTGAATTTCGCGATACTTGGAAACAGGTAATCCAGCTTCAAAGACAAAAACAATATGCAGTTCAAAATGGATAAATGAGGAATGTCGATGGACAATTCAATCAACAAAAATAGTATAGTTAAGGCACTATATCAGATTACCCTAGACTTCCTTCAATATCTCCAAACCGAACCGGAAAAAGAAGAACGAGAAGTATACATAGAACAAGTTATGCGCTACCTTGATCAGCGGGATGTGTTAATTTCCTATTTACAAGGTCAAGATTCTTCTTCATTTAATATTGATTCTAAGAGATATACTGATGAAGAAAAGCAACTAGGAGCAAAAATCGTCCAATATAATCAAATGATTGAGGAGCGGTTAAAAACTCAACTTGGGAACATCGAAATAGATCTTGTACAAATCAGGAACAAAAAAAATAACCAAAAGAAATATGCCAATCCCTATGAGAATGTAGCTGCGGATGGAATGTTTTTTGATAAGCGTAAATAACAGATATATATGGGGGCTTAAACTATGGGACATAACCACGATCATGATGACGATCATGACCATTACTATGACGATTCATATCTGCATGATAACCAGTTTATCTTTTTAAGGCACTATATAGAGATGCTATTAACCTGTGAACAGGGATTAGATTACATTACAAAGCGTATTAGAGAAGAAATGACCATTGAGATTCCTGTATTAGGTGATTGTACAGATGCTTTAATAGCAATTGATGATGCCAATTTCCTTGCGGCTAATTTAATGAAAAAAATCGATCATCCAACCTATGAACTAATCTATACCTTTAAGGAGTTCATTCCGATTTTTGAGCAGATTAAAAGAGCCTCCGATACAGAAAATGTGGATGAGCTTGCAGCTTTATTGACCAATACACTTCAACCACAATTTGTTCAATGGACTAGACAGGTTCAAACGGCTTTATTAAAGCATATCCAACAATAATGAGGATTACGGCTTCATTAACAATTAACAATAAAATAGCTTAAAGAGTTTTAGAGGTTACCAGTGTTTCATTGGTAACCTTTTTTTTGTTTTTATAGTTATTATTTATTCACTTTATTGTCGAATGGTGTAGTTTGCGTATATTGTAATCAATAACAGAAAATTGTCTTTTATGTGGAAAAAGTAAAAAAGAACACACATTCTTGTGGAAAATGTGAACATAAAACTGTGGATAATGTGTATAAGCCTGTGAATAACTCTGTTTTTGGTGTATTACGCTGTGGGTAAAATTTGTTTATAAACAGGGATAACTGTGGAAAAGTATTTTAAACGATAAAAATGTAAAAAGATGAAAAAAAATGATTGATTAAAAATACATAAGTATGTATAATCATTCATATGAGATGAATTAAAGAAAAATAAAGAGAGAAGAGCATGAAAATCGAGAGGGGTTACGTAAAATGAAAAAAGTAAAATTATTGGTTTTAGCATTAATCATTGCGATGAGCAGTTTAGCTTTCATAGGGTGTGGAAGTGATCAAGCAAGTTCAACAACGGCTGACCAAAAAGCAGATGAAAAGGTATATCTTGTTGGAACAGATGCAGCATTCCCGCCATTTGAAAGCACACTACCATCTGGTGAGATTGTTGGATTTGATGTTGACTTAATGAATGCAATCGCAGAAGCAGCTGGAATTAAAGTGGAAATTAAGCATCTTGGATGGGATCCAATGCTTAAAGGGGTAGAAAATGGTAATGCAGACATCGGTGCTTCTGGAATCACTATTAATGATGAGCGTAAAGAATTTTATGGATTTACAGAGCCATATTTTGAAGCTACGCAATTAATTATGGTACCATCGGATTCCACTGTAGCATCATTAAAAGATTTAGAAGGACAAAATATTGGGGTACAAAGTGGAACAACAGGTGAAATCGCAGTAAAGAAAATCTTTGGTGATAACTATACAGGAATTAAAGGATATGAGGACCTTCCAACCGCAATGGCAGATTTACTTACTGGACGCACAGTTGCAGTAGTGGGTGATAATGCAGTACTTGCTGAGTTACTTAAAAAATCTCCAGACCAAAAGCTTAAGCTTGTTAGTGATGATACCTTTGATAAGGAATACTATGGGTTTATTGTGAAAAAAGGAAATACAGAGCTATTAGAGAAGTTAAATCAAGGATTAAAAACCATTAAAGAGAATGGTACCTATGATGAAATATATGGCAAGTACTTTGCCGAGTAAGCATACAGCAGTAATACAAAGGTAAGATTGAGTGCGTAGAGAAGCTCTACGCACTTTTTACTAACATAAGTATTATTTCAACCGAAAGACTATCCTATTCATGCTAATAAACATAAAGAAACACAAGAAACATTAGAAAATTACGAGAGATAGGAAAGATAAGAGGAGGAACAGCGATGAACTGGGGTTGGCAATATGTCTGGGACTATCGATTATGGTTTATACGTGGCTTTGGCTACACGATTCTATTTACCAGTGTAGGTGTCTTTTTTGGTACAATCATTGGGCTATTTCTAGGATTAGGTCAGATTTCACAAAATAAATTGGCACGAGGTTTCAGTAAAGCTTATGTCGATTTATTTCGTGGAACACCTTTAATGGTACAAATTTTAATTATTCACTTTGGACTTTTACCGCCACTTTTTCATCTGTTTGGCTATCAGTCAACCACGCCATTAATTTCTGGGTTTGTTGCATTATCGCTTAATTCCGGAGCCTATGTAGCAGAAATCTTCCGGGCTGGAATTCTTTCTATTGATAAGGGACAAATGGAAGCAGCAAGGTCTCTTGGGTTGACTCGGGCTCAGGCGATGCGCTTTATTATTTTGCCACAAGCCTTTAAACGAATGATTCCTCCACTTGGAAATGAATTTATTGCTTTATTAAAGGACTCTTCCTTGTTAATCGTTATTGCTGCACAGGAATTAACCTATGCAGGCCAAATGACTTCGAAAAACACCTTTGCATATTTGGGGCCGTATTTTACGGTGGCTGCAGGATACTTAATGCTTACCTTAATTTTTTCACGAGGGGTTAGCTATTTAGAAAGGAAGTTTTCTAAATGATACAGGTAACTGGATTAACAAAACGCTATGATGATCATGAGGTTTTAAAGGATGTTCATTTGTCCATTGCGGAAAAAGAAGTGGTTTGTATTATAGGGCCAAGTGGTTCTGGGAAAAGTACATTACTTCGTTGCCTAAACCGATTAGAAGAATTTCAATCTGGTCATATTATGATACAAGGTGAGGATATTGCTGACCCAACCATTGATATTAATCAAGTACGTACACATGTCGGAATGGTCTTTCAGCATTTTAATCTTTTTCCTCATAAAACCGTGTTAGAGAATATTACGCTTGCACCCATTCAGGTATTGAAAATGTCCAAAGAAGAGGCAGTCGCAATTGCTGAGAAGTATTTAGGGAAGGTAGGCCTTTTAGAAAAGGCCAATGCCTATCCAGAGGACTTGTCTGGTGGCCAAAAGCAAAGAGTGGCCATTGCTAGGGCTTTAGCCATGCAACCAAAGATTATGCTTTTTGATGAACCAACCTCTGCTCTTGACCCAGAAATGGTGAAAGAGGTACTCGATGTTATGAAGGAGCTAGCGACAGAAGGGATGACGATGGTGGTTGTCACTCATGAGATGGGCTTTGCAAGGGAAGTAGCAGACAGGGTGGTTTTCATTGATCAGGGAGTAATTCTTGAGGAAGAAACACCTGCTGAGTTTTTCCTAAAGCCAAAGCACGAACGCTTAAAATCCTTTTTAAGCAAGGTTCTATAATATTTGACCTGATGTATTGATGGTGGTATACTCAATTCGAGAGTAAATCTCAGATTTTATAAGTGAAGGGAATGTAGCTTCAATGCAAGGAAAAGTAAAATGGTTTAATGCACAAAAAGGTTTTGGTTTTATCGAAACTGAAAACAATGGCGATGTATTCGTTCATTTCTCCGCTATCCAAGGCGAAGGTTTCAAAACTCTAGAAGAAGGTCAAGCTGTTGAGTTTGAAATCGTAGAAGGAGACCGCGGTCCTCAAGCGGCTAACGTTACTAGATTATAATATCGAAAAGTGGTTTTCCATTTGACATACAAGTAATTTGGTAACAAAAACCCCTCAATTAGAGGGGTTTTTTGTTTTGATTTTTTTGCGAATTACATTGTTTAGCATAGCTATTAAATGGTAATGATTTTAAAAAACAAAATAAATTGCAAACTACACTTTATGGAAAAAGAAAAGAAGGATTTTTTCGATTAAAAAAGAATACATTATATATATGAAAGGAGGAGTTAAAAATGAATTACAATGTTCGCGGAGATAATTTAGAGGTAACCAACGCACTAAAAGAGTATGTAGAAAAGAAAGTAGGACGCATAGAAAAATATTTTGACACTCCACCAACTTCAGATGTATTTGTTACCATGAAAGTTGTTAAAGATGTGCACACTGTTGAGGTAACGATTAACTTCCCTGGCCTTGTATTAAGAGGCGAAGAATCCAATGAAGATATGTATGTATCTATTGACTTAGTAGTTGAAAAATTAGAGCGTCAAATTAGAAAACATAAAACTAAAATTAATCGTAAATTTAGACAAGAGGGCAGTCTAAGAACATTATTTAAAGATGAGCCCAATGGTGCTGCTGTAAAAGCAGTAGCAGAGGACGACGATGATTTAAGTGTTGTAAAAACTAAACGCTTTAACATCAAGCCAATGCATATTGAAGAAGCCATTTTGCAAATGGATATGTTAGGTCATAGCTTTTTCGTTTTCTCTAACGCTGATACAGAAGAAATGAATGTAGTCTATAAGCGTAAAGATGGAAAGTATGGTTTAATTGAACCATTTTAAGCTTTAAAAAATTTCGCGATTACTTTAGTAACACGAAAGAATGACATAAGGATTACAAATGAATTACATCTACAATCCATAAATGGATAAAAAATAACGGATAATAGAAAGCTCCCCTTTGGAATGATGGGTTTCCATAGGGGAGCTTCTATTTATTGTTTGATGGGTAAATATTATATGGAAAAAAACGACTTGCCATTAAGGATTGATGGGGAGACATAAATTCTAAGGCAAGCCGTAAACAATAACAAAAATAACAAAAGTAAATATAAAGCCTTATTGAAATTCAACGAAATTAAAGCGTTACTTTGTTTGCTAGTGTAGATTGAGCTTCTTCAACAAGCTCTGTCATTAACTGTTTAACTGTTACGATTTCCTTTAGTCGATGACCATTGCTACCTGTAAAGATCAATCCGTCATTAAGATTACCTTTTACCGCTTCAATTAATGCATCTGAAATACAGTAAGGGGTTGTTTTTGGATCACAGATGGTTAAGCAGTCATAGCATCTTTTAACGGGAACACGATCCAACTCGGTTCTCTGAACAAAGGTATTATGAATCGCTCTGCCAGGCATTCCAACAGGGCTTTTTACAAGCTGGATATCCTCTTCCTTTGATTGCATAAAGGCTTGTTTATAATTGGTATCTGCATCACATTCCTCTGTTGCAATAAAACGAGTACCCATTTGTACTCCAGCAGCGCCCATACTCAAATATTTGGCAATATCCTTGCCATCAAAAATTCCACCTGCTGCAATGACAGGAATATATTTTTTTGATTTTTCTTCAAAGGAGCTCATTACTTCCTTTACTTCACTTACGATTTCAGCAAGGCTAATCTTTGCTTTTTGCTGTAGCTGTTCTAAGGAAAATCCTAAGTGTCCACCAGCCTCAGGCCCTTCTACAATCACCATATCTGGAAGAACATTGTATCTTTTCTCCCATAGCTTTGTAATTAAATGAGCCGCTTTTCCAGAAGAGACAATAGGAGCAATTTTGGTATTAGTTCCCTTTACTAAATCAGGAAGCTCCTTTGGTAGGCCTGCTCCTGAGATAATTAAGTCAATTTTTTCTTCAACTGCTGTCATCACCATTTCCTTGTAATGGTTCATCGCAACCATTAGGTTAACCCCGATAATACCATTAGGACTTAATTCACGAGCTTTTCTAATCTCTCTTTTTAAAACTCGAATATTAGCGGCAAGAGAATTGGTCTTAAAGTCATCTTCTGTAAAACCAATTTGTACGCCAGAAATTACTCCAATACCGCCTTCGTTCGCTACTGCAGAGGCTAGTCCTGAACGGGAAACTCCAACGCCCATACCACCTTGTATAATTGGAACCTTAGCCACTAAATCCCCTAAGGTAAGAGAAGGTAAATTCATATGTGTTCGCTCCTTATTAGTAAGTATTAGTACCTAGTATTATATGTTGGTAATATTATTATATCCTTTTAGAATAATAAAGTAAACCAATAGGATGGTTTAAATGTTGAGAATTTCAATGGATTATGGAATTTCTATGGCTGAATGGAACTGTTTTTTGTACTTTTACGTTTACTAATATGATGAAGTAGGAATAATAGTTTTCATATTGGAAATATGCTACAATAATAGTTGAATCTTTTTTCGCACTGAGAGGAGTGTTCCTGTGTTAAATTTCGTTAAAAAGATGATTGGTTCTTCCAATGACAGAGAGATTAAACGACTATCGAAGATCGTAGAACAGATAAATAAGCTAGAAGAAGATATTCAAAAATTATCGGATGATCAGCTGAAGGGGAAAACAGTAGAATTCAAACAAAAATTAGAACAAGGAAAAACCTTAGATGATATTTTGCCTGAGGCTTTTGCTGTGGTTCGCGAAGCTGCAAAAAGGGTACTGGGAAAAAGACATTATGATGTTCAGCTCATGGGGGGCATTATTCTTCATGAAGGTCGAATTGCAGAAATGAAGACAGGGGAAGGAAAAACCCTTGTAGCTACTCTACCTACCTATCTTAATGCTTTAGAGGGTAAGGGAGTACATATTATTACTGTTAATGATTACCTTGCAAGCCGTGACCGAACTGAAATGGGACAGGTATACGAATTTTTAGGATTAACTGTTGGTCTTAATGTTCATGATATTGGCTCACATGAGAAAAAGGAAGCATATGAAGCAGATATCACCTTTGGTACAAATAATGAATTTGGCTTTGACTATTTAAGAGATAACATGGTTCTGTATAAAGAAAATATTGTTCAACGTCCACTAAACTTTGCAATTATTGATGAGGTGGATAGTATTCTGGTGGATGAAGCCAGAACTCCATTGATTATTTCTGGGAATGCAGCAAAGTCTACTGATCTTTATTATGCTGCTGCTCATTTTGTCCGTCGTTTAGTTGAAGGTGAAGATTACACCATGGATGAGAAAGCACACTCCGTATTTTTAACAGAAGAAGGGGTTGCTAAGGCGGAAAAATCCTTTGGTATCGATAATCTATACGATGCAAATCATATCACCTTAAACCATCATGTCACTCAAGCATTAAAAGCAAAGGCATTGATGAAGCGAGATCGGGATTATGTCGTAGATGAAGGTCAGGTTATTATCGTTGATGAATTTACTGGACGTCTGATGCAGGGGCGCCGTTATAGTGATGGCCTTCATCAAAGCATTGAGGCTAAGGAAGGCTTAAAGGTCCAAAATGAAAGCATGACCTTAGCGACAATTACCTTACAAAATTATTTCCGTATGTATCAAAAGCTAGCTGGTATGACAGGTACTGCGAAAACAGAGGAAGAAGAGTTTAAACGGATCTATGGATTAGAGGTAGTTGTAGTTCCAACCAATAAACCGATGATTCGCGAAGATTTACCGGATGTTGTATATAAGACAGAACGTGCAAAATTTAATGCATCCATAAATGATATTGTCGCTAGACATCAAAAAGGACAGCCTGTTCTTGTCGGCACCATTTCTATTGAGCGGTCAGAGCTTCTTTCAGAAATGCTAAAGAAAAAAGGAGTTCCTCATAATGTATTAAATGCCAAGCAGCATGCACAGGAAGCAGAAATTGTTGCTACAGCAGGCCAATATGGACAAGTAACCATTGCTACCAATATGGCTGGTCGTGGTACAGATATTGTGCTCGGAGAAGGAGTATCAGAAGTTGGTGGTCTTCATATTCTAGGTACGGAGCGTCATGAGAGTCGACGGATTGATAATCAGCTTCGTGGACGTTCTGGCCGTCAAGGAGATCCAGGCTCTAGTCAATTTTTCTTATCTTTAGAAGATGACCTTATGCGTAAATTTGGTTCCGATCAGATTATGGGGATGATGGACCGATTAGGAATGGAAGAGGACCAACCAATTGAAAGTAAGCTCATTACTCGCGCGATTGAATCTGCGCAAAAGAGAGTGGAAGGACATAACTTTGATGTAAGACGAGTAGTTCTTCAATATGATGATGTGGTTAACCAGCAGCGCAGAGTAATTTATAAGCAGCGCCGAGAGGTTCTTGAGAGTGAAAGCTTGAGTGAAGAAATTAAGAATATGATTATGAACTATATCCAACGATTGGTGGAGGTTCATTGTCCAGCGGATTTGATTCAAGAGGAATGGGATCTTAAAGGAATTATTGAGCATGCAAACCGAACCTTCTTAAGCGAAGGAATGCTGACTGAGAAGGATATTTGGGGCAAAGAACCAGAAGAGATGATTGAGCTATTCCAAGAATTAATTGATGCAAAATATCAAGCTCGTAAGGAAGAGCTTGGTGAGCAGATGAATGAGTTTGAAAAAGTAGTTGTTCTTCGTGCAGTTGATAGTAAGTGGATGGATCATATTGATGCAATGGATCAATTACGTCAGGGGATTCATTTGCGTGCCTATGGTCAATCTGATCCTCTTCGTGAATATCAAAAAGAAGGCTTTGAGATGTTCCAGGAGATGATTGCAGCGATTGAAGAAGAGGTAGCAACCTATATTATGAAGGCACAGGTTCAGCAGAATCTGGAAAGAGAAGCAGTAGCTGTTGGCCAAGCTACTAATGCTGTAAAAGACGATAGCGTGAAAAAGCAACCGGTAAAGTCAGAAAAAGTTGGACGAAATGAACCTTGCCCTTGTGGAAGTGGCAAAAAGTATAAGCACTGCCATGGTGCAAATGAGTAAAATCAAGAATTAATCAAGATTAATAAGAATTAAAGATATCTAACAATGACAGATACTGAGGTAAAAGCCTTTAGTATCTGTTTTTTTTAATCGGCTAGGAAAGTATAATATTTTCTCAAAAGACTTGACGACAAGCCAAGTCTTTCTAATAAAAAAGTATAAGTATCTTAGGGTGTAATTTTTTTGAAAATTACGAAATTGTGTCGAAAATTAGAAGATTTTGTCGAATATATAGACAACTTGACGAAAGGGATATATTATTGCTTAGATAAAGAAAGGGAATCACAAAAATGGTAAATTTGTGAACCTATTGTGAAGAATGATTTAGTCCGATTCGATTAAGCAGGGAAGCGTTTATAATGAAAATTTCCTATATAGGTAAACTTTCTTATAAAGATCACCTCCATACTCATTAAAAATACTTTAATTAGGAGGAAGTAGATTGGACTCAAGCACGACTAGGTAAGAAGCTATCATGATGATAGATGAGCAAGGCAAGATTATTAGTATCAATGAGGCTTTTACTCAAATTACTGGGTATTCCCCGTATGAGATTTTAGGAAGGAGTCCGAAGTTTTTCAAGGTTAAAAAACATTATACGTCCTTTTATCGTAATCTGGTTTATGAAGTATTGAAATACGGATATTGGCATGGGCATATTTGGCTATGCAAAAAAAACGGAGTACAACAACAATATTGTTTAGTCGTTACAAGTATTGAAGGTAGCAGTGGACAAAAATATTATATTAGTACGTTTCAAGATTCCTCACATTGTTCAGAACAAGAAAACGCAGACTCTAATTCTACAAATCGCAACAACGAAAAGATAACCTATTTTCATTTGCAAAAAGCAATGGCAGAAGAGCAATTTGAGCTTCATTATCAACCATTGATGCATATTACAGATGGAAAAATTATTGGGTTGGAAACACTAATTCGCTGGAATCATCCCACAAAGGGAAGCATATCTCCAAATATCTTTATTCCAATTGCAGAAAAAACAGGTTTAATTATTCCAATCGGAGAAAGGGTTTTAAAGCAATCCTTTGAAGCCTATCAAGTCTTACAAACTAAAGGTTCTAAAAACTTAAAATTAATGATTAACGTTTCTGTAAAACAGCTAGAACACAAGGATTTTAGTCAATTTGTCGCAAATTTAGTAAAAGAATATGCATTCGATACGAAAAATATCGAGTTTGAGATAACAGAAAGTATCTTTCTTAATCCATCAAAAAATGTACTTCGAAATATTAATCAGCTACGCCAACTAGGAATTCAGTTATCTCTAGACGATTTTGGGACAGGTTATTCAGCCTTTAATTATTTAAAGCGATTGCCATTTAATACTCTAAAAATCGATCGAGAGTTTATTAGGGATGTAAAAATAAATTCTACGAATTCGATTTTAGTAGAAATGATGATCACGATGGGAAAAAATTTAGGACTAAATGTTATTGCAGAGGGTGTTGAGACATCGGAACAAATTGATTTTTTGAGAGAAAATCAATGTGAAGTTGTGCAGGGATATTATTACTCTAAACCTTTGCCAATCAATGATTTAATTGATTTTATTGACAACATAGCAGTTTAACAGAACAGATTTTCAGGAGGGAAACACGTGAAAAAAAAGGCAACGAGAAACAGAAAAGGATTATTTCATTTTATCACAAGCAAAATGCGGAACAAATTACTCATTATTTTGTTCATCGCCATTTTATTACCATTATCTTTATTAGGTTATTTTACCTATGACCAATCGTATACTATCTTGCATGACAAATTACAAGAAACTACTAGCCAAAATGTCGCAGAGGTGAATAATACCTTAGAGGAATTCTTTCATGGTATTGAGGATAAGGTTGCAATGGTCGCAGATAATTCCATGTTTGAAAATATAGCTGATCCAAACAATGAGCCAAATGTGATGGAATTGCTGAAAAACGGTATAGAAAATAATCAACAAATGCTTCATATGTATTATGGAACAGTGGATAAAAAGTTTATGATATATCCTAATGTTGATCTTGATGAGAGCTTTGATCCTACAATAAGACCATGGTATATAGATGCCATAAAGGATAAACACAAATCGGTTTGGACTGATCCTTATGTAGATACAGAAACAAAGGATATGGTCATAACCATTGCAAAAGCAGTTATAAACAATGGGGATGTTGTAGGGGTAGTAGCAGCAGATATTAGCTTAAAGAGTTTCAATTCTAAAATTTCCAATATTAAAATTGGTAAAACAGGTTATTTAGTGATTACCGATCAAAACGGGGTTGTTATAGCTCATCCTAATAGAGAAATGATTGGCAGTGATATCACTAATCTTGCTTTTTGGGAAACTGTGAAAAAGGATAAAAAGGGATTTTCCTCTTACCAATACGATGGAGCGAATAAATTTTTAAGCTTTGTGACCAATGATGAAATGAATTGGAAGCTATTAGCAACAATGGATGAGGAAGAGCTGATTCAAGATACAAAAGAAATAAGCAATTTCGTTTTAATTGGTATCATCATTGGCTTTCTTGTTAGCATTATCTTCTCCTATTTTATTGCTAGATGGATTGGAAATGGAATAAATCAGTTGAAGATTGCTTTTGTACAGGCGGCGGATGGGGACTTAACAGGAAGAACCAATATTCAATCTCATGATGAGCTAGGAGAATTAAGCAACAGCTTTAACACCATGATGGCTCAGATTAGTCACTTAATCAAGGAAGTAACAGATAATGCACAGGCAGTGGATGAGACTAGTCAAACTTTAACAGGGTCAGTTCAAGAGGTAACTGCCCAAACCCAAACCATTAACTCCTCTACTCAAGAGATTGCTGCTAGTATGGAAGAAACCAGTGCATCGATTGAAGAGGTTAGCTCATCAGGACAAGATGTTGCAGCAGTTACTGTTCAATTGGCGAATCGTGCAGCAGATGGCAATCAAGTGGTGAAGGAAATAGAAATAAGAGCAAATGATGTAAAAGAAAGTGCGCAAAAATCCACTCAATTTGCAAATAGCATCTATGAGGAAAAACAGCTTCGTATCCGAGAAGCAATTAATCAAGGAAAAGTGGTTACAGAGATTGGTAAAATGGCAGAGGTCATTTCTGAAATCGCCAATCAAACGAATTTGCTTGCATTAAATGCGGCTATTGAAGCAGCTAGAGCTGGGGAACATGGTAGAGGCTTTGCAGTTGTTGCTGATGAGGTAAGAAAGCTTGCAGAACAGTCTGCCCAGACAGTAAATGATATCCAAAATGTTGTTGGACAAGTTCTTCATGCCTTTGAAAATCTCTCGGATAATGCAACTGATATTTTGCAATTTATTGATCAAAATGTACAGAAGGATTATCAATTACTAGTCGATACAGGAGTCCAATACCAAAAGGATGCAGATATGATTGGAGAGCTATTTAGAGAGTTTACGACTAGTACCGAGCAAATTGCAGTTGCTATTGAACAAATCAATCAAGCGATTGAAACAGTAGCAGCTTCTGCAGAGCAATCAGCAGCAAGCTCTCAAGAGATTTCAAGCAATTCTACAGAGGTCGCAACAGCGATTAGTGAGGTAGCTAATATTGCAGAGCAACAATCCTCACTTGCGCAGAGCTTAAATGCAATGGTTAGGAAGTTTAGGGTTTAATAAAATATCAGAAGATGTAAAAGGCAAACTATTCGAAAGGGTAGGACGCAAGGCAATGGAAGGTATGGTATTGTGAAAGAAACAAACAAACAGACACTAGGGTTAGGGATTGTTAATCCCCTTAATGGAGTGCCCTAGTAGTCTGTTTGTTTTTTCTAATTATTTTACTTCTTTTTCCACTCAATCTTATATAAATCCTTTCTACGGTCCCTGAGTTGAGCAACTGTTCCCGTATATCTGCTTCTTCTTAGCATTTCTAAATCCACTTCGCCTACAATCATTGTTTCAATATTAGCACTGCACTCACTTACGATTGCATCCCTTGGGAAGGGAACATCGGATGGTGTGAAAATGGCCGATTGTGCATATTGAACATCCATATTTTCCACATGGGTTAAGTTTCCTACTGTACCGGCAATAACCGTATAGACTTGATTCTCCACTGCTCTAGCTTGTGCACTGTACCGAACACGGAGATAGCCCGGACGGTCGTCTGTGCAAAATGGTGTAAAAATAATTTTAGCGCCCATATCTGTCACAACCCTAGCTAATTCGGGGAACTCCATATCATAACAGATAAGGATTGCCACTTTGCCACGATCTGTTTTGAAAACCTTTACCTCATCACCAGCTTGTACTCCCCACCATTTCTTTTCATTCGGTGTAATATGTAGCTTATACTGCTTGTCGATATGCCCATCCCGATGAAACAAGTATGAGACATTATAGATGGAATTATCCTCTTGGACAAAATGAGATCCTGCAATGATATTGACGTTATATTTGATCGCCATGTCTGTGAACAAGGTAATAAAATCCTCTGTAAATTCGGTTAGCTTTTTTACCTGCTGGCTTGGGATTTTTTCATCCACAAAGGATAACAGCTGGGTAGTAAAAATTTCTGGGAATACCACAAAGTCGGATTTGTAGTCTGAGCTAATATTGACATAGTATTCGCATTGGGTTGTAAATTCCTCAAAGGAATTGATCTTCTTTAGCATATATTGAATGACCGAAATCCGCACAGGATAAGCTCTTAAAAATTGCCTTCTTTTGGTATTTGGTAAATAGTCGACATTAAACCATTCCATCAGCGTTGCGAAATTTCGAGAGGCTTTGTCATCGGATAAATAATTGGTATTGATTCGTTTTAATTGAAAGCCATTCAAGAGCTGAAAGGTCAGTACTGGATCATAGATATTATGCTGTGTTACTTGCTCTACATATTCCCGCGGAGACATGTCCTTTTCGTGCTGATAATAGTTAGGGATACGGCCACCAATAATAATACTTTCTAGGTTAAGCTCCTTCACCAGTCTTTTCCTTGCGTCATATAGTCGTCGGCCAATTTTCATTCGGCGATAATCAGGATGGACCATCACAGAGATGCCATATAAGTTAGAACCATTAGGATCATGGTTGGTAATCATGCCACCATCTGTGATTTCATCATAGGTATGTTTATCGTTATATTCATCAAAATCGATGATTAGGCTTGAGCTAGAACCAATAATCTTCCCCTCAAATTCTACACAAAACTGTCCTTCTGGGAACAGTTCCAGATGGCTTTCTAATTCTTTTCGAGTCCATGGCTCCATATTTGCGAAGCAGATTTTGGATAACTGAATAATCTCATCAATATCTTTTTCTTCCATATTTCGCACAATAATATTTTTCTCGAATTTAGATAAATCAATATTAGACAAGGGGATACCTCCTTTAAAATCAAATAAATATCGTTTCATTTTCACTTTCTTTTATTGTAGTCTTTAAAATTAATATGTACAAATTTTGAGTATTTTTGCTAGGCAAAGTGATTAAATTACATACGGAAATACAGGCGGAAATACAGACGGAATACCACTGAACTATAATATTGGATGAATGGGTAAACTATGGTATGATTATGAGGTGTAAATTGGTAAAGCCGAGGTGGAGAGATGTTAGTTGCTAGTGATTTAAGGACAGAAATTGAGAAAATGGGTAAACGCTTAAGTGAAATTAGGGGGTCCCTTTGACTTAGAAGGAAAGCAGAGCAAAGTCAATGAACTTGAAGCTTTGATGACCGAATCAGGCTTTTGGGATGACCAAGAGCAAGCACAAAAAGTAATCAGTGAAGCCAATCACCTAAAAGGATTGATTGCCAAGGTAGAAGAGTTAAATGATAGCTATGAGGATCTCCAAGTATTATTGGAGTTAGCGATAGAGGAAAATGATGAATCGATTTTTCCAGAAGTAGATAAAGGGATTAGAGGATTGAAAAAGAAGTTTCATGATTTTGAGCTACAATTGCTATTAAGTGAGCCATATGATAAAAGCAGTGCCATTTTAGAAATACATCCGGGTGCTGGTGGAACCGAGTCTCAGGACTGGGCAGAGATGCTGCTTCGTATGTATACTCGTTGGGCAGAAGATCATGATTATAAAGTGGAAACATTAGATTACCTATCTGGAGATGAAGCTGGGGTTAAAAGTGTGACCTTATTAATTAAAGGGCATAATGCATATGGGTCCCTTAAAGCAGAAAAAGGGGTTCATCGTCTAGTCAGAATCTCTCCTTTTGATGCATCTGGTAGAAGACACACCTCCTTTGTTTCTGTGGATGCGATTCCTGAAATTGATGATGATGTGGAAATAGATATTAAAACCGAAGATATTAAAATTGACACCTATCGTGCAAGTGGTGCAGGTGTGCAGCATATAAATACAACGGATTCAGCAGTAAGGATTACT
>DJVJ01000059.1 GCA_002441135.1 Caryophanales bacterium UBA6259 | reverse complement strand
TCTACCGACTGAGCTACCGAGCCATTTTTTCGGACAAGTGTTATCTTAACACGATTTAATATAAGTGTCAATTCTATTTTAAAATATTTTTATTTTTCATCCCCATTTTTCATATATTCCATGGTATTTTTGCCAGCGGAATAAATCCCTACCGCGATAACCCCATCATTAATTCCTTGTTTGATCGCCAATAATACTTGGTGATCTCCAAAAAACCAGGTATTTCCGATATTTAAAAGGATAATAATAACTAATGTTATCCATGCTCTTAGCTTTTTGGGAACATTGATATAATTTGCTATAATGGGAGTTAAGGACATTGCCATTGCAATGATTATGGTCATTTCAATCACGGCACTCATCTCCTTTTTAATATATTTATCTAATATTTTATGAAAAACTATTGAATTTTTCTTGTACTTTTGCCTAACAACTAATTAGAAGTGTTATTTTGTAATCTTTATTTTTAAAAAGTATTAAAAAACCATTGGAAATTGATAACACTTGTACTACAATAAGAAGGTACAAATGCCTCTATTATTTGTTTGTGTATACGCTCACAAATGAAAAGATGGCAGTAGAGATATATTTAAATAGGAAAAGGTATATAAGGAGGGTAAAAAATGGCTAAACAAATCGTAATTCTTGGCGGTGGTACAGGCGGAACTATGGCTGCTAATCACCTTGCAAAAGGATTAAATCGTGAAATCAAAAAAGGTGAAGTAAAAATCACCATGGTTACAAATGAAGAAGAACATATTTATCAGCCAGGTTGGTTATTTGTCGCATTTGGTCTTCAACACCCAGAACACTATATCAAAAAGCAAAAAGCGCTTTTACATCCAAATGTAAATCTTGTAATCGCTGACGCTACAAAAATTGACAAAGATAAGAAAGTCCTTTCTACAACAAAAGGTGACTTCTCTTATGATTACTTAGTAATCGGAACAGGTTCAGTACCTCGTTTTGACTTAGTTCCTGGGTTACCAGAAGCTGGTCATGACTTCTATACTGCTGAAGGCGCATTAAAACTAAGAGAAGCAATTACCAACTTTAAAGGTGGTAAAGTTCTAATCACTATGGGTATGCCTCACAAGTGCCCAGTTGCACCTGTTGAAATATATTTAATGATGCATGAATTCTTTGAGAAAAAAGGAATTCGCGATAAAGTGGAAATGGTTTATACTTACCCACTAGAAACTGTACACTCAGCAGTGAAGGTTGCTCAATGGTTCAAGCCAGAGCTTGAAAAGCGTGACATTCGTTATGTTACTGAGTTTGTTCCTGCAAAAGTAGATCCATCAAAGAAAGTTCTATATTCCAAAGATGGAAAAGAAGAATCCTTTGATCTATTAATTTCTATTCCACCTCACCGTGGTGCAAAAGTAATCTTTGATTCTGGTCTTGGAAATGAACAAGGTTGGATTCCAGTTGATCCATATACATTAAAGGCTACTGCTGATAACTATATTTATGTAATTGGTGATGCTACTGCCTTAACAATCAGTAAAGCTGGTTCTACTGCTCACTATGAATCAGAGTATGTAGCGAAAAACCTAGAACAAGAACTTCATGGTCTTACACCTACTAATTTTTATGATGGTAAAGTATTCTGCTTCATCGAAGCTGGCTTAGAGCATGGAACTTACATTAACATGGATTATAATAATCCACCAAATCCAGTTCCTGCATCAGCAATGATACATTGGTTTAAACATGCGTTTAACGAAATGTATTGGATGACAGCTCGCGGACTATTATAGAGAGGGGTGTATTAGGATGAGTGAAAAAACATTAGAAATGCAACGTTTAGAATTAACTGCTGATGAAGTAGCAGTTGTTAAAGAACTTGTTCAAACTCTTGTAGTTTTAAAAGAAAAAAATGTTCTTCAGGATTTAATTGAAGTTGGTACTTTTGTATCTAGTGCTACTCGTGCTTTAAATACTGGTGCAGTTGTGAAACTAGCTGGTATTGCAGGTACTGCAGCTGAACTTGGTGATCGCGTATTTGCAGATATGGGCGGACTTGATACTGTACACAATCTTCTTGATGCTGTTGAAGACACTCAAGAGCAAGTGAAAAAAGATAATTCTAAAGTAGGCATTGGTTCATTATTAAAATTAATGAAAGACCCAGAGGTTCAAAAAGGTCTTAAATTTATGCTTACTTTATTAAAAAATCTTTCCAAGTAATTGAATAAATACTTATAGAAGAAACAGAGAAATCTGTTTCTTCTTTTTTTTGATTAAAAACGCAAAAAAGTCTGAATTTATTCAACTTTTTGATTCTACAGCTCTTTATCATGAAAATAAAACGTTTTCACTTCAAATTAATAGCTATGTTTATAATTGACATTAAAACGACAACGTAGTAAAGTGATGAAAATATAGAAAAATTAAACAGCTTGAGGAGAAAATAAAATGGCAAAAAAAATTGCTTTTTTAGGCCCAAAAGGGACATTTACAGAAGAGGCGGCCCGCCATTTTTTTAATAGTGACGATGTTTATCTTCCCTATGAGAGTATTCCCGATGTGTTAGAGGCAGTAGACAAGAGAGAAGTTAATTTCGCAATCGTACCTTTAGAAAATTCCATTGAAGGCTCTGTTAATCTGACTTTAGATTGGTTAATACATCAGATTGAGCTACCTATTCGTTCTGAATTGGTATTACCAATTAACCAACACTTATTGGCAAATGGTGAAAATAAGATGAAAACCATTAAAAAAGTTTTTTCACATCCCCAAGCTGTTGCACAATGTAGAAATTATTTAAGAAATCATTTAATGGATGCTGAAATTATATATACCAATAGTACTGCTGAAGCAGCCAAAAAAGTGAGTGAACACCCTGAACAACCTTGGGCAGCCATTGGAACAATGCTTGCGAAGGAAATTTACCAGCTTGAATTTTTACAAGAGCATATTCAAGATTATCACAATAACTACACACGATTTATTGTGGTTAGTAAAGAAATACCACAGTTAGTGGAAAGTGAATTATTTAAAACAATGATTTTGATCACTCTACCAAAAGATTATCCTGGAGCATTACATCAAGTTTTATCTGCTTTTGCCTGGAGAAAAATTAATCTTTCTCGAATAGAATCTAGGCCAACAAAAACAGGATTAGGTAATTATTACTTTATAATGGATATTGAACAAAAAGTAGATCCTGTTCTACTAACAGGTGCATTCGCGGAGATTGAGGCTTTAGGATGTCATGTAAGAGAATTGGGCAGCTATCCTTACTACTTTGTTTCTAATAATCTAGTTAAACATTATTAATGTTACACTCCATTTTTAAAAAAAATTAGCTGAATATTACTAAAAAATTATTTTTTATATTAATGATTAATTTAGGGGGAAACAAAAATGAGTGGTTGGATTTACATGAATGGGGAGTTTGTAAAAAAGGAGGATGCTGTAGTTTCTGTTTTTGATCATGGCTTCTTATATGGGGATGGAATTTTTGAAGGAATCCGTGTTTATAACGGTAATGTCTTTCGCCTAAATCAACACATTAAACGTTTATTTGATTCCGCTAAGTCGATTATGCTAGAGATTGGTATGACGTATAAAGAGGTTGAGCAAGCAATAACAGAAACTTTAAAGGTAAATAACCTAAGAGATGGATACATCCGTATGGTTGTTTCAAGAGGGGTTGGAGATTTAGGGCTTGATCCTAATCGTTGTGCTAAGTCTCAGGTGATCATTATTGCTCAGCAATTAGCTTTATGGCCAAAAGAATTATACGACAACGGAATTAAAATCATCACCGTTCCAACCCGGAGAAATAATCCTGATGCTCTTAATCCACAAATTAAATCACTGAACTACTTAAATAATGTCTTGGTTAAAATCGAGGCTAATCGTGCTGGTGTAGGGGAAGCATTAATGTTAAATTCTGATGGATATGTTGCAGAAGGTTCCGGTGATAATATCTTTATCATTCGTGAAGGTGTACTTATTACCCCACCAACCTATATTGGTGCATTAGAAGGAATTACCAGGAATGCAATTATAGATATTGCAAAATTGCTAGGATATCAAGTGGTTGAAAAACCATTTACTCGTCATGATGTATACATTGCCGATGAGGTATTCCTGACTGGAACGGCTGCTGAAGTAATTGCCGTAATCGATGTAGATGGAAGACAAATCGGAGATGGAAAACCTGGTCCGGTCACAAATCAGCTTTTAGTTCAATTTAGAAAAGCAGTTGAAATCGATGGAACTAAAGTAGAATATGATGAGACAGTGGTTCAAAAAGCGCTATAATGAAATAAAAAAAACCCATATGGGTTTTTTTATTTTTACAAGTTTATTTAGAATCCTTAATCGATGCTAGAATATTACTTTGTTTAATCTTGTCTATTGCTAGCTTTAGCTTCTCCTCATTTTGAACCAAGGCAATACGCACGTATCCTTCACCGTTTTTACCAAAAGCATTACCTGGCGTAACAACTACTCCCGATCGAGAAAGTAATTCAAAAGCAAATTCCTTTGACTGCCATCCATCAGGAATTCGTGCCCATAAAAACATAGTGGCTGGTGATGCTGCTATTTCCCATCCTAACTCTTTGAAACCATTAACTAGTATATCTCTTCTTTTTTCATAAATTTTAGCATTCTGTTCAAGAAAACCTCTATCATCTATAAGTGCACTAACCGCTGCTTTTTGAACAGGTATGAATACACCATAATCTAAATTAGATTTAAACCGTTGAATCAGATTAATGATCTCTTTATTCCCTACAATATATCCAATTCGTGCACCAGCTAAATTAAAGCTTTTGGATAAAGAATTAATTTCTATTCCTATCTCTTTTGCTCCTTCAACCTCTAAAAAACTAGTAGCATGGTTATGATCAAATACTAATTCTGAATAAGCAAAATCATGAACAACTAATATTTGATGCTTTTTCGCAAAAGCAACTACCTTTTCAAAAAACTCCTTATTCCCTAATGTAGGTACTGGATTACCGGGAAAATTCAAAATCATCATCTTTGCCTTTCGAGCAATATCCTCTGGTATTTCCTCTAAGCAAGGCAAAAACTGATTTTCTTCTCTTAATGGCATCGGAAAAAGGGTTGCACTAGCTACATTGATTCCTGCTTCATAAGCAGTATATCCGGGATCTGGAGCAAGAACAATATCACCAGAATCTGTGAAAAATAATGGAAGGTGAACTAAGCCATCCTGAGATCCCATGAGCAAAGCAACCTCATTTTCTGCAGCTATATTCACTCCATGCCTTCTAGAATAATAGGTTGAAACCGCTTCATAGAACTCCCCTATTCCAGTTAGGCTATATCCATATTGCTCTGAATTCATTACCTGTTTTGCTAGCTCCTCCATAATAAATTTAGGTGGAGGAAGATCTGGACTACCTACACTTAAATCAATAACTTCTACTCCCAATCTTTGTTGTTCTCTTTTTAATTGTGCCAACTCACTAAAGATACTTGTCGTAAAATTCCCCATTCTTTTTGAAGGTTGTATCCCCATTTTGAATCCTCCCATTATTTCAAGAAAATCACCTATTTTATCTCGGTGATGCTGTAAAGTATACTTCAAAATTATCTGAAATTCCAGTCTTTATTAATGATAATCGTTGATTTTTTTAGTAAAAAATGCTAAAATTTTAATTAGCATTAAAAAGTTGTGATGAGCAAGACATCTAAAGGCCTCTTATTGTTAAATTTTTCAATAGTTTTATGCAAGATGCAAGGCGAAAGTATGTTACGTGATTCCACTTTTTAATTCATTATTTTTTTATTTTAAGGAGGCCAATAAGATGACAGGTACAGTAAAATGGTTTAACTCAGAAAAAGGTTATGGATTTATCGAGAAAGCAGACGGTGGAGATGTATTCGTACATTTCTCAGCAATTCAAAAAGAAGGTTTCAAAACTTTAGAAGAAGGTCAAAAAGTAGAATTTGACATTGTAGAAGGTAACCGTGGACCTCAAGCGGCTAATGTAGTTCTTCTATAATTACAATATAATCTTCGAAAGACTTTTTCATCATGAAAAAGTCTTTTTTTCTTCTCAAAAAAAACAACAATATTCAAAAGATATTCTTTTTTTAAAAGTTTGTTATACTATTAGTTATAGACAAAATATAACAAAGGAGAATTCATAATGGAAAATTTCGATCAATTACTAGAAAAATATGCTGAATTAGGAGTTAAAATCGGAGTTAATATTCAAGAAGGACAAGATTTACTAATTAGAGCTTCTCTTTCAGCAGCTGATTTTGTTAGAAAAATAACAAAGGTTGCTTATGAGACTGGCGCTAAAAATGTTATTGTAGAATGGAATGATGATGAGGTTACGAAAATCAGATATCATCATGCACCTGAAGAATCCTTTGACGAATTTCCTTTATGGAAAGCACAAGGCTTTGAACAAATGGCTGAAAATGGAACAGCCTTTTTATCCATTGTTTCTCAGGACCCTGACCTATTAAAGGGAGTTGATCCTGAACGTATTAAAAGAGCGAATATTGCACAAGGAAAAGCTTTAGAAAAATGGAGAGAATCCATCCTATCAGATAAAGTGAGCTGGACTGTTTTAGCTACTCCATCTGTAGCATGGGCAAAGAAGGTATTTCCTGAAGGAACAACTGAAGAACAAGTAGAAAAGCTTTGGGAAGCAATCTTTAAAGCCACTAGAGTGGATCAAATGGATCCACTAGCTGCTTGGAACGAACATAATTTAAATCTCCAAAATAAAGTAGAATATTTGAATGCAAAAAAATATAAAAAGCTACACTACAAAGCAAAGGGAACCGATTTAACGATTGAGCTTCCAGCAAAGCACCTTTGGGTTGGTGGTGGCGGTGATAACCAAGCAGGAGTTAACTTTATGGCAAATATGCCGACAGAAGAAGTTTTCACTCTTCCAACAAAAGATGGAATCAACGGCTATGTAACAAGCTCAAAGCCATTAAGCTATGGCGGCAATTTGATTGATAACTTTACACTGACTTTTGAAAATGGCAAAATTGTAGACTACAAAGCTGAAACCGGCTATGAAACCTTAAAAGGACTAATCGAGACTGATGAAGGTTCTCATTTTTTAGGTGAAGTTGCTCTAGTTCCTTATGATTCACCAATTTCTAATTTGAATATTATTTTCTATAATACGCTATTTGATGAGAATGCATCCTGTCACCTTGCTATCGGTAATGCTTATGCTTCTTGCCTTGAGGGTGGTACAACAATGTCAAAGGAAGAGCTAGTTGAAAATGGTGCAAATCAAAGTATAACACATGTTGATTTTATGATTGGCTCTGCTGATTTAGATATTGATGGCGAAACTGAAGATGGCCAATTAGAAACTGTATTCCGTAATGGAAATTGGGCATTCTAAGTATTTCATATTAATGTGATTCAAACTAAAAAGAAGCATTTCTGCTTCTTTTTAGTTTTTTTTATATGCTTTATATCACAGAAATTTATTATTACTACGTTTATAATATTGTTAATGAAAGGAGAGAGAGAAAAGGATGTTATTTGGAAATAAAAGCGAAGTTAATCATCAGTTACATAATGAGATTGCTGATTTAAGAAAACAAATTCAAAATTTTCAACATCAGCAACAGCTATCTAATCAATTCTTAGAGGAAATCTATTATGATGTAGGAAAAATAATAAATCAGCATGAAATAGTAAATGGTCAGCATGATGAATTAGGAAATTTAGCAGTAAAAATTGAAGCACATATTCAAACAATGAGTGACATTAGCAATCAATCGTCTCAAGTAGCTAATTCAATGGAATTTAAAGGGGAAACATTAATTCAAGCAACTAATCAAATGGTTTCCCAATTTAAAATAGGACAAGGCGCGGTTGTAGAGGTTGGAAAAGAAATTCATCATTTAGGGAACCTAATCAAACATACCTCAACTAACATGGAAAAATTAGAAGTAAGATCCTACGAAATCGAAAAAATAGTAAATGTTATCAATAATATTGCGAGTAACACCAATCTCTTAGCATTAAATGCTTCAATAGAGGCTGCTAGAGCTGGAGAACATGGAAGAGGATTTTCTGTAGTAGCAGAAGAGGTTCGAAAGCTTGCTGAAATGACCACAGATAGTACTAGAACTATTGATGAGCTGATTAAAGGTATTCAAGGTGAAATTGAAGCAACCATTGCTGACGTACAGGATATTTATAATGCTTTTGGTCATCAAATTCATAATACAGATAATACTGTAAATTTAATTGAAGGTATGTTAACCATTATAGAAAGTGTCCAACTCGAAGTAGAACATGTCCTAAAAACAATTCATGAGCAAAAAGGCTATAGTGATAGCGTAAAAGAACACGTAAAGGGAACAAAGGATATCTTACATTCTCTAGGTGAAAAAATCATCCAACATATTAATGAAGCTTCTGTCGTAGACAAACAGTTAAGTGATAATGTAAAACGATTAGAAAATGCGTTGAATAACTAAAGAAAAGGAGCGCAAACGCGCTCCACTCTCTAGTTATTTTTTAATTAACTGTTATAACATTTTTTGATTTATCCTCTGACTTCGCTTCATTTCTTTTATCCATTTTTTCGATCATAATCATCAATAATGTAAATAACAGCATTACCAAGCCAACAAATTTCCAACCCATTTCTATAGAAGAAAGTTCTAGAACATTCCCCATCACGATAGGACCTAATGTATGTCCAAAACCTATTAACAATGGTAACACAGAATTCATTCTTCCTCGATGAGAAGCTGGCGTATGATTAACGATAAATGGAACTGTACTAATGGTAACTAAAATCTCGCCTAAGGTAAAAATGAACACCGAAATAAAGAAAGCCATTTGTGTACTAATGAATCCCAGCATCCCAAATCCAAATGTATAGAGGATTCCTCCTAAGATAATTCGTCTAATATTATTTTGTTTCATTAGAAGGGATGTTAAAATTGGCGTAAACAAAATAACAATAAATCCGTTAAATGCTCCCATTCTCCCATAAATAACAGCGCCCTGATCTATAAAGTTATTTTCCACATGAATCGGCATCATAAAGCTCCACTGGGAGTAAACAAAGCTAAATCCAAAAGAAGCTAATGCAAAATAAATAAGGATTGGACGAGCAAATAGAACCTCAAAAATGGAACCATCGACTCTTTTTTCTAGCTCTCGATTATCCCCTATCTCTTCTTTTGTTCTCTCTATTGTTTCACCAATAAAGAACCAGACTAGCAACACAGCCAGTAAAGCGGTGATGCCATCTATAATAAAAATGAAACGAAAATAGTTTTCAAATAAAAGCCCTCCTAATATAGGACCGATTATAAAACCCATATTAAAGCCTAAATACGTTAAAGAATAAGCACCATTTCGATTTTCCGGTGTTGTCAAATCTGCAATTAAGGCATCATGAGCAGGTTGAGCTACTCCCATAAAAAAGGATGCCACCATAATAAAATATACTAAGGTCATCGATGGCTCAAGTAAAGAAATTGACAAATAGGCTAAAGCCCCTAAAGTATCAAATAATATTATAATCTTTTTTCTTCCGATAATATCGGTTAATTTACCACCAATTAATGACGCTGGGCCCCACATCAACCCACTGATAGAAAGCCAAAATCCTGCTTCTGCATTACTCAGTCCAAGCTTTTTCGTCAATATTAGTGTTAATAACGGAAAAACCAATACTCCCATTGCATTAATGATTCTTGCGATGAATATAATATAAACTTCTCTTGGTAACCCTTGATAGGGCTTCAATAAATCCATAAAACCTTTTTGTATTACTCCCATTATGTATCCTCCGACTTTCTGTATTCATTTTTTAATACCATTCTCACCCAGCATGAAAAAAAGCCATTACTTGAGTAGCAAGCATGGCCTAAAAATAGATCTGCATATTAAATAATCAGAAATATAAAAAGCCACAGGCAAAATTACCTGTGGCTAGGATTATTTAGACTAATCTATTACTTTTTCACCCAGGTCGTTTGCAACTAAGCTATGAAGTTGTGATTGCATTGAATAATTGAAAATTAACATTGAAACGACCTCCTTTAACTTTTAATAAAATAATTATATCTATATAACATTCATTTGTCAAAACATTATAAAACTTATAAAACTTTAATATTTTTTTACATTAAAAAAAGAAAACCTTTCTATAAAAGAAAGGCTAGAATTTAACATTTTCACATTTGGAATTAAGCAGCAATATTAAGTATTTCACACTCTTTAGAAATTAGATATTCCTCTAAACTCATTTTCTTACCTTGACACACAACAACATATTCATTCATTAGCTCTATTTCATCATATGATTTATCTTCTTCTGCTTCTTTCTTATTAGAAAATTCCCATGCTGATTCTAGCTCTTTCATTTCTAAATAGTCATCCAGTGTAAGCTCCAGACCCTTTACCATTACTACATAATCGTTTTGACTTACCATTAAAATCACCCTCTTTTTTATTTTCATCATCATTATACACTATTTCAAATAAATTGCTTGTGAAATTTGTAACAAAAATATGAACTTCATTAAAGTTCTAATTTTTAGAAAAATCAATCATAACTCTAGTTATATTTTGTATAGTTAAATTTTCTAAATTAATTTAATAGTTTAAAATTTCTGATGTTTATATTATTTTGTGAAAGCGTTCACATTAATAATTTATTCCCACTAAAAAATATATTGAACAATAATAATCTATATGGTAAAATAATTTATTTTTAGGTTTTTTTAAATTTTTATGTTATAATTAAAATTGTTACTTACTAGGAGGTGTTTCTATGTTTAAAGTCGGAGATAAAATTCTTTATCCTGTACATGGTGCTGGAATTATTGAGGCCATTGAAGAGAAAGAAATTACTGGTGATAAACAACTTTATTATATTATCAACATTCTTCATAAAGGTATGAAGGTAATGATTCCGATGGAAAAAACAACCCATCACGGAATCCGTAATGTTGTAGAGGCAGATGTCATGGAAGATGTATTAACTACGTTTCAACTAGAAGATGACGACTCCTCCATCAATCATATTCAAAGACATAGAGTAAACATAAACAAACTTAAAAGTGGTGATATTTATGAAGCCGCTGAAGTAATTAGAGAACTTGTTCGTATAAGTAAAAAAAAGAATCTAGGAACAGAAGATCGTAATACCCTTAATAATGCTCAACAAATCTTCCTTAGTGAAATGGTTCTTGTAAAAGAGATTGAACAAGATGAAGCAGTTACCTTGTTAAATGATGCAATAAATCATTAATCAAAAGCGAGAGGAATTGAAATTATGCTTCCTTCACAAGAGCAAAGCTGCTACTATGATGCACTATCAGAGCAAGCAAAGCACATACCCAACAAATAAAGCTTTAATGCCATTGTCTATCCAATTCAATAGATAATGGTTTTTTTGTACCCACAGAAAAAGAAGACCTCTTTCGTATTATTGATTAAGAGCATTTAAGAGTTTACAAAAGGGGGAAATTCTTTTCATGAAAAAAATATTTACGATTCTAATTACTATTGCACTAATATTCAGTATGAGTCCCATGGCTTTTGCAGATGACAATCCTACAACTAGTACAGAGACTGTAACCATTGAATCTACTACAGAGGCCACTACGGATTCCGCTACTGTACAACAAACAAATAATGAAGCACAACCAGAGGCAGTACAAAACGATGTGGTAACTACCGTTGATGAGGAAATGGAAGAGAAAGCGGGTATAACTCCAGATCAAATAATCTATCCGTTAGAAAGACTACTTGAAAGCTTCCAATTAACATTTACTTTAACGGAAGATGGAAAAACAGAAATGCTAGTGCAATTTGCTAATGAACGTATTGCAGAAGCACATATTATGACTCAGCAAGACAAACAGGATCTTGCTTTAAAAGTAATGGAAATCTATTCTAAAACCATTAAAGAAGCCAATGAACGCTTAGAAAAGGCAATTGGGGAAGAAAAAGAAGTAACTAACATCGTCGAAAAGGTGGAAATTGTTGAATCAGAGGCAGATCAAGTAGTAATTAAAGTTACTGGGGTTGTTTCAGATGAAGTAGCGAAAGAACTTTCAGAGAAAATTACTAGCGAAGTAAAAAAGACAATTGCTATTAAAGCATTTGTAACGGCAAAGAAAAACTTCTTTGACGCAAAAAAACAGTTTGAACTTGCTAAAGAAGAATACAAAAAAGCAAAAGAATCAGGTGATAAAGCAGCAATACAACTCGCACTAGAGAAGCTAAAGCAAGCAGAAGAATATAAAAATCAGATGGAGCAAATTAAAGATGAATTTGATGACTTAAAGAAAGTCATCAAAAAAGAACAAGAGAAACAAGAAAATGATGAAGACGATGATCGTGATGACGAAAAAAAGTTAATCAAGAAAGAGATAAAGAAAGCTGAAAAAGAGATAAAAGAGATATATAAAAATGAAAAAGAAGAATTGAAAAAACAAGAAAAAGCATCAAAAGAAGCACTTAAAGTACAAAAAGAACAAGCAAAAGAAGCGTATAAGCAGCAAAAAGAGGAACTAAAGGAAAAATCAAAAGAAAGAAAAACATTCGAAAAAGATAAAGATGACGACCATGAAGAGCGTGACCATGATCGAGACGAAGATGACCATGATGAAAATGAAGATGATGATGATCACGATGGCCGTGATTAATTACCAATAAAATTATCCCCCCCTCAAATGAGGGGGGGATAATTTTATCTGCTTGCTATTCTATATTATTTAAAAACCTTTTCTTTAAAATCAGAAAGATTTTTCAATGATTTTTCTTGAACTTCTTTGTGTAAAGAGTTACCATGAGAGTCCATTGTTACAATCGCAACAAAGCCTTCAGTTTGTAAATGCCACATTGCTTCAGGTACACCAAACTCTTCTAAGAAGTGAACTCCATTTACTTTGTTTAATTTCTTTGCATAGAATTGAGCTGCTCCACCAATCGCATTTAGATATACAGCACCATGCTCTTCTAATGCTTTTAGTGTATTAGCACCCATTCCACCTTTTCCAATAATACCTCTTAGGCCAAACTTTTTAATCACCTTATCCTGGTATGGCTCCTCACGAATAGAGGTAGTTGGTCCTGCAGCATTTACCTTCCAGTTACCTGCTTCATCTTTAATCATAACCGGACCACAGTGATAGATAATACCACCATTTAAATCAATTGGTGATTCATTGTCTACAAGGTATTTATGTAGATTATCACGGCCAGTGTGAATCTCTCCATTAATAATAACCACATCTCCAACCTTTAACTTACGAACATCTTCTTCTTGAAGTGGTGTATTTAAAACAATTGCGTCCTCAATATTGATAGACCCACCTTCTGCCTTCGCTTCTTCCTTATTCTCCTCATCATAATACCACTTCGTAATTTCAGAGGTATTAGGATCGATAAGAATAGCGCGACGACGGAATGCCCAGCAATTATAGGCTACAGATACAAAGAAGGATGGAGCAATACGGTTGTTCGCACCAATCTTACAGCCTAATAAAGTTTTCTTTCCACCCATACCCATCATACCAATATCTAATTGATTAGCAGCATCTAGAATATAGTCCTCTAACTCAGCTAATTCAGGCATTTCATTTACATCATCTAATCTTCGGAATAATTGTTTTTTCGCTAATCCGTAGCTACTTGCACGGTCTCCACCAATACCTACTCCAATGAAGCCTGCTGCGCAACCATGACCTTGCGCATTATAAACAGCATGTAGGATACATTTTCTGATGCCGTCTAAATCACGGCCAGCTGATCCAAGTCCTTCAATCTGAGCTGGTAAAGAATATTGAGCACTTTGGTTTTCACTTCCGCCACCCTTAAGAATTAATTTAACTTCAATCTCATCTTTTTCCCATTGCTCAAAAGTAAAAATAGGAACATTAACACCTAGATTGTTTCCAGTATTTACTCCTGTAATACTGTCTACTGAATTTGGGCGTAATTTTCCTAATCTTGTTGCTTCTACAATCGCATCATTAGCTGCTTCTTGAATCTCAAGCTGATTTACACCAATTGGGGTATGAATATAAAATGCTGGCATCCCTGTATCTTGGCATATTGGTAAGGTTGTTTCTTTTGCATCTGTGATATTGTTCACAACTGTAGATAAAATCATGGAAGCACGGCCCCCAACTTCTTCTTCCAATTGCGCTTTATAAATTGCTGCTTTTACATCATCTGTTAAATTCGTTGATGTTTGAATAATTAATTCTAACAAGCTTTCGGTTAATTTCTTCTTGTCCATTTTCTACTCCCCCATCCCCATCATTTTCTTTGTAAATATATAACGCTTGTTTACTAAAAATATGCTACTTTTTTTGCTGAAAACGCTTCAACTTTTAGTGCTAGAAAACTGAAAATTCATACGTATTATAGCACAATTTAAAAATTCTGTCATCGCGATTATCCAACTATTGACAATAAATACATAATAAAATATTAGAAAAGCTTGGCTTTTGCCAAGCCCTTTTTAGGCGTAGGCAAAAGGTTAGCTGCTCTTATTTCGGTAAGAAAGTTATACTTTCTTACCGATCAAAAAAACCACTCCCTAAGAAGTGGTTATAGCTGCTTTAATATCTTCATTATTTGACTTTCTTTTTACAAACCAAGATATGCTTTTTTTACAATATCACTACTTAATAGTTCTTCTCCAGTACCCCTTGTACTTATAACACCGTTTTGTAATACATATCCATAATCGGCTAATTCTAATGCATCCTGAACATCCTGTTCAACCAACAAAATGGTTAATCCTTCTTTTTTTATTTTTTTTATAATCTCCAATACCTCTGTAACCAATGCAGGAGATAGGCCAAGTGATGGCTCATCTAGCATTACCAATTTTGGCGTAGACATTAACCCCCTTGCGATCGCTAACATTTGCTGTTGCCCTCCACTCATTGTGCCTGCCTTCTGAGTAGAACGCTCTTTTAATATTGGAAACATTTCGTAGACCATTTCAAGTGATTCCTTTATTTCCTTCTCATTTTCTCTAACAAATGCGCCTAAAAGCAAGTTATCATATACGGAAAGTTTATCAAAAACCATTCGTCCTTCTGGAATATGGGATATGCCATATTTAATCCTTTGGTGTGCTGGTAATGTGTCGATACGAATTCCGTCAAACCAAATCTCTCCTTTAGTAATTTGGTTCAAACCGGAGATAGATTTGATTAAAGATGTTTTTCCTGCACCATTTGACCCAACCATAGAAACAACTTGACCTCTATTAATATGAAAAGAGACATCTTTAATTGCAGGAACAGCGCCATATTTTACTTCAACATTTTTAACTTCTAGCATGATATCGATCCCCCAAATAAGCTTTAATAACCCTCTCATCATTTACAACTTCTTCAGGGCTGCCTTCGGCTATTTTCTTTCCTGCATCTAACACAATAATACGATCAGAAACTGGCATAATCGCTTCCATAACATGTTCAACGATAAATAAGGTAATTCCCATACCATGAATTTCCCTTAATAGCTCAACAGCCTCATTAGTCTCAACTGGAGTTAATCCAGCCATTACCTCATCTAATAAAAGTAGCTTTGGCTTGGTTGCTAATGCTTTTGCTACCTCAAGACGTTTCATATCGGCTAAGGTTAAATTCTTACCTAAATAATCTTTTTTGAGGTATAATCCTGTAACTTTTAAAATATTTTCTGCTTCTCCCCGAGCAATTTTAACAGAATTCGTTCTAGAAAGAGCACCAACAATCACATTTTCTAAGACTGTCATTTGCTTTAAAACACGAACCACTTGAAAAGTACGAGCAATTCCTAAATGACAAATTTCAAACGCCTGTTTTTTCGAAATCTCTTCCCCGTTGAATACTATACTACCAGAGGAAGGAGACAGTGCTCCAGCAATCATCGAAAACATCGTCGTCTTTCCTGCACCATTAGGCCCTATTAAGCTAACAATTTCCCCTTCATTTATTTCGAAGTTTACATCTTTGTTCGCTACAATACCAGAAAATTCCTTTGTAACATTTTCAACTGTTAATAGTGGTGCCATCTACTTCACCCCCTGCTGCTTTTTTCTTGTTAAAGTTCCATTCTTGAATCCAACCAGCAAGACCTGCTGGTTTGTACATTGAAATTAGCATAATTAATAGACCGTAAATCACCAAGTGAAAACCACTACCACTACTTCCTAAAAGGACTCTAGTTAATTCTGAAAGCGGAATCAACACAAGGGAGCCTAATAAAGGGCCAAATAAATATCCCATTCCCCCCAATATCGCTACAAGCACGATTTGAGTAGATAACATAAAAGGCATTACACTATTAGGGTCAATATACATCAAATATTGCGCGTAAAAGGTACCTGTTATCGCTGTTAAAAAGGCACTTATAGCAAACGCAACAAACTTGAATTTCTGTGTATGAATCCCCATCGCTTTAGCCGCGTCTTCATCTTCTCGTATCGCTTTGAAATAAAAACCTAATTTTGATTTCTCTACAAAGTAGGAAACAAGGAAGGTTAAAATAAATAACGTTAAGATTATATAATAATAAGGAAGCTTACTTGAATGAAACTGAAAATTCCAGAAACTTTCTTTTTCAAAGGGAATAAAAATACCCTGAGCCCCGCCGACGGCTGGCCAATTTAAGAAGAGAGTACGAATGATTTCCCCTATTCCTATTGTTGCTAAAAGGAAATAGTGACCCTTTAATTTGAAAGCCGGATAACCGACAATCAACGCCACAATTACTGCCACCACTCCCCCAACTAACATGCCTATCCAAGGGGTAACACTCCAATGCATGTATAATAGAGTAGAAGTATACGCACCTATACCAAAGAATATTGCATTACCAAACGATATCTGTCCCGTGTATCCACCTACTAGATCCCATGCTTGTGATGCCATGGCGAACATAAAGATTAATATCAACACATGAATAAAAAATGATGCTTTATAAATCAATGGAAGGAAGAATAATATCAACACTGCTACTATAAGAAAAATTAGTTTTTTATTCATCTCTTATTTCCCCCCCATTAAACCATTTGGCCGTATTACAATAACCAATATAAAAATAGCAAACACAACTGCATATTTAAAAGCAGGTCCAATAAAAACACCAGCAAGATTCTCAATAATACCAATCAATAAACCTGCTACTAAAGCACCTTGAATACTACCAAATCCCCCTAATGCAACAGTAACAAATGCTAAAAGATTAAAGGTTGCTCCAACTGTTGGAAAGATATAATAAAAGTTCGTAAGGAGTGCACCCGCTGCTCCAACAGCACCTCCACCAATTCCCCAAGCAAGGGCAAACATTTTATCTGTATTAATCCCCATCAACTTTGCCGCATCCCTATTTATCGCAGTTGCCTTTAAGGCTCTACCTGTTCGTGTTTTTGACATAAACCAAAAAATAGCTCCAGTTATAAGTACTGACCCTAATGCTGCTATTAACTTGGGGATATTAAACATTATTTCTCCTATATTAAAATCCCCAGAAACAAAGGTATCTTTAATAATTCGAAAATCTGGACTCCATAGAAATAATGCAAGATTCTCTAAAAAAACCATTAAACCAAACGTAACAAATATCTGTGCCACAGGTGGCGCATTTAAAACTTTATTAACTACAAACTTATAACTTAACCACCCTAATAAATAGATAGCAATTATTGAGATAGGTAATGAAAGCAGTGGATCGAAATTAAAAAGTTGGTTTAACCAATATGCTGTAAACATACCCAACATTAAAAAAGCACCATGAGCAAAGTTTACAATGTCCATTACACCATATATAAGAGTTAGACCTATCGCTATCAGTGAATAGACAAATCCTATTAAAAGACCACTAACAATAATTTGTAATATGATGTCCAACGAACTTCCCTCCTGTAATTTTAGGGGAGCGAGAAAACCTCGCTCCCACTAATAAAGTAGTCTATTAATATCTCAATTTAAAATAATTATCTTTCACCCCAGGAAGGCGCTGGCCAAACAAGTTCTTTTGTTGCTACATCAAATGGCCAAACTACTTCATATTCACCTTCTTCATCAATTTGTAAAAGTAAGTTTGAACCATAAATATTTTGATGTGTTTCTGGGTCAAATTTTACTCCTTGCCAAGGCATAATTAATGAATCTCCTGGATAATCGGTTTCAAGTAATGCCTGTTTTATTGCCTCTGGATCAGTAGAGCCCGCTCTATTAATCGCATCCATTAAAACTAATCCACCTGTGATAGCATGTGGAACATATCCTGCTAAGGCTTTACCATATTCTTGTTTATACATCTCATTAACCTTAGCAACAATTGGTTTTGATTCAATTAGTTTGCTACTCCAAGTTGCACTAGTTAGAATATGAGTAGCATCTTTACCAAGTACTCCAACATAGTCCTTATCTACATGACCAGCCTCCATGCCAATAATAGCTGCTGGCATATAGTTTTGCTGTTTTAATGTTTGTTGGAATAAAATTGCATCATTTACGTAAGAAGCCATCATTAATACATCTGGTTTTGCTTCTTTTATTTTAATCACTTCACTAGTAACATCTGTTGAATTAGCTGTATATGCAATATCTACTACCATTTCTCGGTTTGACTCTTTAACAAAATGCTTTTGGGCTTCATTAGATCCTTGGCCAAATTGAGTGTTCTCATAAGCAGATCCAATCTTCTGCACCTTAATACCTTTCTTCTCTTCTAATTCATCATAGAATCTAAATAGATTCTGAGTAAAACCAAAATCATGTGGTATTGATCTAAAGAACCACTGAAAGCCTCTTTCTGTTAAACCATGCTGTGTTGATTCCGCATTAAAAAATGGAACACCAAGTCTTTCAGCCGCCTGTGAAGTGGCTGCTGTATTAGAGCTTGCATAAGAGCCAATTAAAGCTACTACACCTTCTTCTTCTATTAATCTTTCCGCTTCACCTAGTCCTATTTTTGGATCACCCTGTGTATCTGCAAATACAAGTTCAACCTTAGCTCCACCAAAGTTTGGTAAACCTTCTGTTTTAGCTAACGGAATATCTAAATCGTAGCTTCCATTAACAATTTTTGCTGCCATCTCAACACCAACCTTTTGGTCTTGTCCTGCACTTGCCATACCACCAGTTAAAGGATAAATAACGCCAATTTTAATTACCTTTACTTCTTCAGTCGTTTTTCCTTCATCCCCACTTTTTGCTTTCTCAGTACTTGAACACCCCATTAGGGCTGTACTGAAACTTAAAACAATTACCAACAAAATCATCAACCATTTTCTTCTCATAGTCTTCCCCCTCTTCTCTCTAATGTAATAAAAAATATAGTTAAATTTATATTATTCATAATATTTTGGTAGAGGGGAATATATACTTTTTTTATAATAATTACAACTAAAAAGATTAATTCCATTTCAGTTACATTCTCTCAATTAAAATAAAATAATGAGTGGGTGAGTGATTAAATCCGAATAAATTTAGCACTATGGACATTTCCACCTAATCCTAAACAATTACAATAGGTATTAATTTATACAAAAGAAACCACTTCCTAAGAAGTGGCCTTATCAGCAAACATTAATATAGATGAAATCCTTTAGTCTCTACAAATTCTTTCATATGCGTTCTTTTCTTCTGCGAGAAAAATGTTGCCATTGTTTGAGTCCAAGTCATATCCTTTGCATTACTAGTCCTCGTTTTATAGTAATCACGAAAGATATCATCATATTGATCTAATAACCGCTGATAGTTTTCAGTGGTATATTCATTTTCGTGTAGAATGGCATCAATAGGTAATCTAGGTTTTACTTCATGGTTTTCAGCTGGTACACCTAATGTCATCCCAAAAATAGGCATTACCTTGTCAGGTAAATTTAATAGATCGCTCACTTGCTTTGGGTTATTACGAATACCTCCGATATAACAGCCACCATAACCAAGTGATTCAGCAGCCGTTAAAAAATTCTCAGCAAAAAGTGAAGTATCAACAATACTAACAATAAAGTTTTCTAGGGTATCATATTGCATTGGTATATCATGTTTCCCTGTTGCAAACTCTAATCGTTTCATATCTGCACAAAAAACAAAAAATACAGGAGCATCAATAATTTGTTGTTGATGATTAGACAACTCCGACAATTGTTCTTTTTTGATTGGATCTGTCACCATTACTAGTGAATACGCTTGTACAAAATTTGAAGTCGCCGCTCCTTGTGCTGCTTTAACTATCTCTACAATCTGTTCTTTAGGAATTTGATCTTTAGTAAATTTTCGAATGGATCGATGGTTTTGCATTAGCTTGATTGTCTCTGTTATGTACTTTTGATTATCCATCTTTATCACCACCTGCATTTTTTTAATTAACTATTAAATAAGATATAAAAAAACTCCTTGAATATCAAGGAGTTGATTCTCAAAATTAAATTGGTGGAGCATAGGGGGCTCGAACCCCTGACCTCTTGACTGCCAGTCAAGCACTCTCCCAGCTGAGCTAATGCCCCAATTTATGCAAAATTATTATAACATTTTGCTTTTTTCCCTACAAGCATGTTTCCACCTACATACGGTAATTTTTATCCTCTACAAAAAATGGTACGGTATAGTGGCGAATCCGCTCCATAATCCGCATTGCTTTTAGTTTCTCTTCGCCACCTTTATAAGAATAGGCCAAATGCTCCTCCAAATCATCATAGCTAAGATTAGAGGTATACATCGTAGGTAAACCATTGACCATCCTTGCCTGTAAAATAGCACCTAGTATCTCATCTCTTTCCCATTGGGAGATGGTTTCAGCACCAATATCATCCAAAATTAATACATCAACGTTTTTTAAGTGCTCCATTTTCTCATTTAAGCTATTATCCTGAATCGAATTTTTCATTTCGCGAAAGAAATCTGGAACATAAACCATCAAAGAACTAATTCCTTTTTCGGCCAACTTTTTAGCAGCAGCAACCATCATATAGCTTTTTCCTACCCCTAATGAGCCATAAAGATAAATCCCTTTTCTATTTTCCCCAGGGCTATATAGCTTACAGAATTCCATTATAGCAGCTAATGCATCCTGTCTTCCTTTTGTCGGTTCAATATCTTTAAAGGAAGCTTGCAGTATATCCCTTGCAATATATTGATTTTTAAATAAGCGAGATCGTAGCTGTTCCTTTTCTTCAAAAATCAACTTATTACATTTAACTAACTTGGATTGTATTTGCCCTAATTGAATATCTATTTTTGTAAAATGTCCTTGTAATAGATTAGGGCAATCCTTCACACTTATACATTGGTTGCAATGATTTTCTTCCTCTAAAAAACGAAATAAATCATTAAACCCAGCAACAATTGCCTCATCCTTAAGTGGACTTTGCTCAAATATAGGCTTTATGCTAGGATGCTGTTTAAAATATTGAATCCAGCTTACTTTATTGCCCTCAACATTTGGTATGATTTGCTTAATAATTCCTTTTAAATTATCCATTGCATTCTCCCTCTTATTCGATCTCCCCAAGGTCCTTTAATAGTTGTTGAATCTTATCTATTGTTTGATCCTTATCCTCTTTTGTCTGTT
Source organism: Caryophanales bacterium UBA6259 (assembly GCA_002441135.1). Lineage (GTDB taxonomy): Bacteria > Bacillota > Bacilli > Tepidibacillales > Tepidibacillaceae > UBA6259. The sequence continues at coordinate 6,123 of DJVJ01000059.1, read as the reverse complement.
CAGCAGGACCTTGATTTTGTGGATGAAATTTTTCTGTTTGCTTTAATATATAATCCGGTATTTTTTCCGTTTTTGAACCTGCTGTGGTGCGTTTCCTAGTCGAAGGTGTTCCTGTTGCTCCTGTTTCTTTTTTAGAAGAAGGACTTTGCCAATCCTTATATAAACGATGTTCTTTTTTAGCTAATGCTTGCGCTTCTTCTACCGTAGAGATATTACTTCTTTTCCAATGACCAGCAATCTTTTCTGTCAGATTTTTGGGCAGCTTTTTATTATTAGAAAGTAAGATATATTCAATTAAAACATTAACAACACCAGAAGATAGCTGATAATCAATCAGGAGCTCCTCTATTAGTTTAAGATCGGCATCAGGAACTTTTCCTCCCCCTTGATATTTTTTAAGTAATTCTACTGGGGAAATATTATCTAATAACCATTGATGCCTCTTTGCTTTGTCTAAATATTTTGGAGGTGTCAACTTCTCAGTCTGCTCCTGATTTTTCAAGAGAGTATTTATCTCATCCTTATTTACAAAGGCAATTTCTTTTTGTTCAAATTGATACTTTTCCACGACTCGCTTTCGTAAAAGTTCTTCATTAATATCACCTGTTTCATTGTAAATATATTGATCATGAAGTAACTCAATAACATCCATATCTGTTAATTGATATAAATAGGCCAATTGATTAAAAAGCTTCATCATTTTCTCATCTAAAATTTTATCAACCTTAAACAAACTACTTGCCATTCCTTTAATGAAATCAAAATCCAAGTATTCCTGTTTTACCTGAACTGTTCCTAGTTCATTTTCTCTTGTATAGCGCTGATTTTCAAGCCGCTGAGAGTCATTAATTTGCACCAAATTTTGTATCTCTGAGCCAACAATAGGGTCAAAAATATCATCAAAGGATTTAGTGATTTCTCCCTCGTCTATATATTCATCTATTTCTTCCCATTCTCGGTTTTTCAATAGCCTTGTTTTTAAATTCTGAAATTGATTCGCTCCTAAACGATTAAGTAAAAGAATGCTTAGAATATCGCTTTGGAAAAATAATTCCGGTGTATATGGCGCAAATAACGTATACTCAAAAAGACGATCCCCATTCTTCTGATGGACAAATCGTTTTGTTTTTAATAATCCTATGGCTTCAAGTACTTTTCTAGCCTTCATAATTTCTGGGAAAGATAATCTCATCTGGGATGTTAGCTGTCGATGAAAATGGATTTGAGAAATTCCAGCTTGTCCAAATCCAATTTGGTTAAGTAAAATCAAATAGAAGTTTATGGAATTAGAACCAGTAATCGGTTGGTATAAATCCAGTAAGTAGGAGATTTTATAAAGGTCAATATCCTTTGGTTGCTTTATTATATATTGATCCTGCGGTGTTATTTCAAAAAAAGAATAGGTCATAATTCAATAATCCCCTTTGCCTAGAACTCCCTCTATTATATCATCACTTTAAATGATGATAAATAAACTCTTGCCCTTGTTACTCAATCCTTATATAATTACTTTTGTGGGAGTAAACGGGGCAATTGAGAAAGGAGTTTGTATCTATGGAGGTTATTGTAACACCTACCGCTAAAGAAAAGCTTGCACAGCTATTAGTAGAGAAACAAAGCAGTGCAGCAATTCGTGTTTATATAGCAGGATTTGGATGAGGTGGTCCCTCATTGGGATTGGCTCTGGATGAGCCTAATGACGAAGATAAAGTATTTGAGCATGAAGGTTTTAAATTAGTGGTAAATGCACAAGAATTAGAAAACATTGGTGATGTAGAAGTTGATTTCCGCGATTCCCGTTGGGGAAGTGGCTTCACTGTTAGATCCACTTTCGGATCAACCTGCTCATAATGAAATATGAATAACCCTCAAAATTTGAGGGTTATTTTTTATTATTGTCTTTTATCATCGCTTTAGATCATTATTTTTTTAGCAAATCAGAGATTTCCTTCATAAACACATTAATATCTTTAAATTGGCGATAAACAGACGCAAAACGAACATAGGCAATCTCATCTACCTCATATAACCGTTCCATAACCATTTCTCCTATTTCGCGACTATCAAGCTCTGACTTCAGCTGATTTCTTAATTCCCGTTCCACATCAGCAACAATCTTTTCTAATGTATCTAATGAAACAGGCCTTTTTTCACATGCTCTAATAAGCCCTCGTAGTATCTTATCCTTGCTAAATTCTTCTCTGCTTCCATCCTTCTTTACAACTAGTATCGGTGTTTCCTCTACTTCTTCATAGGTATTAAAACGACGGCCACAATCCTCACATTCTCTTCTTCTACGAATGGATTTTCCTTCATTAATAGGCCTTGAATCTAAAACCTTTGTACCATTGTAATTACAATATGGGCACCTCATATTGTAATCCTCCTTCCAAAAACAGCTTCGTTATTTTTAAGTTTCCCTTATCTTACTAAAAAGGTCAAGTATATTCAATTCATCTAGCTTCAAACCAGTTGTTACAGTCTAGTTCATCGTTAGTAATAAACTTAATTCCAAATAAAATTTTTGACAATATTCGATAAAGGCTTTTCTGTTTTTTCTTTATAGATTATAATAGTTGAGGCTTCATTAAATTAAAATTATTTAACTAATAGGGGGAGACTATGTCACAGGAAATGCTTTTCACCTTTTTAGGTGGGTTAGGGATTTTTCTATTTGGTATTAAGTTTATGTCCGAAGGTCTACAAAAAACGGCTGGAGACAAGCTGCGTAAAATTCTAGAAACCGTTACCTCAAACCCAATTATGGGAGTCATTGCAGGTACATTAGTTACAGGAATTATTCAAAGTAGTAGTGGTACTACTGTTTTAGCGGTAGGTCTTGTAAATGCAGGTCTACTTAATTTAAGACAAGCAATTGGAATCATCATGGGTGCCAATATTGGTACAACCATGACCAGCTTTTTAATTGGATTTAAGATTTCTCAGTATTCACTTCCTATTATCGCATTAGGGGCCATCTTAATTTTCTTTAGTAAAACAAAAAAAGTGAATTATATTGGTCAGATATTCTTTGGCTTTGGTATGTTATTCCTAGGTATGGAGCTAATGAGTGATGGAATGAAGCCATTAAGAGAGGCAGAAGTCTTTGTCCACTTTATGGAAACACTTGCTCATATCCCACTTTTAGGAATATTAGTTGGTACAGTATTTACTGTTATTGTACAGAGTAGCTCTGCAACCATCGGCGTACTTCAAGGCCTTGCAGAAACTGGTGCTGTTACCTTTAATCAAGCATTACCAATTCTATTTGGAGATAATATTGGTACCACTGTTACCGCTGCATTAGCTGCAATTGGAACTTCCGTAGCCGCAAAGAGGGCTGCATTAAGTCACGTTTTATTTAATGTAATAGGTACGATTATCTTTTTACCTTTATTAACACTTGGTATCTTCCCAAAAATAGTAATGTTCATTGCTGAAGATATGAACATTAGAATGCAAATTGCTTGGGCTCATGGACTATTTAATGTATCAAATACATTAATTCAACTACCATTTATTGCACTAATTGCACTTATAGTTACTAAGCTAATCCCTGGCGATGGTGCTAGTATTGAGTTTAAGCCTAAATATTTAGATAAGCGCCTTTTAACTAACCCATCAGTTGCACTTGGACAAGCAACCCATGAAGCATTAAGAATGGGTACCTTAGCAAAGGATTCTTTAAACGATGTAGTTGACTTCTTTTTTACCAAAGATGACAAAAAATTAAATACTTCTGTTCAAAAAGAAGAAGTAATAAATAATCTAGATCGTGAAATTACCAACTATTTGGTTCAATTAACACAAAGCTCACTTTCCAAAATAGAGTCTAATCGTTCTACTATGCTTTTACAGACCATCAATGATATTGAACGTGTTGGGGATCATGCTGAAAATCTTGGTGAACTGGCAACATTTGCTCATGAGCATAAGCTTATTTTCTCTGACGAAGCAATCAGTGAATTAAAAGAAATGATTTCTTTAACAAGTGACACTTATCAAATGTCCTTAGACGCACTGGAAAAGGAAGATACAGAATTAGCGAAAAAAGTGCTTGAGAATGAGTATTCCATTGATAAAATGGAAAAGGATTTACGAAAGAGCCATTTACAACGTTTAAATACTGGGGTTTGCTATGGTTCATCCGGAGTAATCTTCTTAGATATGATTAGTAATTTAGAGCGAATCGGTGACCATTCCGTAAATATTGCACAAGCAGTTTTAGGCGAGTTATAAGTTATAGATTATAATTAAGGGTTATCGAATAGATACAAAAAGGAAAGAGGTTATCCTCTTTCCTTTTTTATTTCACTCTATTCTATTCTTCAATTGGCTTTCCAATAAAACGAACCATTAAAATGATGGATAGAATACTAATCGGTAAAACTACCCATACAGACACTCCTAATCCCACTGGAATATATCCTAGAAAAATTGTGATCAATGCTACTGGTAAAGCATACTGAATCTGTGTCTTAACGTGATCAATATGGTCACTCGCTGCCCCCATTGAAGATAAAATTGTGGTATCAGAAATTGGTGATACATGATCTCCAAAGATGGCACCTGTTAACACCGCTCCTGCACTAATAATAATAAATTGCGGATCAGGTGATAGTGATGCTGCTAATGGAATTGCTAACGGCATTAATATTCCCATTGTTCCATAGGAAGTTCCTGTTGCAAAAGAAATTACTGCACCAAAAATAAAAATTAAAGAAGGTAATAAGAAAGCTGGTAAATTGTCGGATAATAGACCGACCATGTATTTAGCTGTTCCTAAATCACCCATTGCTCCACTTAAGGACCATGCTAATAAAAGAATTACTCCTGTGATGAGTAATGACTTCATCCCATCAATCCAAGTTTCAATCGCTTCGTTTATGGTAAAGATTTTTTTACCGACTCCCATAATAATTGCTACAATGCTAGCAAATAAAGCAGCCTGGAATAAAACTACACTGGCATCAGATGCCCCAAAAGTCTCTCTTAATGTTGCAAAGGAAAATGGATAATTCGTAACAATGTGGATTAAATCTTCATCTCCAGATGCCATGATTGCGGTATAACCATTATAGTAAAATCCTCCAAAGGATAATAAAATCAAGAGTCCAATTGGAATAATCGCGTTCCAAATACTTAATTTTATACCCTCTTTAGGTAATGTACTATTTTCCTCGGATTGCATTGGTTTAGCTGTATCAGAGAAAACCTTGCCTGTTGTTCTAGCACGACGTTCTGCCTCATACATTGCTCCAAATTCACGTAAAAAGAAAGCTGTAGCCAATACAAAGATTAGTATTAAAATATTATAAAATCGATAAGGAATAGTTTCAATAAATATTCCATAGGCATTTACTTCTTGTCCAATACTTGCATAGCTATCTTTAATTAAACCAACCTCATAGCCAATCCAAGTGGACACTAAAGCAATACCTGCAATTGGTGCAGCTGTTGCATCAATAATAAATGCAAGCTTTTCACGAGATATCTTCAATTTATCAAATGCCGGCCTCATCATTGGCCCTGCAATTAATGAATTTGCATAGTCATCAAAAAAGACAATTAATCCTAATATCCAAGCAGTAATTTGTGCACTACGAGGTGTTTTTGCCCTTTTAACTAATCCCTCTGCCACAGCTTTTGCTCCGCCCATTTTAGTTACTAACGCTATTAAACCACCAATGGTTAATACCTGAAGAATAATTCCCGCATTCCATGAATCAGATAATGAACCTAAAATATAATTAATTACATTAAGAAATCCTTGAATAAGAGCTACAATAATATTTTGCCCTATTAATTGCAGCATTATTGATCCTGAAAGCACCCCAATGAATAGGGATAAAACCACATTTTTGGTAATATATGCTAAGATAATTGCTAATAATGGCGGCACTAAAGTCCAAAAGCCAAAGTACTCCGCATTTTGAACTGCAGGATCTAATTCCTCTGCAAAAACTGGGATAGAATAAAAAATGAACATGAACATCATAACTATAGATCGTAAGTAAAACCTCATAAATAATTTCTCTCCTTTTATTGATTTATTCCGTTTTTATTTCAGATAGGAAAAACTTATACTTTCTATCTAATAAATCGAGTAGGAGCTGAATAATT
>DJVJ01000041.1 GCA_002441135.1 Caryophanales bacterium UBA6259 | reverse complement strand
CGCCCATGCTGGGCGCACATAGAAAAAACCTTGAGAGCAATCTGCTCCCAAGGTTTATCGACAAAATATATAAACGCTTGGAAAAACAGATAGTTCTCCACAAAATATTTGTGACAGTCTTGCATATATTTTATACAAAACCAGCCATATAGCCTTTGGGCAAAAGCTATATACTTCGGCGATTCTTCCTTTCAATATACCCAATTGCCCTTAAAGTATATCTAATCTTAAGAATCGCGCCTCTATCCTTGCTTTTCACTTCTATTCACTTGTAACGTTAAACAAAATAACTATTTTATGTTAACAGAATATTATACAGCCGTCAATGAGAAAATAAATTAAAAAAAGAAGGATATACTATCCTTCTTTTACGTACTTTTTATTTTATTTTGCAAATGTTTCCACTTTCATTGGATCAATAGTTACTGGACCCATTCCACGTGGAACTTGCACGGATTCGCGTGTAGTTGCTTCTAATTGATTCGTAATAAAATCAGCTGCCACCCTTGGATCAATACGATCACCACAAGTATAAACATCAATACTTGCATATCCATGTTCAGGGAAGCTATGAATTGTTAGATGTGATTCTGAAATAATTACAACTCCACTAACTCCCATAGGCGCAAACTTATGAAATGCAACCTCACGAATTTCTGCACCAGCTTCTAATGCTGCATCCACCATCATTTTTTCAACAAACTTAAGATCATTCAATTTGTCAGTATTACAACCCCATAACTCGGCGATAACATGACGTCCCATTGTATCCATCGTTATTCCCCCTTGTAAAATTAGTAAGACCATGCCCTTTCAAGCATGCGGGACCTAGCTTATCTACCACGGGGGCAAGTTAGTCCGATGAGGTCCTAACCCTTTAAGTAGATGACTGGTTCCTTAATTATTTATGATGTATAACGAAGTTCACGAATCCAAGTATACTTGTTTTATAATTATTTTGCAATAATTTTTTTCTTAAAAATTTACTTTTCTTTGACATCATAGGAATGACTTACCTGTATTATATTTGTCACATCAACATACAATACTATTACAAAACAAAAGGAGGTGACAACACATGGCACAAGGTCAAGAGCGCTCCAGCAACTGGTTAGTTGTTCCTCAAGCAGGTCAAGCTTTAGATCAATTAAAGTTTGAAATTGCTAATGAATTAGGAATTCAAGTTCCTCAAGATGGTTATATGGGTAACATTGCTTCTCGTGACAATGGTGCAATCGGAGGTCATATTACTCGTCGATTAGTACAAATGGCTGAGCAGCAATTAGCAGGTCAATAATCGTCAAGTTTAATGATACAACTAAATAAAACGATACCATTTGGAAATATGGTACCGTAAATAGCATAAGGGGAGAATCAAAAATTCTCCCCTTATCATATGCAAAATTATGCTGTAAGTACTTTATCCACTTTTTTTGCCGTTTCACCTTGAGCAACATATCTAACAAGATCAACTACTCTACAGGAATATCCCCACTCATTATCATACCATGCCATCACTTTAACTTGATGCTCACCAATAACCATTGTAGAAAGGGAATCTACAATTGAGGAATGATCATTCCCAATAAAGTCAGCAGATACTAAAGGCTCATCACAATATTGAATAATACCCTTCATTTCATTTTGGCTTGCTTTCTTTAATGCAGCATTTACTGTTTCAACATCAACCTTTTCAGAAACATTTACAACTAAATCAACAATCGATACATCTGGTGTTGGTACTCTTAATGCCATACCATGTAATTTTCCCTCAAGCTCTGGTAAAACAAGAGAAACTGCTTTAGCGGCACCTGTAGTTGTTGGGATAATGGATTGGCCAGCAGTTCTGGCTCTTCTTAGATCCTTATGCATATTATCTAATACTCTTTGATCATTTGTATAAGAATGAACAGTAGTCATCATACCATGTTCAATATGGAAGTTTTCATGTAATACTTTGGCAACCGGTGCTAAACAATTGGTTGTGCATGATGCATTAGAGATGACATGGTCAGTTTCATAATTATAGGTGTCATGATTTACGCCCATAACAATCGTTCTGTCTTCTCCTTTGGAAGGTGCAGTAATTACTACCTTCTTAGCTCCAGCTAAAATATGTTTTTCTGCCTTTTCTTTTTCTCTGAATTTCCCTGTTGCTTCCACTACAACATCAATATCAAGCTCTCTCCAAGGCAAGTTTTCTGGATTTCTGTCTGAAAAAATTACCGTTTCTTTTCCATTTACTATTATGGAATGCTCAGTAGTTTGAATTTCTGCCTGTAGTTTACCATGAACCGAATCATATTTTAGCATATGAGCTAATGTTTCTACCGGGTAGCTTGCGTTTATCGCTACAATTTGTATTTCAGGAAATTGAAGAGCACGTCGAAAAACCATACGACCAATCCTTCCAAATCCATTAATCACCATTTTTATTGTCATACACTAACTACTCCTCTCCAAACATCTCGTTTGTAACATACTATATTCTATTATTATTATAATAAGTATATCACTTTTTGCCAATAAGTTTTATAAAAATACACACTATATTTTTTATTTCCGTCTTAAAATAGGTTTTATCTCAGCATTATACATACTATTTAGGCAAATTAATCAAGATTGGGTTTTTAGACAAATAAAAAAAGATGCTTACATTAAAGTAAACATCTTGTAATCAAAAATGGTCTTCATAAATCCATTGATATTGTTCAAAATAGTGAACTACCCTTTGCACATAATGTCTTGTTTCTCCAATAGGTACATTCTGTACTTGCTCATAAGACCCATCCCAAATTCCGTCTTGAATCCATTTATCAACATTACCAGGCCCAGCGTTATATGCAGCAATTACCATTACTAGATTGTGATTATATTTACTTAGCAATTTTGATAAATACCAGGTTCCAAGTTCTATATTTACGCTTGGTTCAAACGTTTGTTGAAGAAATTTTTCTGGAAATTTACCCTCTTCAATAATCCAAGCTGCCGTATTAGGCATCAGCTGCATTAATCCCATTGCTCCTTTTTTCGATACCTTATCCGGTTGAAAGCGTGTCTCTACCTGAATAATGGATAATATCAAATAAGGGTCTACATTGTATTCCTTTGCATTTAATATAATCTCTTCTTGATAGTGAATAGGATATACTAATTTCCATGGTATTTTAGAATTAATGACTAAAAAGACAAGAAAAAGCAATAAAAAAAGTATTATCGTTTTTTTTGTTAAATTATTACCGGTTCCTCTAAACATTTAATCCAACTTTCTAAAAATGATTTCGAATAATTTCTAGAACTTGCCTTTCTGTCTCTTCTATTGATTGATCATTATAAATAATAAGATCTGCTTTTTCCTTTTTCTTTTCTAAATCCATTTGGGAAGCTATTTTCTGTAAGGCTTCTTCTCTATTGATTTGATCTCGATTCATCAAACGATGGAGTTGAATTTCTTTATTGACATAAACCACAATAATTAGGTCAAATAGTTCTTCTCGCTTTGATTCAAATAGCAGTGGGATATCCACAATGACATGATTATTTTGTTCCTGAAGCAAGGTTGCTTGCTGCATAATCTCTGAGATAATTATTGGATGGGTAATTTCATTGAGTAGCATACGTTTTTCTTGATTACTAAAAATAAGTGCACCAAGTTTTTTGCGATCAATGGATTGGTCCGCCATTAAGATGTCTTCTCCAAAATAATGGACAATTTTCTGCCATGCTTCTTTTTTAGGCTCAACCACTTCTCTTGCAATCAAATCCGCATCAACGATTGGATACCCATATTTTCTAAATAGATTGATCACTGTACTTTTGCCACTTGAAATTCCACCTGTCAGCCCAATAATCATACTCCACCTCTATCTTAATTAGAAAATTTTTATTATCCCCATTATTATTAAAATTAATCCTGGAATTATTGTAAATCTTTGCAACCATTCTTTTCCAGAGAACAAAAAACCAATGTTTAATCCAAGAAGTATAAAAAGACCACTCATTGTAGCAATAATGAAAGCAGTAATTAATGGATTAAAACCAATTAATGCAGCACCTAAACCGGCACCAAACGCATCTAATGATAAAGCAATTCCTAATAATGTAGCTTCAGAAGGAGAAATAATTCCCGACATATCCATATCTGCCTTTATCGGCGTTTTTAATATCTGAATGACTAATCCTAATGTCTTTATTTCTATAGAGATTATTTTATTTCCTTCAAGATTAATAAATGTTTTTTGTTCAACTTTAGTTTCAATTTCTTCATCCTTATTTCGCAAAACCTGAATAATTGCCCAAATTCCAACTGCAATTAATATCATAGAGCCGATCCATTTAGCTGCATTAGTGGGTAAGAAATAGCTAATCCCAACGCCGATTTGCATCGATAACAAAATCATGATTGCAGATGCAAGAGTGATGATTAGAACAGATAAAACCGGTATTTTCATTTTTCTAAGTCCATATGTGACACCAACACCAAAGCCATCTAAACTTACGGCTAACGCTAAAATTACTAGTGAAATGAAGTTCAAACGAAGCTCACCCTCTCCATAAGTCTCCTATTATCATATGGAGTGGGCTAAAAAGGAGTGCTAGTATAAATATTATAATCTCTGACAGATTGGGCAAAAGTGTGTTCCACGGCCAGCAACTTTAATCTTAGCGATTATGCTGCCGCAAAAATAACAAGGTTGTCCCTGTCTCCCATAGACAATAAGATGGTCCTGCATTGAGCCTTTTCCATAAAAGCTCTCAAACGTTCTAATGGTTGAACCACCTTTTTCAATCGCTTTTTCTAAAACCTCTTTCATCGCATTGATTAATTTAAAAAGTTCTTCCTTCGTTAATGAATTGCCAGCTCTTAATGGATGAATTCTAGCTAGGGCTAAACTATCATCAACATAAATATTGCCAAGGCCACTTACAATTTCTTGATCTAGTAATATTTGTTTTATTGGACTATTTTTCTTTTGGACAATGGCAACAAATTTCTCCTTTTCAAATTCAGGGCTAATTGGTTCCTGCCCAAGCTTTCTTATGCCCATAAAATCATCTTCTAATCCTAAAGGAACGAGATCCATTGTGCCAAATTTACGGACATCCCGATATAATAAACGACTTCCATCTGTAAAATGAAAAATTACATGAGTATGTTTATCAATCGGCTCTTCGGTTTCTTGAAAAAGGTATTTACCTTCCATCCGTAAATGAGAAATTAAAACGACGTCCTTAAAATAGAACAAGAGATATTTTCCTCTTCTACCAATCGATTGAATAGTTTGCCCTTGAAGTAGTAATTTGAATTCATCAATATCTACCGGTGTTCTTATGATACGTGAATAAAATACCTCTGTCTCTTTTATTTGTTTACCGATAACGACTAATTCTAACGATCTTCGAACAGTTTCCACCTCTGGTAATTCTGGCATGCTATTACCTCTTTCTTTACTTTGCTTGATACCAATTCTCACCTATATTTAAGTCGACCTTTAATGGAACCTTTAATTGTAATGCTGATTCCATTACTTCCCTAACTAGTGTTGCTAATATCTCTTTTTCCTCTGGATGGACTTCAAAAATCAATTCATCATGAACCTGAAGCAGCATTTTACTTTGCAGCTCATTTTTCTTTAATGCTTCATCCATCTTAATCATTGCAAGCTTAATAATGTCTGCTGCCGTACCCTGTATAGGAGTATTCATTGCTGTTCTTTCAGCAAAGCTTCGGATGTTAAAATTGGAGCTATATATATCTGGTAAATATCTTCTTCTGTTTAATAAAGTGGTCACATAACCATCTTTTTTGGCTTGATCAACAATCTGATGCATATATTCCTTTACCCCTGCAAAAACAGAGAAATATCGTTCGATGAACTCTCCAGCTTCTTTTCGAGATATATTTAGATTTTGCGATAATCCATAATCGCTAATACCATACACAATACCAAAGTTGACTGCTTTTGCTTGTCTTCGCATTAAGCTTGTAACGTCATCTTCTTTTACTCCAAAAACATCCATCGCTGTTTTAGTATGAATATCCATTCCATCATTGAATGCTGCAATTAAATTTTTATCCTCTGAAATATCTGCAAGCACTCGTAATTCAATTTGAGAGTAGTCAGCAGCTAAAATCAGCCAATCCTTTTTAGAGGGAATAAATGCTTCTCTAATTTTCCGTCCTTCCTCTAAACGGATAGGGATGTTTTGTAAGTTAGGCTCTGTACTACTAAGTCTTCCAGTTGCAGTTATTGCCTGATTAAATGATGTATGAATTTTCTTTGTTACAGGATGAACCACCTTTAACAATCCTTCAATATAGGTGGATTTAAGCTTCCCTAACTGTCGGAAATGCAGAATTAGGCCGATAATGGGATGTTGACTTTCCAATTTTTCTAATACCTCTGCATTCGTCGAATATCCCGTTTTTGTTTTCTTAATGATTGGTAATTGAAGTTTATCAAAGAGAATTTCACCTAATTGCTTTGGTGAATTAATATTAAACTCAGTTCCTGCAAGCTCATAGATTTGTTCTGTCAGCTGGGATAATTGATTTTCAAATTCAATCCCCATCTCCTGTAACCGTTCTATATTGATCCCTACACCCTCTTCTTCCATCAATGCCAAGACACCAGAAAGTGGAAGCTCTAATTCATAAAGCAGTGAGTCTAAATCACTCTCCTTTAATTTTTCATTAATTTGTGGAGCTAAGGACCAAATAATATTGGCTTTTTTGGTGACATGCTGACTAACTGTATCTAAATCAGGAATCGCATATTTCGCACCTTTACCATAAATTTCATCATCATCCTGCAATGTAATCCCTTCATATTGCTTAGCAATATCGCTCAGTGTAGTGGTTCCATCAGAAGGATTAAGTAAGTAGGTTGCTAATAGCAAATCAAAATGAATTCCTTTAATTTTTATATGATTCCAGAACAAAACAACCTCTGTTTTCTTGGCATCATAAACCAACTTATGTTTGTCTTCGTCTGCTAGCCAATCTAATAATTGCTTCCAATTTATCATTTCCTCTTTGGAGATAAATATCTGCCTATTTCCATTAGAGAGAGCCAAACCAATGATTTCATACTGCTGAACACTATCTCCCTTAATTTCAAAGTGTACGGCAAGAGACTTTTCTGTTTGAAATAATGCATTCCATTCGTTTTTTCTTTGTTCTGTGACACTTTCTATAGATAGTTCTTCTTCTATCTCTTTTTGTTGAATTTTTGCTTCTTTCTTTATTCCTAAACGGTCAATTAAGCTATTGAAGTCCCATTTCGCGAATAATTCAAATAGCTTTTTTTCATCCCATTCACTTTTATTCAAATCCTCGAGTAAAAGAGATATTTCCATCTCTCTATAAATCGTTGCTAATTGCTTACTCAAATATGCACTTTCTTTATTGTTGCTTAATTTTTCCTGGAGCTTTCCTGTTATTTCATTCAGATGCTCGTAAAGTTTCTCTATTGTTTCAAATTGATGTAAAAGCTTTAATGCCGTTTTTTCTCCTACACCAGGTACGCCTGGAATATTATCGGAGGGATCACCCATTAACCCTTTTAAATCAACGATTTGTTCAGGCTTTAATTGGTATCTATCATATAATTCCTTTGGTCCAAAAGCCTCAATCTCAGTAATTCCTTTTTTTGTTAAATAGACGGAAACCTTGTCAGACACCAGCTGAAGCAAGTCCTTATCCCCTGTATAGATAATCGTATTGATTTGTTCTTTTTCTGCATGTTTAGATATTGTACCGATGATATCGTCCGCTTCATAGTTTTCTTGTTCATAATACCGAATATTAAACGCATCTAAAAGCTCCTTAAGCATTGGAAATTGTCCTGAGAGTTCAGAGGGAGTTCTTAATCTTTTTCCCTTATATTCTGTATAATCAGTATGTCTAAAGGTCTGCTTCCCTGCATCGAACGCTACTAAAATCTTATCTGGTTTTTCTTCTTCTAAAATTTTTAGCAAAATTTGAGTAAAACCATAAACTGCATTTGTAAAAATTCCTTGCTTATTATTCAAAAGTGGTAATGCATAAAAAGCTCTGTTAGCTAAACTATTACCATCCACTAATATTAATTTTCCCATCCTTCAAGCACACCCTATTCTTTTTCTATTCTTATTCCTTTATCATACCATACCCCTAATTTTAGGTGCAAAAAAACAGTCTCCATTGTGGAGACTGAATATAGTGATTCTATTGAAAATGTTTTATTTTAAATTATTAACATCAATAAATGGCACTGATCCACCAGTTACACTTGGTAGCTTACCATCCCATTTTTTAATAGCTTCCATTTGTGCTTCAATTTTACGAAGCTCTACTAATTCAGGTGTAACCTCTTGCTTTTGCAGTCTTAAAGACTCTGCCTCGGCCTTTGCCTGTTCAATCTTTTGCTTTGCTTCTATTTCTATTCTTTGTAAATCTAATTTAGCTTTGAGTGCCTGTTGCTCGGCAATTTGTTTTTGTTCAATTGCATTATTGTATTCAGTACTAAACTTAAACTCTGTGATATTTATCTCATCAAGCACCATAAAATATGTTGCTAATTTTTTTGATAATGCTTCTTTTACCTTTATGCTTACTTCTTGTCGCTTAGATACCAATTCTTCGGCAGTATATTGTGCTGTAACTGCTTTTAATGCTTCACTAATTGCGGGATCAACTATTCGTTCTTTAAAGCCGTCACCAACATTTTGATAAAGCTTTCCAACTTCAGAAGGATTTAAATGAAAATTGACCGCTACTGTAGTCGTAACCACTTGTAAATCCTTGGAAGCAGCAGTTTGTTCTGTTTGTGCTTTTTGCACCCTTACTTCAACAGATCTAACATCTTGAATAAATGGTAATTTAAAATGTAATCCTTCTTCAAGTGTTCCCTCTTTTACTGCTCCAAGCTGTAAAAGAACTCCACGATGACCTGCCTGAACAATAACAAAAGAATTAGTTGCCAAAATAATAATTAACAGTAAAAGGACTACAATTGTAAATATTCCTCTCACTTTAAAATCTTTTTTTGGTTTCATATCAATAATCTTTTCTGTATCCATTAGCTTCCTCCCAGAAAGAATTTTTTATTTTCTATTTAAATTTTTCTATTTAAATAGGTGACCTTGTCTTCATCATACTATTTTTTCACCTTTTTTAGAAGTAAGTAATGCGAATTCCTTGGATTATGCTATAATTACCTTGGTTAATAAATGAAGAAAGGGCGCTATGTTAGATGATACTAAAAAAACTTAACACCATTGTATCTAAGTCATTGATCACTTTCACTTTGCTTCTATTGGTAATTATTTACTCCTTTTTCCAGAGTGAAAATTTTTTAGTAAGCTTAATTAATAATACGTTTTTATTAGGATTAGCTCTTCTTCTTTTTGCGGGCTCTTCTGCTGTCTTTCTTTCTGGCTCACTTAATATTTTCCTTGCTGGATTTAGTAAAAAAATACGTTCTGAAATGTTTGATCGTGTAAAAATAGAAAATCGAAAAAAAGAAAAAGAAGAAAATCCAGACGCAGATATTAATGACTCCTTAATTAAGAAATATGAACAAGAACAAGCTGAATTGAGTAAACTAAAAAAATCTGTTTTTGTCCAATTTCCTTTAATTGTTGGAGCAAGTCTAGTCGTTTTCTCCTTTTTATTGTTGTATATTGCAGGTTAATATTTTTTAGAAGTTTTGTGTTTTGGAATGATAATTGTAAAGCTTGTTCCTACCCCAACTTCACTTTCCACTTGAATAAAACCTTGGTGGGATTCAATGATATGTTTTACTATGGCTAAACCTAAGCCTGTCCCACCTGAGTCTCTTGACCTTGCCTTGTCAACTCGATAAAACCTTTCAAAAATGCGGGCAATCTCATTCTTTGGAATACCTATTCCTGTATCCCTTACAATAATTTTAACATAATCCTCTTGATCCACTAAATAAATTGTAATTTTGCCTTTTGTTGTATAGGTTAAGGCATTATTGATTAAATTTATCATTACCTGTTTAATTCTATCTTCGTCAAGATCAGCAGTAACCTCTGAAAGCTTTTCTTCGATTGCTAATCCTCGTTTTACTATTTGCGGCCTAAAGGTTTCTATTACTGATTCCATTAGTTTTTTAACATTTACCTTAGAATAGTTTAAAATATCTTGATTTAACTCAATTTTAGATAAATCTAATAGATCATTAATCAGTCGGTGAAGTCTGTCACTCTCTTTATAAATAATCTGCAAAAATGCTTTACTCGTCTCCTCGTCTTCCAACTCTCCGTCTAGCAAGGTTTCGGTAAACCCTTTGATTGCAGTTACTGGTGTACGTAATTCATGAGAAACATTGGCTACAAATGATGTTCTCATATTTTCCAATCGCTTCAGTTTGGTGATATCATTTAACACAGCCACTACTCCATTTACTTTTCCATTCTCATCAATGATTGGTGCCAAATTAGTTGCCAAAAACTTTCTGACTGGGTATTTGATTGCAATTTCTGTGTGAAGAGACTCTCCTGTTTTAAGCGAACGCTCAATTAGCTCACTAAGAGAATCATTTTCGCCTGCCTCCATATGATACTTTCCAACAATGTCCACTATAGAATCTCCTAATAACCATTCAATAGCAGGATTTGCTAATTTGATTATTCCTTGTTGATCAATCAATATTACCCCGTGAGCCATGTTGTTAAGAACAGTTGACAAATTTCTTTCACTTTCATGGATTACATCAATCTGCTTTTTTAAGCTATTAGCCATTTGATTTAAAGCAACTGCTAGTTGTCCGATTTCATCTTGACTCTTAATTAATGCTCTTGCGCTATAATCCCCATTCGTTATTTTCTTCGCAATCTTCGTGATATTTTCAATTGGCAGTGTAATCATATACGCCATTTTGTTACTAATTACTATAATAATGATAAATAAGAATACTAAACCAAATATTAAACTATACCAAATCGTTTCTATTGAAGTGCTGATTTCCTTAGAAGGAATGGATAATCTTACAACTCCAGAGAATTCCCCTTTAATGGGTATTGCTATGTAGAGCATCTCCATTCCTAATGAATTGCTATAGCGTATTTCCTTACCAATTTTTCCTGAAACGGCATCTACAATTTCTGGACGTGAACCATGATTGTCCATCTCTAGATAATAATAATCCGTATCAGCTAAAACATTGCCTTTCATGTCAATAATCGTAATCCTTATATTAAGTTCTTTGGAATAGTCTTTCACTAATTGATTAAGTAGGTTCGACTCCTCAGTGATTATGGAATTGTCCCGTTCTATTTGCTTTATTATAAAATTAGCCTCTTTTGCCAGACGATTTCCCACTGCATCGATATAGGCTCTCTCAATTAAGTTCGTTAAAAAAAAAGCTAAGCTGATAAATGCGACTCCAATTAATATGATGTAAGTTAATGTCAACCGATAACGTAATTTATTCATTTTTTGGCTCACCAAATTTATATCCAATACCTCTAACTGTTTTTATATATTGTGGTTGTCTTGTGTCCAATTCAATTTTTTCACGCAAATGACTGATATGAACATCAACAATTCTTGTGTCCCCTGCAAAGTCATAATTCCATACAGCATCCAACAATTGATCTCTTGTTAAAACTTTATTCTTATGCTTTGCAAGATAAAGTAGTAATTCAAATTCCTTTGGAGTTAACTCCAATAGCTCACTATTATGGTAGGCTTCATATTTTTCTTCTTCAATAATCAAGTTGCCTACCTTTATTTTCTGTTCCTCTTCCAATTCCTTTTGATCTTGGGTTGGAGCTGAATATCTTCTTAAAATTGCTTTAACTCTCGCAATTAATTCTCTGGTATTAAAAGGTTTTGTCATATAGTCATCTGCACCAAGTTCTAAGCCTAATACCTTATCAAAATCATCGTCTCTTGCAGTAAGCATTAAGATTGGCAGATTATATTGATTTTGTCTTAAATTTTTACAAACCTCCATACCATCTAATTCTGGTAGCATTAAATCTAAAATGAGTAAGTCTGGGCTTTCATCCTTAACTAATTGAATGGCTTCTAATCCATCTTTACCTAAAATCACGGAATATCCATTTTTTTCTAAATTAAATTTTAAAAGAGTACTTATTGAAGGTTCATCATCAACAACAAGAATTTTTTTGGGCATCTAAAAGTCCTCCAGAATGAATATTTATAGTTAAATTATAGAGAAATGTAAAAACACTGTCTATAAAAGACAGTGTTTGTTTTCATTTTTATATTATTTCGCTTAATATAAATGACAAGCTACCCAATGTTTTGGTTTTACTTCTTTCCATTCAGGAACCATAGTTGCACATTCTGGCATTGCTTTTGGGCAACGAGTACGGAAACGACATCCACTTGGAGGGTTAATAGGACTTGGAACATCCCCTTCAAGAATAATACGCTCTCTAGAACGTTCAATGTCTGGATCTGGGATTGGTATTGCAGATAATAATGCGTCGGTATAAGGATGTAATGGGTCTTCATACAGCTCATCACTTCCTGCAAGCTCAACAAGTGCCCCTAAATACATTACTCCTACACGATCACTGATATATTTAACCATGGATAAGTCATGGGCAATAAATAAATATGTTAAGCCTTTCTCTTTTTGAAGCTTTTCCAATAAATTAACTACCTGTGCTTGAATAGACACGTCTAATGCAGAAATTGGCTCGTCAGCAATAATAAAGCTTGGCTCAACAGCAAGTGCACGTGCTATCCCAATTCTTTGACGTTGACCGCCACTGAATTCGTGTGGAAAACGGTTTGCGTGCTCCTTATTCAATCCAACTGTTTCTAAAAGATCATAAACTCGTTTCATTCTCTCTTTTCCTGTAGCTAACCCATGAATATCAATACCTTCTGCAATAATGTCAGCGACAGTCATTCTTGGGTTTAATGAAGCATAAGGATCTTGGAAAATCATTTGCATTTCTCTATTAAAGCTTTTCATTTCATGATTATTTAATTTATGGACATCTTTTCCATTAAAAATGACTTCCCCTTCAGTTGCATCATACAGACGAATAATCGTTCTGCCTGTTGTGGATTTACCACAACCACTCTCACCAACTAATCCTAAGGTTTCGCCTTTATTAATGGTGAAGGATACACCATCTACTGCCTTTAAAATAGCACCTTTTCCTACATTAAAGTGCTTTTTAAGGTTTCTAACTTCTAGTATTGGTTGATTTTCTGCCATTAATTTCTACCCCCAATCTCTGCTGGTCTTTCTACTTTTGGGGCCATTGGATGCTGTAACCAACATTTCACTTTATGACCTGGATTTACTGTTGTTTCCTCAGGCATATTTAGACACACATCCATTGCATAGTCACAACGAGGAGCAAATGGACATCCCTTTGGTGGTGCAAGCAAATCTGGTGGTGTACCTAAAATTGGAATCAGTTCACCTTGCTCTTTTGAATCTAAACGAGGCACAGAACGTAATAATCCCCATGTATATGGATGCTGTGGATTATAGAATATATCGTCTAAGCTTCCACGCTCAATTACGGTTCCTGCATACATTACAATTACCTTTTGAGCAATATCAGCCACTACTCCAAGATCATGTGTAATGATAATAATGGAAGTGTCCATTTTTTCTTGCAGATTTTTCATTAAATCTAATATTTGAGCTTGAATTGTTACATCTAATGCAGTTGTAGGTTCATCAGCAATGAGAAGCTTTGGATTACTTGCTAACGCAATAGCAATCATAACCCTTTGTCTCATACCACCACTAAATTGATGAGGATATTGATCTACCCTTTCAGCAGCATTTGGTATACCAACTAGATCAAGCATTTCAATAGAGCGCTGCTTTGCTTCTACTTTACTTAGGCCCTGATGCTTAATTAAACCTTCTGAAATTTGCTTACCGATAGTCATCGTAGGGTTTAAGGAAGTCATCGGATCTTGGAATATCATTCCGATTTCTGATCCACGAATGGATTGCATTTCTTTATTTGAAAGCTTTGTTAAATCTTTTCCACCAAATAAAATTTCACCACTTTTAATTTTTCCAGGTGGTTCAGGAATCAAGCGCATAATGGTTTGAGAGGTAACACTTTTACCACTACCTGACTCACCAACAATAGCTAATGATTCACCTTTTTTCAATTCAAAATTCACATCGCGTACAGCTTTTACTTCCCCTGCATATGTGTAAAAAGATACATGTAAGTTTTTTACTTCTAGAATTTTTTCATCCATGATGTGACCCCCTTCTATTTACGCATCTTAGGATCTAATGCGTCACGCAATCCATCACCAAGTAGGTTAAATGCTAACATGATTAAACTAATAACCGCGGCTGGGAACCATAGATTCCATGGAAGATTTTTAAATAAACCGTAACCTTGGTTTACAAGTACCCCTAAACTAGCTAAAGGTGGTCTTAAACCTAATCCTAAGAAACTTAAAGTTGCTTCTGTAAAAATCGCACCTGGAATTGTAAATGTGATGGATACAATGATTGGACCCATTGTATTTGGAATTAAGTGCTTTAACATCATTCTTCTTGTATTAGCACCTAATGTTTTAGCAGCAAGAATAAACTCCTGTTCTTTTAATTGGAATAGCTGTCCACGAACAATACGTGCCATACCAATCCAACCGGTGACAGAAAGTGCCAAAATAATTGCAGTTAAACCAGGCTCTAAAACCAAGATTAACAAAATCGCAAGGATTAAATATGGAATACCCATAAGAATCTCCACGATTCTCATCATGATATCGTCAACTCTTCCACCTTTATAACCAGAAATACCACCATAAAGTACTCCAATTGTTAAATCTAAGCTTGCAGCAACAATACCGATAAATAAGGATATTTGAGTACCTTTCCATAAACGTTGCCAGATATCACGACCTAAGTCATCTGTACCAAACCAATGATTTGATTCCATAGCTTCTGGAGTAAATGGTTTAAGGTTAACTACAGAATAATCCTGCTCATAATAATTATAGTCATTTAGAAATGGTCCGATTAATGCTATTAGTAAAATGGAACCCAATAGAATTAATGACGCCATTGCTAAAGGATTTTTTTTCAATCTTCTCCAAGCATCTTGCCAAAAGGTCAAGCTTGGACGAGCAATTTGTTCTTTCTGTGATTCATCTCTATTTAGTGGTTTGAACATTTCTTTTTTAATTTCCATAGCTATCACTTCCTTCCAGCAACTCTGATTCTTGGATCAATTACACCATATAAAATATCTACAACGAAAATAGCAAAAATTAGCAATGCACTATAGAAAATAGTTAGTCCTAAAGTAACTGCATAATCATTTAGATAAATCGAATGTATATAATATTTTCCTAGACCAGGAATAATAAAAATCTGCTCAATAATAATTGTACCAGTAATAATACCAACAATCATCGGTCCTAAAATAGTAATGATTGGTAAAATAGCATTTCTAATCATATGCTTTACTACAATCTGGAAATCGTTTAGACCTTTTGATTTTGCAGTACGCATATAATCTTGTCCAATAACATCAAGCATACTAGTACGCATCATTCTCGCAAAATATGCTAGCATTCCTAAGGATAATGCAAAGGATGGCATTACTGTATGTGAGAATTTACCCCATCCTGCTGGAGGGAACCATCCAAGTTTAACCCCAACAAAATACGAAAGTAATGTTGCAATAACGAAGTTAGGTATAGAAACTCCAATAATCGCAACTAAAATTGCACTATAGTCGACCCAAGAGTTCTGTCGAAGTGCTGCTACAATACCTAAAGTTAATCCAACAAATAATCCAAAAACTATTGCCTGACCACCAATTCTTGCTGATGTAGGGAAGTGTTGCTCAATAATATCATTTACATCACGATTTGATGTTTTGTAAGAGGATCCAAGATCTCCTTTTACTATGTTGCCTAGGTAAATCATATACTGCTCTGGTAGTGACTTATCAAGACCATATTTTGCTAATAATTTGGCTTTTACTTCTGGAGTCATTTTTTCTATATCTGAGAATGGATCTCCAGGAAGCATATGCATTAAAAAGAATGTTAGGGTGATAATTACCCACATGGTGATTAACATGTACCCAAATCGTCTAAGTGTGTATCTTAACACTGTTGCACCTCCTAAAGTATAGGGAAAAATAATTTTTGACTAACAAAAATTTAGAGTGGCTAAACATTCTTAAGCGTACAGAAGGTATATGAGGATATTATCCCCATATACCTCCATATGCTTATCAGGAAATTATTTTTTTATTATTCCCCTTTACCTTCAATACTAGTCCATTTCCATGAAGAATCTGCACCAAATTGATGCTTAACAAAACCTTTTACATATGGCTTTGTTAATCTGGAAACACCACGGTAGTATACAGGAACGATACCAGCTTCTTCAGCAACCATGATCTTCTCAGCTTCTAATAATTTTTCCATACGAGTTTTGAAATCAGCTGTTGTTTGAGCAAACTTGATATTCTCATCGTATTTAGCATTTGACCATTTACCATCGTTGAAGGAACCTTCAGTTACGAATAGATCCATAAATGTCATTGGATCCCAGTAGTCTGGACCCCATCCACCGAAGAATAAGTCAAACTGACCAGCTTTACGCTTTTCTTTAACAGCTGCTACTGGTAAGTTTTCAATTGTGATATCAATACCTAATTTACGGTACATATCTTTAATGAACTCAGAACCTTTAATACCAATATCACTATCATATCCTAAGTAGATTAATGCAGGTAATTTTTCTAGATTTAATTCTTTTAATCCAGCTGCAAGATATTCTTGAGCCTTAGTTAAATCATAACCAACTAAATCTCCGTTAGCATCACGGAATGTTTGACCTTCTGGTCCAGGCATTCCTGGAGGAACAATACCGTATGCTGGAATAGAACCGTTATTTAAAACGATGTTTACATAGTTTTCACGGTCAAATCCCCAAGATAATGCTTTACGGATGTTTGCATTTTTAAGTACTTCATTTTGGTTATTAAGCATTAACCAGAATGTTACTGTATCTGGAGTAGATTCGAATTGATCAGCATAAGCTGCATCATTCTTATACACATTTACATCTTCACCAGCTAAACCTACACGATCAAGCTCTCCAGCTAGGTATAAGTTTAAAGCTGCTTTACTATCTTTAATAATGTCTAAAGTAATTTTCTCTAATTTTACATTAGCTGCATCCCAGTAGTTTTCGTTCTTTTCAAGAACTAACTTCTGGTCTGGCTGCCAATCAGTAACCTTAAATGGTCCATTGAATAATAAGCTATCTTTATCTTTACCAAAGGATTCACCTTTAGCTTCTACGAATTCTTTCTTAACAGGGTAGTATGTTGCGAAAGTTAATAAGCTTTCAAAGTAAGGAACTGGCTTAGTTAAAGTAACAACTAAAGTCTTATCGTCAGTAGCTTTTGCTTCTTTAACATAGTCACTTACGATAAATGCATAAATGGAAGCTAATTCTTCACTAACTGCACGCTCAAGACCATATACGAAGTCGTGTGCTGTGATAGCGGAACCATCACTCCATTTTGCGTCACGGATCTTAAATGTCCAAGTTAATCCATCTTCAGAAGTTTGAATATCTTCTGCTAATGCTTTTTCATACTCTTGGTTTGCATTCATACGAAGAAGACCTTCGTAAATGTTGTTCATGATTTCAAACTCTAAACTGTACTGACCAGCTTGTGGATCTAAGTAAGGCTCATCAGTAGTCATGAAGTGAAACTCTTGAACATCTGCCTTAGGAGTTTCAGTTGTTCCTTGACCTGAATCTTTGGTCTCTTCTTTTGTGCCACCACAACCTACAAGACCAACACTTGCAAGCATAATAATTGCAAGCATTAACGCTAACCATTTGCTAGCTTTTTTCATAATTTGACCCCCTCTTATATTTGTGTTGTTATATTTTAGATTGTGAATAATCACAATCCTAAAACCTAATGACAAACAATTCTAATTCGAGAAACTTATAAATCTAGTATTCTAGTTTATTTAATATATTTAATGTTATGTTATATATTTTTTTAATTAATGTCTAGAATTTTTATTAAAAACTATGAATAATTTATTTTCAGAATCTTCCGTTAATAAAGTATAGCTTTAAATTGAATAATTATTCTTAGTATTTAATTATATATTTATTATACTGGAGTTGAACGAAATAACAAGTAAAAAAAAGTTATTTTCGAGAAAAAATTTCTCGCATTAAACCATTAATACGATAGTAGTTTAATAGAGACTCGCACGTTTAATGTTTAAGATGTAAATTTAAATAGATATTCAAAAAATTTTAAAAATTCAACCCATCTACTATTTTAACTTATACGTTTGAATTAGTCCACTATTTTTATAAACCCTATCCAACTAAAAATAACCTTGGAGAGTCTCTCCAAGGTTATTTAATAAGTTTTTATCGTTAAATTAACGAACTATTTTTAGTACACTTTCAACAGCTTCAGCCGAATAATCTAATGCTGCTTTTTCTTCATCAGTAAGCTCTAACTCATAAATTTGCTCAATACCACTACCACCAATTAGAGTTGGAACACCAAGATAGATGTCATTATATCCATATTCCCCTTCTAAGTAAGCAATAGTTGGAATGATACGCTTTTTATCCTTTAAGATCGCTTCAGCCATTTGTGCAAGAGCCGCTGCAGGTGCATAATAAGCACTACCGTTACCTAAAAGATTAACAATCTCTCCTCCACCAGTACGTGTACGAGCAACGATCGCATCAAGCTGATCTTTTGGTAAAAGCTTCTCTAATGGAATACCACCAGCAAAAGAATATCTGATAAGTGGAACCATTGTATCACCATGTCCACCTAATACAAATCCATTTACATCTTCAACAGATACATTTAGTGCTTGAGCAACAAATGTACGGAAGCGAGCAGTATCTAGTACTCCAGATTGACCGATAACGCGACTTCTTGGAAATCCTGTTACTTTGTAAGCAACATATGTCATCGCATCAACTGGATTGGATAATACGATTATATAGGAGTTTGGCGCTTGTACCTTCACTTGTTCAGCGACTGACTTCATGATGCCTGCATTTATGTTAACTAAGTCATCGCGACTCATTCCTGGCTTACGAGCTACTCCAGCGGTAATAATTACGATATCAGCGTCCTTAATATCTTCATAGCTGCTAGTACCAGTAATATTAGCGTCAACCCCAAGTACTGGAGTTGCCTCCATCATATCTAGAGCCTTACCTTTTGTAGGATTTTCTAATTGAGGAATATCAACTAGAACAATGTCTCCTAATTCTTTTTGAGCTAAGTACAATGCTGTTGTAGCACCTGTAAAGCCGGCACCAATAACCGCTATTTTTCTGCGTTTAAAAGTCATCTTCATCCCTCCCAAGTGGATTTTTAATCAATAAATGAATTACATATTGTTAATTAATGCTGTACCGAACTCGGAGCATTTTAACTCAGTTGCACCTTCCATTAGACGAGCAAAGTCATAAGTTACTGTCTTATTGGAAATTGTTTTCTCCATTGCAGAAACGATAAGATCAGCAGCTTCTGTCCATCCCATGAAACGAAGCATCATTTCACCAGAAAGGATAACAGAAGAAGGATTTACCTTATCTAATCCAGCATATTTTGGAGCTGTACCGTGAGTAGCTTCAAAAATTGCAACACCAGTATCATAGTTGATGTTTGCTCCTGGAGCAATACCAATACCACCAACCTGTGCAGCTAATGCATCAGAGATATAGTCTCCATTTAAGTTAAGAGTTGCGATTACATCATACTCTTTTGGTCTAGTTAAAATTTGTTGTAAGAATGCATCTGCGATTACATCCTTAACGATAATTTTGCCTGCAGCTTCAGCATCTGCTTGCGCTTTATTAGCAGCATCTTTACCTTGTTCTTCAACAAGACGATCATATTGAGCCCAAGTGAATACTTTATCGCCAAATTCTTTCTCAGCAAGCTCATAACCCCAGTTTTTAAATGCACCTTCAGTAAACTTCATGATGTTACCTTTGTGAACTAGAGTAACAGTTGCACGCTTGTTCTCAATTGCATATTCGATTGCGGAACGAACTAAACGGTATGTACCCTCTTTAGAAACAGGCTTAATACCAATACCAGAAGTTTCTGGGAAGCGGATTTTTGTAACACCCATTTCAGTTTGTAAGTAGTTAATAAGCTTCTTTACTTCTTCTGTTCCTTCTTGCCATTCAATACCAGCGTAGATATCTTCTGCGTTTTCACGGAAGATTACCATGTCTGTCCATTCTGGATGCTTAATTGGAGAAGGTACTCCTTCATAGTAACGAACTGGACGTACACAAGCATATAAATCTAACTCTTGACGTAATGCTACGTTTAAAGAACGAATTCCTCCACCAATTGGAGTAGTAAGTGGTCCTTTGATTCCTACTAAGTACTCTCTCATTGCTAAAAGAGTATCGTTAGGAAGCCATTCACCAAATTTATCAAAGGATTTCTCCCCTGTGTAAACCTCGAACCAGGAAATCTTCTTCTCGCCACCATATGCTTTTTCAACAGCAGCATCTAGAACTCTTTGGGATGCGGCCCAAATATCAGGACCAATTCCGTCTCCCTCAATAAATGGAATGATTGGGTTGTTAGGTACATTTAACTTCCCGTTTTCAATCGTAATCTTGTCCCCACTAGTTGGCATATCAATTTTTTCAAAAATAGACATAATGGTTACCTCCTACTCTCCCTAAAAATTTTATGTTTTATGAAATGTATTTGGGAGCTCAAGGAAACTCTCGAACCCCCAAATCTAATTCTATTTTGTACTAAAATTTTACAAAACGTCAATACGTTTTTTGTTTTTTCTTAAATTTTAATATATTTTTTATGTTAGATATTTTCAGCAAATAAGATGAAAACGCTATCAGTTCTCCCGTTTTACTAAACCAATAGATTTAGTTTTAATTATTAAGCAGTTTCACCTTTTGATTCTTCACTTTTTCTTGCATATTCTTCTAACATATCAGTTGTTACTGATTTTGGTCTCTCAATTGGATATCCAAGCGCGCGATCCCAAGTGATATTAGCTAGAACACCTAACGCTCTACCAATTCCGAATAGAACAGTATAGAAATCGTATTCTTTAAGACCATAATACCATTGAATTACTCCAGACTGAGCATCCACGTTTGGCCATGGGTTCTTTGCTTTACCATGTTCTCTTAGAATATCAGGAACAACATCATAAAGCTTGCTAACTAGTTCAAATAATGGATAATCTGGTAAATGCTTTAAGCAGTACTCTCTTTGAGAGGTATATCTTGGGTCTGTTTTACGAAGAACAGCATGGCCATAACCTGGAATAACTTGACCACTGTTTAATGTATCCCAAACCGCTTTCTTTAATTGCTCTTCAGTTGGAACTTCCCCGCCTAATTTTTCCATAAAGTTTTGAATCCATGCAAGTACCTCTTGGTTTGCAAGACCATGTAATGGGCCAGCTAATCCATTGATTCCTGCAGATAAGGAATAGTACGCATCGGATAAAGCAGATGCAACTAAATGAGTTGTATGAGCAGAAACGTTACCGCTTTCATGATCAGAGTGAAGAATGAAATACATTCTTGCTACTTCGTCATATGGAGCTGGAATACCCATCATATGAGCAAAGTTACCACCAAGATCTAAACTTAAATCAGGAGCGATATGATTATCATCTTTATATACCATTCTGTAGATATACGCACCAACTATTGGTAATTTAGCCATTAAGTTAAGTGCATCTTCATACATAAATTCCCAGCTGTTATATTTGTTGAATCTTCCCTCACTGTAAGCCTTTGCAAATTCTGACTCTCTTTGCATTGCTAAAATAGCTTGAGAAAACATTGTCATTGGATGTGTATCTCTTGGCATTGCTCTTAAAACATCAAATACATATTGAGGAACTTCAGATCTTTTCTTCATATCTTCTACTATTTCTTCAGCTTGCTCCTGTGTAGGAACTTCGCCTGTTAATAGGAAGTGAAAAAATCCTTCAACATAAGGATAATCCTTACCCGGTGGTTTAGGAAGCGCATCCATAACTTCTTGAATTGTAAGTCCTCTAAAACGAATTCCCTCTAATGGATCTAGATAAGAAATATCAGTTACTAAACCTTTTACTCCCCTCATTCCACCAATAGCTTGTGCAATTGTTACTTCACCAATTTTGACATCTCCGTGTTCCACTAATAATTTTGTAGTTCTTTTTCTGTGCTCGTCAATCTTGGTAGCAAGTACATTTTTTAAGGTTGACATAACAATACCCCTCCCCTTCTTTATTTATATTTTAGAAGATATGTGTACATACCCTCAAAATAACTGTTGAATTCTAGTTGTACATTGATTATTTTTGTTTAATTGTTTTAGTAATTTAGAATATTCAATTACTTGTCTTTATTTTAATATATTATTACGATTTTGTGAACTACTATTCTAATTTTTCTTAAAAATTATATTTTTTTGTATATATTGACATTTTAACTGAACTTCTTTATAAGAATTACTTAAAAACTCATTAGTACCATGATTTTTTTCAATAAAAAAAATCTGCACTTTTGCTGGCAGACTTTTAAAATAATATTTTGAATGATTTTCGTACAACAATTTTATAATTTGATTTTCAGTTAACAATTTTACTAAATTCTAAACATTGTTAACCTTTGAACATTCATTTTCATTACGTAAATTAAGAAAAGAAACGGTCAATCCACTGATAAGCTTGAATTAAAACCATCGCAACCCCTGCTCCAATCAACGGTCCAACTGGAATGCCTTTTAAAAATATTATAGAAAAAATAGTTCCAATAACAAGTGCGATAGTGACTTGAGGAGTTTGTTCTAATAAGTTAACTCCATATCCTGCTAAAAGGGAAACGATGATTCCAGAAATCAAAGCCAAAATTCCATAGCTCGATTTTAATGAGAGTAATAAATCACTTAATTTAATATTTCCTGTTGCGATAGGAACTAAAACAGCAATCATCAGAATAATAATTCCAACGTTTACTCCTTGTTTATCTATAACAGGAAATAACTTTTCTCCAAGACCAGAAAGTCTTATTGCTAGAAGAATAATAACTGAAATAATAATCGATTGGTTTTTACTAATTAAACCTAAGCCCAATAATATAAGTAAAAAAACAATTTCTTGAGGAATGTTCATATGCTGTTATCTCCTATAATAAAAATAAAAATTTCCGTTTTTTAATTTTGTCTCTAACCACTTTTTTAAATACTTTTGAAGAAAGTACCTACTAAACGGAAGAATAAGTAGTAAACCAATAGTATCTGTAAAAAATCCTGGAGTAAGTAAAAGTAAACCTCCAGTAAAAATACTAATCCCATCAAGAATAGCTTGGTTAGGTACTTGCATTTGATTTAAATCTTCTTGTGCTTTTAACCAGGTTTTTAGCCCTTCCCGTTTCGCTAAATGAGCACCAATCACACCAGTAGCAATTACAGCAAATACCGTTTGCCATGCACCAATAAAACTAGCTGCTTTTACTAATCCCCAAATTTCAATTGCTGGAATAACAATCATCAATATTAGTAAAATTCTAAACATATGATCTCCCCTTCGCTTCTATGGTTATCAAATCTTGAAGGGCATTATGAAAATCATTTGCGATTTTTTCTAAACGAACTGGCTTTAACTCTTTGTTTACCCAGACATGCTTTGTTTCTCCTGTTGCAAGTAGCTTGCCATCCTGTTCTCTAATAGCTTCATATTCGATATTGATTTTAATGCCTTTATATTCCTTAATTCTCGCCCTTACGATAACGTGATCATCATATTTAGAAGGATGATGGTATTTACAAGAGACATCGACTACTGGTAACATAACTCCTCTTTCCTCTAATTCTCTGTAATTAAAGCCATTTTTCTTCATCATTTCAGTTCTTGCAACTTCAAACCATACAAAATAATTTGCATGATACACAACTCCCATTTGATCTGTTTCTTGATATCGAACATTAATTCTTGTTTCGCCCCAGTCCATCATTTACCTCCTATGTTCTCATTTTGAAAATAAAAATTTAATACCATAATATTACCATAAACTGAAACAAAAATAGAAACCGGCTAAGTCCGGTTTCTATTTTTGTTATATTAATTAAAGAACTTTATTTGTACCCGCGTATACATGACCACGTTCTGGATCTACTGTTACAATCATGCCATCTTGGAAGGTATCTACTGCATCCTTTGCTCCAACAATGACTGGAATTCCCAAACTAATTCCCACAACAGCTGCATGAGAGGTTAAGCCTCCCTCTTCTGTAATTACTGCTGCTGCCCTTTCAAAGGATGCCATCATATCCTTATCGGTACCGATAGTTACAATTACTGCACCATCCACCATTTTTTCATTTACTTCCTTTGCTGTTTTACCAGTTACTACTTTACCACTAATCGCTTTCCTTCCAATTCCTTGCCCTTGAACAGCAATATCTCCTACAAGCTGAACCTTCATTAAATTAGTAGTGCCTACTTTCCCCACAGGGACACCTGCAGTAATTACAACTAAATCTCCATGATGAATATAGCCTGAATCCATTGCACGATCTACTGCAGCAGCCAACATCTCATCTGTTGTTCTTACTTCCTGACCAAGTACCGGATAAACGCCCCAATTCAAACTTAATTTTCTAAGAACCTTTTCATGGGTTGTAATCGCAATAATTGGTGCCTTTGGACGATATTTTGAAACCAATCTTGCAGTTTGTCCACTTTCTGTTGGTGTTAAAATAGCACTCGCATTAATATCTATCACTGTATTTACTACTGCTTGACTAATCGCATCTGTAACCGTTGTTTCGCGATCTGAACTACGTTTTTTAAAGATTTCTTTATAATTCAATGAAGCCTCTGTCGTCGTTGCTATTTTAGCCATCATTTGAACAGATTCCACTGGATATTTACCGGCTGCTGTTTCTCCTGATAACATTATTGCATCTGTGCCATCAAAAATAGCATTAGCGACATCACTTGCTTCTGCTCTTGTTGGACGAGGATTTCTTTGCATTGAATCTAACATTTGGGTTGCAGTAATTACTGGTTTACCAACTGCATTACATTTCTCAATAATCATTTTCTGAACAAGTGGAACTTCCTCTGCAGGAATTTCTACACCTAAATCTCCACGAGCTACCATTATTCCATCGGAAACCTGAAGAATTTCATCTATATTATCGACACCCTCTTGATTTTCTATCTTGGAAATTATCTGAATATCTGCATCATGCTCTTCTAATATTTTTCTAATTTCCAAAACATCAGCCGCTTTTCGCACAAAGGAAGCAGCAATAAAATCCATGTTATTTTCAATAGCAAAACGAATATCATTTGCGTCTTTCTCTGTAATTCCAGGAAGATTAATACTTACCCCAGGTACATTAACCCCTTTTTTGCTTTTTAAAATGCCGCCATTTAGGATTTTGCACTCTATATCTTTCCCTTGAATTTTAGTCACTTGAAGGCCAATTAAACCATCATCAATTAAGATAATAGAATTAACATTTACATCCTCTGTTAAACCTTCATATGTTACAGAAACTCGGTGTTCGTCACCAACAATTTCTTCCGTGGTTAATATAAAGCTTTCGCCTTCCTTTAGTTCTACTTGAGGAGCACCAATAACACCAGTTCGTATTTCTGGGCCTTTGGTATCTAATAGGAGTGCTACTGTTTTTTCAGTTTCACTAGATGCTTGTCTAATATTTTTGATTCTTCCCCCATGTTCCTCATAATCCCCATGGGAAAAGTTCAATCGGGCAACATTCATTCCAGAATCAATTAATTTTTTTAGCATCTCTGTTTGTTCACTTGCTGGTCCTATTGTACAAACAATTTTTGTTTTTCTCATTATGTAGTTCCACCTTTCAATATCTATGATTGCCAATAGCTAAATCGCTAAAATGCTTGCCAATTGATAAAGTGATAAATCGACAGAATGCTTCTGCATTAATGCGTCATCAATATCAATAGAAATAATTTGATTATTTTTTATTCCTACCATTCTTCCAGACATATTTTTTAAGAGTAAATCAACCGCTTCTGCTCCTAATCTACTTGCCAATACTCGATCAAATGCGGTTGGAGATCCTCCTCTTTGGATGTGTCCCAAAACAGTCACCCTAGTTTCCATTCCTGTTTTCTCTTTTACTTCTTTTGCGAATTCTACTGCGCTTCCAACGCCTTCAGCCACAATAATAATACTATGTTTTTTCCCTCTTTTATGGCCTCTTTCTAAACGTTCGATAATTTCATCCATTTGAAAAAACGCTTCAGGAATAATAATACTTTCTGCTCCATCAGCTAAACCAGACCATAAAGCAATATCACCAGCATTACGCCCCATAACTTCTATAATATAGGTCCGTTCATGAGATGTAGCAGTGTCCCTAATTTTATCAATGGCACCAATTACCGTATTAATAGCTGTATCAAAACCGATTGTAAAATCAGTTCCAGGAATATCATTATCAATGGTCCCAGGAACACCTACGGTTAATATCCCATGTTGATTCAATTTTTGAGCACCCCTAAACGAACCGTCACCACCAATAACTACCAAACCCTCTATTCCAAACTTTTTAAGCTGGTCTACAGCTTTTTTCTGCCCTTCTGGAGTTCTAAATTCATCACTTCTTGCCGTATAAAGAACAGTTCCACCTCTATGTATAATATCGCCAACCGATCCCAAATCCAATTTAGCAATTTCACCTTTGATTAAACCATCATACCCATGATAAATACCATAAACCTCTAAATCATGATAAAAACCTTTTCTAACTACAGCACGAACAGCAGCATTCATTCCTGGTGCATCTCCGCCACTTGTTAAAACAGCAATACGCTTCATTAAAATCACCTCATTATGGTTTTTCTACTATTGTAATATATGCATACAAATTCGTCCATGAGGGACATTTTGCGTCCACTAAAAAAACAAAAAAGAGTGTATCCATTTTTTTAGGATACCCCTTTACATAGTATATCATGAATTCAATTATGCTTATATAGCCTATATATACAAAAAACATCGAATTATTTTCGTTAAATTAGTGATGTATAAACTCCTATGGTTCTATATTTTTGGTATCTCTGCTCAATCCGTTGCTCAGGTGATAATTTTGTTAATTCTTGAAGAGAATTAGCAATTACATTTTTAATATCAGCAGCTTGCTGTAGAACATCGGTATGCGCTCCTCCAAAAGGTTCAGGAATTATACCATCGATAATCCCGAAATCAAGCAAATCATTTGCTGTAATTTTCATGGTATTTGCTGCAGTAACAGCCATTGCTGCATCTCGCCAAAGAATCGTAGCTGCACCTTCCGGAGAAATTACGGAAAATATTGAATTTTCCAACATAAAGAGATGGTTTCCAACCCCAAGAGCAAGTGCTCCACCACTTCCACCTTCTCCTGTAACAATGCAAATCATTGGTACTTTAAACAGTGCCATGTCCCTTAAATTTCTAGCAATTGCTTCACTTTGACCTCGTTCTTCTGCTCCTATTCCTGGATAAGCACCTGGAGTGTCAATAAAACAAATAATTGGTCGATTAAATTTTTCTGCTTGTTGCATTAAACGTAATGCTTTACGATATCCTTCAGGATGCGGCATTCCAAAATTGCGATAAATATTTTCTTTGGTGTCCCTACCTTTTTGGTGTCCGATTACAGTTACTGGAACCCCATTAAATTTTGCAATACCACCAACAATTGCATGATCATCACTATACAGGCGATCTCCATGCATTTCTATAAAGTCTGTGAAAATATTTTCTATATATTCTAGTGTGGTAGGTCGTTTTGCATGTCTAGCAATTTGTGTTCTATTCCAAGGTGTTAATTGAGTATATATCTCTTGCTCTAAAATTTTCGCCTTACTTTCTAATTCAATAATTTCTTTTGAAAAGTCAATACCTTCTATCTCTGTAAATTGCTTTAACTCTTCGATTTTTTTTCTTAACTCCATTAGGGGACGTTCAAAAGGTAATTCTTTAGCCATTATAATTCCCCCTTACCATATGCAATTCTAATAGTTTTTCTAAAGTAGACTTCATTTCTTTTCGATCAACAATCATATCAATTTGTCCACGATTCAAAAGAAATTCAGAGGTTTGAAATCCTTCTGGAAGCTTTTGGCGAATAACCTGTTCAATAACTCTTGGTCCTGCAAAGCCAATAAGAGCTCCGGGTTCAGCAATATTAATATCCCCTAAGGAAGCAAAGCTTGCAGAAACTCCGCCAGTTGTCGGATTAGTTAGTACGGAAATAAACAAAATACCTTCTTGATGTAATTTTGCTAAAGCAGCACTTGTTTTAGCCATTTGCATAAGGCTTAAAATACCTTCCTGCATTCTTGCTCCACCAGAAGCAGAGAATAAAATAAATGGGTATTTTTTTACAAGTGCTCGTTCAATTCCTGCTGCTATTTTTTCACCTACAACTGATCCCATACTCCCCATACGGAAACGCGAATCCATTACTCCAACAATAGCTGGAAAACCACCAATTGTCCCTTCACCAACGACAACAGCCTCATTCAAATTCGTCTTATCCATGTCCTTCTTCAACTTATCTAAATATCCTTCAAATCCAAGCGGATTAGAAGAGGCCAAGTCAGAATCGTATTCAAAAAAATGTCCATCGTCTAATATACTTAATAATCTTTCAGGTGCAGATAATGAATGATGGTGGCTACAATGAAGGCAAACATTTAGATTTTTTTGTAGTTCTTTCACAAAAGTAATTGTTCCACACTTTTCACATTTTACAACCATTCCATCCGGAATATTTTTTTTTGCTTTCTCTGATGGAATAGTAGCATATTTTCTTTTTTTATAAAAAAAATCTTTCAGCACATAAACACCTCACTACTTATTAAGGAAGAATACTTACTAATACATCTTTAACTTCTCTTACTTCCCCTTTTGGCACAAGAATCTCAAATTGCTTTGAAACACGAGTTTGTCTAATCTTTACCAAAAACCCTTCTGAAGATAGCCTACTTTTCATAGTCTCGGCAATTTCCTCACTCGATGCGATATAGATGACTGTCCACATGAAGAATCCTCCCTAAACCCTCTTGATATTATTACTATATATAATATAACTTCTTTCAAAAGGATTACAAGTCTAGGATTCCTATGCAAATTCACTCTTCTCTAAATGTAATTTCATATTCCTCTCAGCTTCAAATACATTTCTATTTTTTAATGCATTTAAGATCATTCTATGTTCTTGAATTGAATATTCTGACCTTCCATATCTACCAAGAGACGATTCTAGAACAGTTCTTCCATAATCAAATACCGGTTTCCAGATTCGATATAACAAGAAATTCTCACTAGCAAGTGCAATGGTTTGGTGAAAAAGATAATCCTCTTCAATAGGTAGTTGTCCATGTGATAATTTCTCTTCTGACAGCGTTATTAGCTTTTCCATCTTCTCAATCTGAGCTGGCTTAATTCTTGCAGCTGCCAAACGAACAGCGTCCAATTCAATAATAGTTCTCATTTCTAGCAAATCTTTTTTTGACTTATGATCCCTTAATACATAAAAGGCAAGAATTTCTACAAGTCGATGAGAGGTATATTCCTGAATAAAGGTTCCTTCTCCTCGTCTAGTAGCAATTAACCCAAGCAGCTCTAATGCTCTCAACGCTTCTCTAACAGAAGATCTTCCAACATTTAAACGTTCCGCGAGCTCTCGTTCTGAAGGTAAACGATCTCCAACTGTCAAATTATCTGCGATGATAATATCATTAATTTTTAATAGTACTTCTTGATAAAGCTTGAGTTCCTGCGTCTCATCAAGCATTAAAATAGCCACCTCATTTATGCATTTTATCCTATTCGATTAGAAAAACTTGGCTTATCGCCAAGTCTATAGCGAAAGCCTTAGTTTTTCTGATACTTTATCCCTTTAAAGAACTTAAACTTTCTTAAAGTATTAGAAGAATTTGCTTGTGCTAGCTTTTAGATAGCACAAGCGCATCTCTTAATTTATAAGTAATCGACTCATAGCCTAGCTCATTAAATTAAAGTTAATCGTTTTGTCTTTTCTTCAATTTCCTTTGGATCTACTGTAAGTCTAGCAACTCCACTTTCCATCGCAGCTTTAGCTACCTCAGCAGCAACTTTTGGTGCAACACGAGGATCAAATGGATCAGGAATAACATAGTCTTCATGGATTTCATCATCTTTAATTAAATTTGCAATTGCATAAGCAGCAGCAATTTTCATTTCCTCATTAATTTCAGATGCACGAACATCTAATGTTCCTCTGAAGATTCCTGGGAATGCTAACACGTTGTTTACTTGGTTTGGTAGATCAGAACGACCAGTACCAACTACGCGAGCGCCAGCTTTTTTCGCTTCTTCTGGGAAGATTTCTGGAATTGGATTCGCCATCGCAAAGATGATCGCATCTTTATTCATGGATTGAACCATTTCCTCTGTAACTGCTCCAGCAACAGAAACTCCGATAAATACATCAGAATTCTTTAATGCATCTGCAAGATCACCTTGTAGCTTATCACGGTTTGTAATCTTTGCAATTTCTTCTTTAATTGGATTCATACCTACTGGGCGGCCTTCATAAAGAATACCCTTTGTATCACACATAATAACGTCTTTAACACCCATGCTCATTAGTAATTTAATAATAGCGATTCCAGCAGCTCCTGCTCCATTTGCTACTACTCGAATATCTTCCATTTTTTTGTTTACTAATTTTAAGGCATTAATTAAGCCTGCTAATGTAACAATTGCAGTACCGTGTTGATCATCATGGAAGATTGGAATGTTAGCTTCTTTTTTAAGTCTTTCTTCAATGATAAAGCAATTAGGAGCAGCAATATCCTCTAGGTTTACTCCACCAAAGGTTGGCTCTAACAATAAAACGGTTTCAACAATTTTGTCAACATCTGTAGTATTTAAGCAAATTGGAAACGCATCCACACCAGCAAAATTTTTAAATAAAACAGATTTACCTTCCATAACTGGCATTGCTGCTTCTGGTCCAATATTACCTAATCCTAAAACAGCAGTTCCATCAGATACTACAGCAACAGTATTACCCTTCATAGTGTAGTCATAAACTTTCTCTTTGTCCTCATGAATCACCTTACAAGGTTCAGCTACCCCTGGAGAATATGCTAAACTTAAATCTTGAGCATTTGTAAGTTTCACCTTTGCACTCACTTGTAATTTTCCTTGATACTCTAGATGCATTTTCAATGATTGTTGATAAACTTCATCTCTTGTAGACACAGAACTTCATCTCCCCATCAATTTTTTCCCATCATTTTTTCCCATCAAGGCCAGAGTGGTCTGACCACCATCATTATAACAGAAGTTTCAAAAATAAAAAACCTCTTATTTATAACTTTGAAAATTTTTAATTTTTTAAATTAATTTCTTCAGTTTTTTGTCACATTAAAACTTCCTTTGCCTAATAATTGTTCAACCTCAAATTGTAAATCTTTATTAATGAAAACATTGTAATTTTTCGACAGCTGTATTACATTTTTTCTATTTTGATAATAGAGAAAGACTGGATGATTTCCGGGATATTTGTTTAATATTTGTTTAAGTTGAAGAAGCTTTTCTTCCTTCTCATTACTAGCCGCTATTTTTATAAACAAGTTTTTTATTTTACTTTGCCCTTCCACCACTGTATTATCATTGTTACTATTATCTGTATTATTCATACTTTTCATAATATTTGATAATAGTGAAATCTTGTCCACAATCACTTGAATTTTCTCTTCAGAATGTTGCAATTGCCCTTTCACCAATACTCCGATTCCTATTAAGCTTTGCCATTCATAATTTTTGTATACCTTTGGAAAAATTACTAATTCAATAAGTTGAAGGTCACTTTCAAGCTGAATAAAGCCCATCTGTTCCCCCTTTTTAGTCAAAATTGTCTTTATATCTAAGATTACACCACCTATGACAGTCGTTATTCCATTGTCAGCGGTTAGTAACTCCTCAATAGAATGAGTGATATATTTATCTAAAATGGATTGATAGATTTGCAAAGGATGGCCTGATACGTATACACCTAATACTTCTTTTTCTTGTTTAAGCAATTCTTGAAAAGGATATTCAGGAACTTGAAACCATTCAAATTCGTTTCTTTCCCCTATTTCGATATCTTCAAATAAATGAATCTGTAAATCATCCTGCAACTTTTTCTTTTTTTGAACTCGTTCAATCAATTCTTCCAGATTAGCAATTAACTGTGCACGGTGAATGTTAAATCGATCCAAGGAACCACTTAAAATAAGGGCCTCTAATATCTTTTTATTGCATACCTTTTGGTCGATTTCCATGCAGAAATCAATTATAGAATTAATCTTTTTATTCTTCTCCCTAAGCTGTAGAATGGCTTGAATGGCTTGAACGCCAATATTTTTAATGGCAGCAAATCCAAAACGAATTTGGCTATCTTCGATAGAAAATGAATAATCACTCTTTAAAATATCTGGCGGTAGTACTTTGATTCTAAGCTTCTTACTCTCCTCAATATATTCCGTAATTTTAGCTGCATTGCCCATAGATTCAGAAAGTAATGCAGTCATAAATTCAACTGGGTAATTCGTTTTTAAATAGGCGGTTTGATATGCAAGAACGGCGTAAGCTACCGCATGGGAACGATTGAACCCATAATCTGCGAATCTCACAATTAAATCATATACTTGATTTGCGACATTCTCCTTATGTCCCATTTTAATTGCCCCAGCTACAAAGTGTTCTCTTTCCTTCATTAAAACTTCTCGCTTTTTCTTACCTACTGCTCGTCGAAGCAAATCTGCTTCACCTAATGTAAAACCAGCCATTTTAGCAGCGATTTGCATAATTTGTTCTTGATAAACAATAATCCCATAAGTATCTTTTAAAATAGGTTCAAGGGTTGGGTCTAGATAAGCAACTTCTTTTAATCCATCCTTATGTTTAATATAATCAGGAATAAATTCCATTGGACCCGGTCGATACAAGGCAAGAATCGCAACAATATCTTCAAAATTTGAAGGCTTTAACTCCTTTAATACCTTTGTCACTCCTGGAGATTCTAACTGAAATATTCCTTTAGTATGACCTTCACATAGTAGCTGATAGGTTTTTTGATCATTGTAGTTCAATTGATGTAAATCTAAATAGATTCCCTTATTTTTTTCAATCCATCTTACGGTTTTATCAATGATAGTTAAATAGCGAAGTCCTAAGAAATCCATTTTTAATAAGCCAATCTCTTCTAAAATCCCCATTGAATATTGAGTAAGGGATATTTCTCCACTACCTGTTTGTATCGGAGTATAAGAAGAAAGAGGTTTATCCGCAATCACCACACCAGCTGCATGAGTAGAATGGTGTCTTGGCATTCCTTCAATTTTTTTTGCAATATCAATTACTTTTTTTATCTCATTATCCTGCTCATAAAGCCTCCGCAATTCTTTCACTTCAGTTATTGCTTCTTCAAGATTAATTCCTAATTGAGCAGGAATTAATTTAGCTACTTTATCCACCTTGAAATAAGGAATGCCCAAAACACGACCAACATCACGAATTGCAGCCTTTGCAGCAAAGGTTCCGAACGTAATAATCTGGGCAACCTGTTCACTTCCATATTTATTAGAAACATATTCAATCACTTCATCTCTACGTACATAATCAAAATCAATATCAATATCTGGCATGTTAATTCGATCTGGGTTCAAAAATCTTTCAAATAAAAGCCCAAATTGAAGTGGATTAATATTAGTAATTCCAAGCACATAAGCAACTAAGCTACCTGCAGCTGAACCTCGGCCAGGACCTGTCATAATTTTTTGTTGATGAGCAAATTTCATAAAATCCCATACAATCAAAAAGTAATCAGAAAAACCCATTTTTTCAATAATTTCTAACTCGTAATTTAATCTTTCTTCCATGTTTTGGGTAATCTCATTAAAACGTTTATTGAGGCCTTTATAGGCCAAAGCCTTTAAATAATCTTTAGACTGAAACCCATTCTCCAAAGGAAATTTAGGTATCACTTGATTTCCAAAAGATAATTCAACATTGCATCGTTGTGCAATTTTTTTTGTTTCAATGATGGCTTCATGAAGATGAGGAAACAACTGCTTCATTTGTAGCTCATCTTTAAGATATAGCTCCTTCGAACGAAATTGAAATCGATTTGGATCATCTAGATTACTTCCAGTTCCTATTGCTAATAAAACATCTTGGATAATGGCATCTTCTTTTTCAACATAATGGACATCATTAGTTGCTACCAATGGTATATCTGTTTCTTTGCTCAGACGGACGAGCTGAGTATTAATTTTTTTTTGTTCAATCAAACCATGATCTTGAATTTCTAAGTAAAAATTCTCCTTACCCATGATTTTCTGATAGTCCAAAGCAGCTTTTTTTGCTTGATCATATTGATCTTGAAGCAAATAATAATTAACCTCACCTGCTATACAGCTACTTAAAGCGATAACACCTTCATGGTATTCCTGTAAATCCGCTTTATCAATTCTAGGTTTATAGTAGAAGCCTTCCATATGCCCAATGGAAACTAGCTTCATTAAGTTTTCATATCCTGTTTGATTTTCCGCTAAAAGAACAAGATGAAAGTTTTTTTGCTCCTGTCTACCTAGCCGGTCTTCTTTTTTTCCTTGGGCTAAGTAAACCTCACAGCCAATAATCGGTTTGATCCCTTCCTCTTTACAGGCTCGATAAAAAGGAATGGCACCATACATGACTCCATGGTCTGTAATTGCTAGGCTTTCCATCCCTAATTGTTTTGCTCTTTTCACCAATGTGGTTATTCGACTTGCACCATCTAATAAGCTATATTCTGTATGAACATGAAGATGGACGAACTCTCCCATTTTCAGTTGCTCCTTTGAAATAATGTAGTGTTTTCCTAAAATTTATCTTATCTTTTTATTATAACGTAAATATCTCTTAATTTTTTATCATCTTTTTCTTCCCAATTGTATACATTTCTATTAAGTACAAGTTTCCTCAAGGGGAGAAGCAGAATGGAATTATTTTTAATTAATATTGTTAAGTACTTTTTTATCGCTTTCGGTGTAATCATCGGTGGAACTTTATTTGGTGGCATCGCTGCATTTATTACAAAACAGCCACCAATCAATAGTATTAATGATTTATCCAATTCATTACGTATATGGGCCATTGTTGTTGCCCTTGGGGGCACTTTTGATTCCTTTCAAATTTTTGGTTCGAGTATTTTTGAACGTGGAGACCTTTCTCCAATCTTAAAGCAGCTTATTTATATTATTATGGCTTTAATTGGAGCATATTCTGGTTCATTGGTCATACAATGGCTATTTAAGGGTGATATTCAATAATGCGTTATTTCTCTTGGGAATTGCACAAAAAAATAATCCGATACTTTATTTTTATTTTAATGGGGATTTTTATCGGAATGTTTATTACCTTATATCTTCACGGAAATCAACTTGATCAACTTCATTTATATAGTGATCGACTTGAAGATGAACTTAAGGATTGCAAAGATACCCTAACCACACTTCAGGAGGAACAAAATAAGCGAAAACAAAATCAGCTTATCCGTTCTATTGAATTTCATATTGAAGAAAAGCTCGAACCATTTAATGAAGTTGAATTACTCAAGGCTTTGAAAGAAGAGACGAGATTCCTCATTGGAAAAAAGGTGGAGGATGTTGGGAAGTCTCCTGAGTTTATCTATCGATTACTCAATAATAAATCCTTTAAAGTGAAGGATCATAGCTTTTTAGTCAAGGTGAAAATTATTTATATTCAAACCAAAATAGATGTTTGGTTATCTACGAGAGAAGAAAAAATAGCAAACTAGTCGCAAAACATCCATTTATTGTGTAAAATAGAGTTGGGAGACTTATCGAAAGAGGAGGATTGTTTAATGGTCATCGATCGAAAAGAAATTGCAAGAGCAAAGGTGGAAAAGATTAAAAATGGCTTTTCGGCATTTGCTGAGACTCAAGAAGTAATTTTTCTAGTTAAAAAAGAGTTAGAAAAGCAAGGTATTCCCGTTCTAATTGACGAAACAGAAAAGGGATGCTGGTTTATCCCACAAGAAAACAAATAGAAATTATTAAATATAAAACCGACATATTTTTATGTCGGTTTTTATATGACCTATTTTTAAAATTACCGTTCAATTACTTGAGAAGTAACCATTGCCTTACTTACCAATTGATTTTTATGATATACTTCAATATCCACTTTCCCAAATTTTCTACTTACCTCAATAATCCGAGGATATATTTCAATTTCACTTTCAATTTGTACTGGTTTTACAAAATAAATCATTAAGTTTTCCGGTACCAAGTCACCTTTTTTAAATTGTTGTAAAGCACGATGAGCCGCTTCCATTAGCAAGCTGACAAGAGAACCTGAAGAAAGTGAGCCAAGTTGGTTTGTCATTTGTGGAGAAACACTTTGTTTATAATAAACCAATCCCTCATCTGATTTTCTCTCTTCTAAACGCCTTAAGATTATATCATCAATCGTTTCCCCAATTTGAGGCTGTTTTTGAATATACTGTAATGCTTTTAAAACATCCTGTCTACTTATTACACCAATCAGCTTACGATTAGAATCCACCACTGGAAGAAGCTCGATCCCCTCCCAAACCATCATATGTGCTGCTGAAGCAACTGAAGTTTTTGCATTTACATAAATTGGATTTTTGGTCATCACTTTTTCAACAAGTATATTTCTCTCTTTTCCTAATATATCCTTTGATGTGATTACTCCAACTAGTCTTCCCTGATAATCTACAACTGGAAAACGACTGTGCTTTGTTGTTTCTACTAAATGATGCCAGTCTTCAATCGTCTGATCATCCTTCATCGAGAAAACATCATTATCATGCACTAAAATATCTTCCACCATCATGATTTCTTTTTTAATTAATCGATCGTAAATGGCACGATTAATTAAGGAAGCAACAGTAAAAGTATCATAACTACTTGAAATAATCGGTAATTGCATTTCATCTGCTAATTGTTTTACCTCTTCACTGGTATCAAATCCACCTGTGATTAATACTGCTGCTCCTTGCTTTAACGTAAGTTTATGAGCTTGATATCGATTACCAACAATCAACAGATTACCTGATTCTATATATTTCATCATATCTTCTAATTTCATAGCGCCGATAACAAATTTATTTAATGTTTTATGTAATCCTTCCCTACCGCCAAGGACATGTCCATCTACAATATTAACAACCTCAGCAAAAGTTAGCTTTTCTATATTTGCTTTTTGCTTTTTTTCAATACGTACAGTTCCAACTCTTTCAATCGTGCTTACAAAGCCTTGATTCTCAGCTTCTTTTATCGCCCTATAAGCTGTTCCTTCACTCACATTAATATCTCTAGCGATCTGGCGAACAGATATTTTGTTTCCAATAGGCAGTTCCTCTATATATTTTAAGATTTTCTCGTGTTTCGTTGCCAAATCCTTCACCATACTTTCTTTTCACTGTACTATATTCTGTACTGTTACATTATTTTTTAGGCTTCTGTTCCAATATATTATAACAGAGTGAAGGAAAATAATTCAATCTTTACACAAAAAAATATCCAATGTGTCCCATTGGATATCGAGTTACTGTGCTTGTTGTGTACGTTTTAATTGCTTTTTCTGATATTGTAAAATATCCTCTTCCCTTCTTCTTCGCTGAATTTTTTTAAGTTGGTCTAAACGTTTCCTTTTTGTTTCATCCAAGATTAATAACCGGTCAACATGGGATCCTAAAATAAGAAACGCAAAGAAAAGCCAACTAATACTAAAAATTATCGCTAGAGACTGGTTGCTATCAAACGGTATCC
This sequence comes from Caryophanales bacterium UBA6259, assembly GCA_002441135.1. Taxonomy (GTDB): domain Bacteria; phylum Bacillota; class Bacilli; order Tepidibacillales; family Tepidibacillaceae; genus UBA6259. The sequence goes on along the minus strand of DJVJ01000041.1, from coordinate 58,104 downwards.
TTGGTATTGCATAAAAGGTTGTTGACAGAGCGAGGATAAAATAAATAATCGATCTAAACATAACGATAACACCTCCATTAATAATGTATGTCCAAAAGGATAAAAAAGAACAAAAAAAATGTGGAATTGCATCCACATTATTGAAAGGGGGTTATCATCTTGAGTTTATTCTAACCGATAAATATTACAATAGTTTTACAAAAAGATTAAATAATTGTTACAAGGTAATCCACTCATTGAATGACAGGATTCGGCTTTGAATTCCATTTTCTTTTGCCTTCTGTACAAATTGTTCTGGATTCTGCTGTATTACTGGAAAGGTATTAAAATGAATTGGAACAACCAACTTAGTCCTTATCCATTCTGCTGCTAATAGCGCATCCTCTGGTCCCATCGTAAAATTATCACCAATTGGTAAGAATGCAATATCTATCTGTTCTCGAGCTAAAAGCTTCATATCGCTAAATAGTCCAGTGTCTCCTGAATGATAAATCCTTTTTCCATCAAGTTCGATTACTACTCCACTTGGCATTCCTAAGTAGGTAATAGATTTTGAATCTTCATCTACAAATCCTGAACCATGAAAGGCTTGAGTCGCTTTTATCCTTCCAATATCAAACAAATAGCTGCCACCAATATGTAGTGGATGAACTTTTACTCCTTGCCAGCTCATAAACGTCGCTAATTCAAATGGTGCGATAATGGTTGCATCGTTAAGTTTTGCAATTTGTACTGCATCTCCTATATGATCTCCATGTCCATGTGTAATATAAATATAATCAACTTTTATTTCTTCTACCTTCACTTTGGCATGAGAATTACCATTGATAAAAGGATCGATAATAATAGATCCTTTCTCTCCTTTTAATTCCACACAGCTATGACCATGATAACGAACTTCCATTCTAATCGCCTCACATTCATTTTATTTGATAACCCTCTTTACTTTTTCTCTTCTTTATTTTTTGTAGATTTTCTCTAATGGGAGAGTTAGAATTCGATTTAAATCATTAAATAATTGACTTAGTGCTTGTTCAGCTTCTAATAATTCTTTAACCTCGGAATCCTCCATTAATTTCTCATATAATTCATTTACTTTTTCTAATTCCTTTGGCTCTAATGGCATTCCAAGCATTTGTTTACGCTGGACTTCCATCTGTTCCCGGCGAAAAAGGTCAATTTGTTGCATCTGATCTGGTTTTTCCAATACCTTTTGACTTATTTCTTTTACCTTCAAATAGCTCTGTTCTTTTTCAATTAAGCTAGCTAATTCATGTGCTTTATCATATGGATTTGACAAATTTAAACGCCTCCTATTAATAATGTATCATAGTATATGGTAAATCATTCCTTGCAGTAAGCCAATAACTCCTCCAATTACCCCTCCTAAATAGGTAATCATTTTTAATTCCTTTCTACTCACGTCAATAATCATTTTTTCTAATTTAGGCAAAGAGAATTTATTAACCTCTTCCCTAACCACATCCCCAATAGAAAAATAGGAGAAAATGAGATGAAGTCTTTCGAAAATAAATTCAAATCCTAAATTATATCCTTTTTCTCCCCATCCCTTTTCCATCAAAGGATTAATCAAAACATCTAGCTTTAAATCAGCAATTGCGTCTATTCTAGATCCCAGCAACCTACCTAAGGTTGGTTTTAAATCTGGATAGAATTTATCAATGGTCTCTCCTACTGTTTTATTCGTTTGTTTCTCCCATTCCTTAAGTAAGAACATTTGAACTGCTTCTTTAGTTCGATGATGATTTAATATCTGATTGAAGTAATCACTTATTTTTTCCTGTAATTGATCTCCTTCAAGTAATTTATTAGCAAAAAAACCTAACATTCCTTTGTTATTAAAAAAGCTTCGAATAACAGACTCAATCCATAGTTTCCCTTGCTGAGAATGAAGAAAGGTTTGTAGCTCATCAATAAAACGATTTGTAATTTTCTCAGTGTATCCCTCGATGTCCATATTGAAATTATTTACAATTTGACCAAGTGTAATCGAATGGATTTTTTCTTCTCGTAGAAAATCGATTAATTTCTTTTCTAGGAATTCTTGAAAATCCACCTTCCAACTCTCTCCATAAATTGATTTTGCAAGAGAACTAACTGGAATCTTTTCTTCTTTTATCTCTATTAATTTCCCTATGATTATAGGGTACAATTTAGCTTTTAACCCTGAATTCGTGATAAACTCCCTTAATCCTTCTACCGTAAATAAATAATTTTCTACAAGCTGACCTAACTGAGCGGCTATTTCCCCCCTTCTCTTAGGAATTAATCCCGGAGTAAAAGGTATGGTCTTATGACCAATCTTCCAAGGCTGGTATGGCCTAAAAAGCATCTTTATTGCTAACGCATTTGTTAATGCACCGATGAAAATACCAATAAGTACAGAAAATATTATTAAATACACAATGATTAACTCCTTTCATGGCCTTTGCCTAACACCATATAGTTTTTAAATACATATTATAAATTAGCCTAAAATTGATTTGACTTGGGAAGGGGAATAAAAGATGGCAATTTTATTAGATATTCAAACAGAATCCCAACCAACGTCGGAGCATACGATTTATGTTAATTCACAAATCATTAGTCAGTTAAACCTTCCGATCAACCGAATAATTCCTATTATTTTCGGTAGCAAAAAAATAAATGTTTATGTTTCCGTTAGTTCTAGTAAAGGTAAATTATTAATACTTCCCGAATCAATCGCTTCTCAATTATTGATCCCAAATGGTATTCAGATTCATGGAAAGTATGATAAGGAAAAAGGGTTAATCCTTGGTCCAACATTAGGGATATTATTGCAAAATATCTACAAAAATCACACTCAGGAGCCTTTTGGAGAAATGACCTCTTTCTTAAAGGAAATTGCTCTAGTTTCTAAATCAAAAGGAACTCTTTCTTATGCCTTCACATTGGAGGATATTGATTTGCAAAATAGCTCGATTAAGGGATGGCTTCTTAAAGGAAATCGTTGGGAACAAAATAAATTACCAATTCCAGACGTGATTTACAACAGAATATCTTCAAGAAAATTTGAGTTTAAACATCAAGAATCAATCCAGCAATTAAAATCTAAAAACTACTCACACTTTTTTAATGATCATTTTTTAAATAAATGGCAAGTGTATGACTTATTAAAGAACACTTCAGTTCAATCTATATTACCAAATACCAAGCTGTATAAGAACCATACAACCATCAAAGAGATGCTAAACAAATACCCTACTTCTTATCTGAAACCAACCAACGGGTCCTTAGGAAGAGGAATTATAAAGGTTCAAAAAAGGGGAGCAGAATACTTTGTTCGTTTATCTAAGATAAATGGTCCTCTATCATTAAACTACAATTCATTTGCACAAATGGTTAAACAACTGACTCCAAGATTAAAATCAGAACCCTATATTATTCAAGAAGGAATCGATTTAATAACTATAAAAAATCGCCCTGTTGATTTTAGAATCTTAGTACAAAAAAACGAGACTGGAAATTGGGCAATTACCTCAATGGTAGCAAGAGTTGCAGATGAGCAGCAATTCGTTTCCAATCTAGCTCGTGGAGGAACCCAAAGTAAGGTGATGCACGCCATTCATTTATCAAACTTGAACAATAGGCAAAAGGTTTCCCCTGATTATTTTACCAATTATTCCTTAGCGATTGCAAAGCAAATTGAAGCAAGCTCAAATGGTAGCTTTGCGGAACTAGGAATAGATTTAGGCTTGGATGTAAACGGGAAGCTTTGGCTGCTTGAGGTTAACGCTAAGCCCTCAAAAAATAATGACCCAGGATTAACTGGTGCAAGACCATCAGTTCATCGCTTAATTGACTACACTCGTTTTTTAACTGGATTATTTATCACAAAAAAAAAGAAGAAAATGAAGAAAAAGCCACAATAACTAAGGTGGGTTCCTTATGGAAAAACAGGTTCAATTTCAAAGCATACTAGGAATTATGGTTTGCCAAATTAAACAAACCCTTTTTTTTGAAAAAGGGTTTTATCGGTTTTTACAAAAACTAGGCCATAATCATCATATTCTAGTATATGTTTTTTATCCTAATACAGTGGATTGGGATAGAAAACAAGTTAAAGGTTTTTATTACAACTTCTCTATCAATAAATGGGATACAGGTTGGTTCCCTTTACCTGATTATATTTATGATCGTTGCTTTTACACGAATTCAAAACAATTCAACTATTATAAATCCTATATTGCACAAATAAAAAAGGACAAAAATATTACCTTTTTAGGTAACGGATTATCTGGAAAATGGGAGGTTTATCAAATATTGTCTAATCACCCTAGTTTTCGTCCATTCTTACCTCGTACCGAAATTTATCAAAACTTCTCACAGCTACTTAGTTGGTTGAATCAATATCCAGTTGTTTTAAAACCTATTGGTGGTAGTCATGGAATAGGAGTCATAAAAATTTCAAAACAAAATAAATTGTATGAAATAATCGGAAGGGATGCTCAAAATAACCATATTAAAAACAGCTTTTCCTCGGCTAAATCTCTTTCTATCTGGATAAAACATTTTGTTAGCAAAAGAAAATATCTTATACAACAATATTTAGATTTAACTACCTCTAATTCCGAACCTTATGATGTAAGAATACTTGTTCAAAAAAATATGAGAGGATCATGGGAGCTTACTGGGATGGCAGCGAGAATTGGGAGCAAGGAATCTATAACTTCTAATCTCCATGGTGGAGGAACAGTTTCTCAAGCAGACCAGCTGCTAAGAATTGAGCATGGGGAAGCTAAAGCAAATGAGATTTTGCAAAAATTAGACCGTTTGGCACAAACAATCCCTTTGCAATTAGAAAAGCACCATGGTGATTTATTTGAATTAGGTTTAGATGTCGGTATCGATAAACAGGGCAATATTTGGATCATTGAAGTGAACTCAAAGCCAGGTAGAACCGTTTTTACACTACTTGATAATCCAGCTTTGATATATAAGTCAAAAATTCAACCAATTATGTATACGTTATTCCTTTCTAAAAAGAAAGTAGGAGGAAAAGTCATATGACGATATTGTCGGTCAATATTAAAATAGCAAATATGGAACAAGATATGATCTTTTTCCCAAACAATATCTTGGGGCAGCTAAAGCTAAAGCCGAATCAAAGCGTACCCTTATATTTTGGATTAACTGAAAAAATCATGGTAAAAGTAAAGAGCTCAAAATCAACTCAAAACGAATTAGTCATCTCTTCGTCAATCAAGAATAAAATTAATCTTCCATTTACAACAAAACTAATATTGAAAAAAGAAGATGGTGGAATTCGCCTTGGGCCAGTGATTGGTATATTAACCACCGACCTTAGAGGTTCTAAATTTGGGGGTTACACTGCAAAAACAAAAAATCATTTTGGAGATTTTTTTAAAGGATTATTAATTCATGGTGAAAGTCTTCCAGTTTATTATTTTGTTTTTACTCCTGATCGAATTAATTGGAATACAAGGAAGATTCAAGGAATATTTTATCATCCGCAGCTATATGGAGATACTTGGAAAGAATTTACGATGCCTTTTCCTGATGTAATCTATAATCGTGTCCCTAACCGGCAAGCTGAACGCAATTTTCAAATCGAACGAATTAAATCAGAGCACGAAAGAATGGGTGGAAAATTATTTAACTATGACTTTTTTAACAAATGGGATATTTATCAATTACTAGATTCGGAAGCCAATGTTAAAAATTTCTTTCCAGAAACCTATATCAATCCATCCTTAAACACGTTACAACAAATGGCCGATAAACACCCAATTGTTTATTTAAAGCCAGCTAGTGGTAGTCTTGGTCTTGGAATCTATAAAGTTAGAAAGTTGGAGAATGGTTATAACCTTCAATATCGCATTGGCACTCAGAATAAATCACTGACATACTCACAGCTTTCAGCAGTATATAAAACGGTTTTCAGTCAAAAAAATCCTAGAAATTATTTAATTCAGCAGGGTGTCAATTTGATTAAGTTCAAAGAAAGACCTGTCGACTTTCGTATTCAACTTCATAAAAACAGAGAAAATCAATGGAACTTAATTGCTATTGGGGCTAAAGCAGCTGGCGCAGGAAGTGTAACCACCCATATACGGACTGGAGGAACACTACTTGATTCCATCAAGTTTTTGAAACAAACCTATGGTGAAAAGGCAGGAGCAGTCGTTAATCAGATTAAAAACGCTTCTATACAGATTGCCAAAGCAGTAGAAGAAAAGTCAGGGAAACCTCTAGGTGAGCTTGGCCTAGATATAGGAATTGATGATCATCAAAGAATTTGGTTATTTGAGGTCAATTCGAAGCCAGGTCGTTCCATTTTTAAACACCCAAGCATTAAAAAAGCTGGCAATCTAGCAAGTCGTTATATTCTAGAATATGCGATTTATTTAGCCAACAAATAACCTTATGGAGGGATAGTGGTGAATCTGCAACACCGAGTTTGGATTGATGTCTCTAAATCAACATGGAAGATTATCCTACCTCCGTCTATCTCTATTGGAAATCAGCAAAAAATACTGTCATTATCCTTTGGGTATTACAATACAGGATACAAAGCAGAAATTATCAATAAAAACAATTATAGTAATCGATCCTTTATACCTGTTCAATTAATTCAAGAGAAGGGTTCCTTTAAACTAGGTCCTTCTCTTGGAATTATGACAACAAATGGAGCCAATGGATTTAGAGGAAATAAAAAAAATTTTATTGATATCATAAATACTGGGAGAAAATCAGGAGTTTTTACCTTTGTGTTTCCCATTGAGTCACTTAATCTTAAATCAAATACAGTAACTGGGTATCTGTATTACCCATCAACAAAAAAATGGGTTGCTAAACAACTTCCCTTACCTGATGTGATCTATAATCGAATTGCAAATCGACAAGAAGAAGAAAAAACAATTGTTATTAATCATATCAACTCTTTAAAAGAAATTGGAGTACCATTATTTAACCTCAAATATTTTGACAAATTGAGCTTAAATAACTGGATTAAAGATTCCAATGAATTAAAAGGAATTATTCCTGAAACCACGGCTCTTAGACCAGATACATTAGAAGACTTTTTGGGGAAATATCCAATTATTTATATAAAACCGGTCCATGGTAAAGCAGGAATTGGTTTTATTCGAGTCGATAAAAAGGCTGATAATCGCTATTTAATCACCTATCAAACAAAAGGGATTGCCTATGTTAAGGAGTATAATCACCAAAACCAATTATGGAGCACTGTCAATTCCTTTACAGCTGGCAAAGAATATATAATTCAACAAGGTATTGCATTAAGACGTTTTAATGGTAATCCTTTTGATATACGAGTATTGGCCCAAAAAAATTCTGTTGGGGTCTGGGGAGTTACAGGAATTGGCATTCGGGTCGCTGGTACAGGGAGTATTACTACCCATGTACCACAGGGTGGTAATATCCAATCTTTTGACATTGTCTTCAAGCAAGCTTTTGGCCCTAAAAAAGGTGAATGGAAAATGAGGATTAAAACGCTGGTGATTAAAATAGCGAATCAAATTGAAAAACAGCACAATCATCCACTAGGCGAGCTTTCTATGGATTTAGGACTCGACGAGAAAAACAAATTATGGTTCTTTGAAGCCAATTCTAAACCAATGAAATTCGATGAACCAGCTATACGCAAAAGATCATTACTTCGTTTAATGCAATTCACACAATATCTCTTTATGAAGACATCAAAAGAGGTGATTTCTTGAAGCATGTGAAGGTAAATTCAAAGACGTCTGAACGAGTACGAACTCCTTTAATTCGTTTTATTAAACAATATGGTGATGGACATATTACTCAGAAAGGGATACGATGGCTAAAAACAACACCATTTGATGAATTATCCTATAACGGTAATCTTATTCATGTTTATCTCGATGGCAAAAAAATTGTTGGCGTATTGGCTATTGCAAATTATGGTTTAGAGCAAGCTCTCATTGCCGTCCATCCTGATTATCGACAAAGTGGCATTGCTTATGATTTGGTAACTAATGCTTTAAAAGAAATCAATCGATTATATGTAAAGGTAGCTAACGATAATATACCCAGCCTGAAATTATGTTTTTCGCTTGGAATGCATGCATTTGATTTAACAAAAGGGCCTACTGGCAAACCAACACTCATACTAGGTCTAGGCAATTGGAACGCCGAAGAATGGAAAAACAAATAACAGAAAAAGTGGCGGATTAATCCACCACTTTTTTCTATTAATTAATTACACGGCGTGCAGTTTTATAATGGGCTTTCCACCAGCTATTACTTACACTTGTAAAGGTTACACCAGGAGAACCATAGGTGTGTAGGATTTTTCCATCCCCTGCATAAATTGCTACATGAGCAATTTTACCATTGGAATAGGATGTGCTATAAAACAGAAGGTCTCCTTTTTGCCACTGTCCATAAGGTACATAAGTACCAACCTTTGACTGGTCAATTGAGGTTCTTGGTAGCTTTACTCCATTTTTATAGTAAACATATTGAGTATAAGAGGAGCAATCAAAGGTATTTGTTTGATAAGATTTCGCCCCGTACACATAAGGTGTCCCCAAATAATTGTCGCCTAAACTAACAATTTTATCGGCGATAGAAGAACTAGTTGTGCTAGAAGAACTTGTTGAACTAGAGCTTCCTAGGTAACGTTTTGCACCTAAATATTTCGTTTTAAAATAATCACTACTCAAAGAATAAACTTTCACTTCGCCGCCGTTTTGCGGTACAGAGACAAACTTTCCACTTCCTACATAAATTCCTGCAAAGTGTGGATTAGATCCATCATAGGAAAAGAAAAGTACATCCCCATATTTCCAATCATATGCTGCTACACGACTTCCAACAATCGCTTGCTCCTTGATAGTTTTCGGTGCATTAATTCCATTTGATTTGTAAACATAATATATTAACCCAGGGTTATCAAAGCCTGTGCTAGGTAAATAACCCCCATCTTTATATGGCTTTCCTACAAGTGCTAACGTTTCATTACGAATAGTTGTCGTAGATACCTCTGCTGCTTCAGCCTTTTGACTTGGAAATGATATCAGTGTAAATCCAAGAGCAACTACTAAAGAAATAGACCAAACCATAAGTTTTTTAGCCATTGTTCTCATAAAATAACCTCCTAAATTACAAATTTCATGTTTTCCATCATAAAAATGAAACTGTACGCTGGTGTACTTGCATGATAACATAGCTATTCATTGGATTGAGAATGCAAATTTTGGTATAGATAATTCATTAGCTAAAATTTCAGAATACATTTTTTTTGTAAACCTTAGAATTTACTTCTATATCAAAGGTTTAGCAGTCCTTGTCCATTTTCTGGTTATGCATAAATTACCATGTATGTGGTCAGACTAAATCCATCATTAATGGAGATGTGATCATATGAAATTTTGGAAAAAAAAGAAAATGATGGGTACCAATGAAAAAGTACCTTTTGAAAATAAAAACGAACACCTTTATAACTTACCAACCGATATTAATCAATATCTGCATGAATTAAACAAAGAATTTGGTAATAGTGCAGATATTGTTATTCGCAGATTTGAACTAGGTAGTGATAAACAAATTTCAGCTGCACTTGTTTATACCGATGGATTAGCAAATAATAAGGAGATTTCTGATTTTTTTAAGGTATTACTAAAGGATTTTCCTCAGAAAAATATTACAGTATCCATCAATAAATATATCCAGGATCACTTACTTATCTTTGGCGATGTAAAAGAAGTCCATAGTAAGACAGAGGTTTATAATGAGATATTACGAGGCTCTGTTGCCATAATCATTGCTGAAGAGAGTACTACTTTAATCGTGGGCACAAAAGGCTGGGAGTCTAGAGCGATTGCAGAACCAGAAAATGAGATGACGATTAGAGGTCCAAGGGAAGGCTTTAATGAAAATATACGCACCAATACAGCACTGGTGCGGCGCAAAATACCAAGCACTAAACTGCGTTATGAACAAAAATATATAGGAACCTTAACAGAAACCGCAGTAGGAATAATGTACATTAAAGGAATAGTCAATCCAAAGATTGTGGAAGAGGTTAAACGTCGATTGAATAGGATTGAAATTGATAGTATTTTAGAAAGTGGTTATATTGAAGAGCTTATTCAAGATTCAACTTTTTCCTTATTCCCAACTGTTTACAATACAGAGCGTCCGGATAAGGTGGCTTCAGAGCTTTTACAAGGAAAAGTGGCTATCTTTGTCGATGGTACACCATTTGTTTTGATTGTACCTGTTAGCATTGCAATGTATTTCCAAGCAGGTGATGATTATTATTTACGTTTTCCAATTGGATCTTTTTTACGAATTTTACGCATTGCTACATTTTTTATTGCAACAACTCTCCCATCCTTTTATGTTGCGGTCACTACCTATCATAGGGAGCTTATACCAACAACATTATTAGTTCGACTTGCGGCTCAACGAGAAGGAATTCCATTTCCAGCCATCATTGAAGCCTTTCTAATGGAAATAACCTTTGAAATATTACGAGAAGCAGGACTACGAATGCCTAAATCCATCGGACAAGCTGTTTCGATCGTTGGGGCATTAGTATTAGGTACTGCTGCAGTAGATGCGGGAATCGTCTCGGCTGCGATGGTTATTATTGTTGCTATGACAGCCATATCCAATTTTACAACACCAGGATATGATATGGCCATTGCCTCAAGAATCATTCGTTTTATATTGCTTGTTTTAGCAGGAACACTTGGACTTTTTGGTATGCTATTTGGCCTAATTTTATTTGTCATTCACTTGTCCAGTCTGCGATCGTTTGGTATTCCTTACTTAGCAGGAATAGCACCAATGAATTTAAGTGATCAAAAAGATATTTTTGTACGTGTTCCCTGGTTTTGGATGAAAAGAAGACCTTATTTATTTAGTCAAAAAGATCAAGTACGAGAAGAGTCGACTTCTCCTCATCCACCAAAAAAGAATGAATAAGTAAAGGTGAAAAACATGAAAGTAAAGTTCCTGAAGTTATTGATGATAATTAGCAGCTTAACCAGCCTTATATTTCTTCCAGGATGCTGGGATCGAACCGAATTAAATGAATTATCCATTGTCACTGGTTTAGGAGTGGATCCTGGTCCTACAGAGAGTGAAATTACGGTTGTTTACCAAATTGTAAATCCATCTGCTGCCTCTGGTACACAAGGGGTAAGTAGTACGATGACACCATTTATGACCTTACATACCTCAGGAAAAACAATTTATGCTGCAATTCGAAAATCCTCAAGAGAAGTTTCAAGGAAATTATACTTTGGCCATTTACAGGTAATCCTGATCAATTCCGAACTGGCAGAAAAAAGTGGGATTAAAGACCTTTTAGACATGATGTATCGTGACCCGGAAATAAGAGAAGATATTCCTGTAGCAATCACAAAAGGGCAAAAAGTAGATCATGTTCTTTCTAATCAATCCATCTTAGAATCTAATAATGCCTTATCCATATTAAAACATTTAGATAATACCTATGAAACTGAATCCTGTAGTAGACCTGTTGAACTTAGAGAAATCATTAATACCCTGACAAGTCCTTCTGCAGAGGTTGTTCTTCCCTATATTGCTTTGTCGCCCTATATCAGTAAAAGTCAATTATCAGAAACCCAGGATTCCTCCCAAGCCTCTGTAATCAAAGCAGGTGGTTTTGCGATTTTTAATAATGATAAAATCGTAGGATATTTAGAAATTAAGGATGCAAGAGCCTTAAACTTTATTACTGATCATATTGAGAAAACGGTTATTGTTGTCCCTTATAAAGCTAATAAGCAATCTATTGATTTAATTTCTTCTAAAACAAAAAGAAAAGCGAGTATAAAATATGGAAAGCCTAGGATAGATCTAGAAATCGAAATCCAAGCAAATGTTGGAGAAGCAAATGGCCCAATTGATTTAACCAAAGTATCAACGCTTGCTGATCTAGAAAAGGCAACCAATCGGACTGTTAAAAAGGAAGTAGAGGACGTTCTTGGTAAAATACAAAAGGAGTTTAAAGTAGATGCCTTCCGTTTTGGAGAAGTCATTGAACGACAGCATCCAAAAGATTGGAAAACACTAAAAGATAACTGGGAAAAAGAATTTGTTGATTTAGAGGTTCACGTTAACGTCAATACTAAAATAAATGATATCGGGATGAAAAATAAATCTTTTCAGTTGGAGATGAAGAAAAAATAATGGCTGTGATAAGTGTAGGTTTACTTATTTTGGTTGTCTCTTATCTGCAAATTAAAAAACTTCGACAACAGAAAAAGAAAAAAGATTTATATGTTTTTCTAGGCTTAATGGCGATTGCTTCCTATCTTTCAATAGGTCAATTATTAAATATCTATATTCCTAATCCCACCAATGGATTAAGAATGATATTTAGTCCAATTAATACTTGGCTATACCAATTAATGAGTTAATTCTCTGTAGAGAGTGAGCTGAAGAAATGAAAGAAAAAATTAGCTCAATCCAATTAGCGTTTTTAGTTATTAATTTTACCATTGGAAGTGCATTAATCTTCTTGCCTTCCTCTATTGTAAACCATTCGAAACAAGATGGATGGATTTCAGCAATCCTAAGTTCTTTAATTGGCGCTGTTTTTGCTTTTATTATTGTTTCTTTAATAAAACGATTTCCTAACAAAAACTTTATGGAAATTTTAGAATTTTTGTTAGGAAAATGGTTTGGCCGATTAATAGGGTTGTTTTATTCTTGGTTTTTTATCCACTTAGCTGCTCTGGTATTAAGAAATGGAGTAGAATTTGTAAAAATTAATTTTATGCCAAATACCCCAATGGCTGTATTTAGTCTCGCATTTGGTATTATTATTCTTTATACTTCTCTATCCGGTATTGAAGTTATTAGCAGAGTCAATGATATAATATTGCCTATTTCATTAATCGGGATTTGGCTAACCATCATCCTCATGCTTCCAATTATCGAACCAGATAAAATTAGCCCTATATTGGCAAATGGAATTAAACCCATTCTACGCGGAACTTATCCAGCGTTAGGTTTTCCATTTGCTGAGCTGGTTATTTTTACGATGATTATCCCTTTTGTGAATAAGCAAAAAAACATCACAAAAATATTTGTTGGAAGTCAATTATTTGCTGGCATAACATTATTTTTTATCGTTTTAATTACAATAATGGTCCTAAATATCTATCCCACTGAAATTAGTCTCTTTGCTCCCTTTAATGTGGCTCGTTTAATTAGTATCGGCGATTTCTTAAGCCGATTAGAAATACTTATATCCATGTCTTTTATTATAAGTATTGGGACAAAATTGACGATTAGTTTTTATGCTGGAACACTAGCAATCGCTCAGGTTTTTCAATTAATGGATTATCGATCAATTATTATTCCATTAGTCATAATTACTGTTTCATTCTCCTTCCTACTAGAAGAAGATATAGCAGAAGTAATTTCATTTGCGTCTACCACTTGGACACCCTATTCGTTTTTAATTGGGGTTCTTATCCCATTATTATTATTGGGAATTTCTTTTATCAAAAATGACAAATCGTAAGGAAAGTATTATATCGGGGAGGTAATACGGGTGATTGAAAATGGAATAATTAGTCGTTATCAATTGTGGTTTTTAGTTACAAACTTTATCCTCGGTGGTTCCATTTTGATTCTACCTAGCAGTATCGTGACTGTTGCAAGACAAGATGCCTGGATCTCCTTTATTCTTGCCACCATGATTGGAATCCTCTTTTCTTATATACTGATTCGCTTATCCAAACGTTTCCCCAATATGACAATCATAGATATTAGCGAACATTTATTAGGCAAAAAAATCGGAAAAGTGATTGGCATTCTATATGCTTGGTTTTTCTTACACTTATCCGTTTTATTAATAAGTGATGCAGCAAACTATATAGGAATAACTGCTTTAAGAAATACACCAAAAATTGTCATCGTTATATTATCTACACTATTAATTTACATGGTCATCCATTATGGTTTAGAGGTTCTCGCTAGATCAAATTCATTTTTTTCCTATATCGCCGCCTTTGGATTCTGGTTTTCTATCATTTTCTCTATTCCTTATATGGACCCTAAAAAATTAACACCTATTTTATCAGAAGGTTTTATGCCAAGCATTAGAGGAGCATACCCAGTAACAGGATTTCCTTTTGCTGAGTTAGTAGTTTTCATGATGATCCTTCCCTTTGTAAACAAAAAAAAGCATATTACCAAAGTATTTATTAGTGGGGTACTTGTAGGCAGCTTTACTCTAATCGTATCCATTATAGCTACTATACTTGTACTTAATGTTAGACCCGTTGAAATGTCTCTTTTCGCTCCATTTAATATGGTAAGAATCATCAACATTGGTGAATTCTTGACCCGCTTAGAAGCAATAATTAGTATTTCTTATATGCTAACTGTTTTAACGAAGATGTTAGTCAGCTTCTATGGTTCTATTATGGCAATTGGACAAGTTTTTGAATTAACAGATGTTCGCCCGCTAATTATACCTCTAATTATAATCACAGCATCGCTTCATTTTATTTTAAATAGAGGTATTGTTGAATTAATTGAAGTTGCAGCAACTACTTGGACACCCTATTCTCTTTTCATGGGTGTTGTAATCCCTATTTTATTCTTGATTCTTTCCTATTTTAGAAAGAATAAATAAAGCACAATTCTCTCGCTTACATAGAATTGTGCTTTTATATTATATTTAGGTTTGTAATGGAAAACAAATAGTGATGTCTGTTCCACTATCAACTATACTATTCACTGAAATCGTTCCATGATGTTCTTCAATTAATTGATAAGTTACATATAATCCTAATCCAGTTCCTTCATTTTTCGTACTGAAAAAAGGAAGATTTAATTTCTGAAGATCTTTTTCAGGAATACCAACGCCATTATCCGCTAATGCAATAATAACTTGCTTATCCAATTTCTTAGCAAAGATTTTGATTTTTTTACCTTTACTTGGATGATTTACTTCTACTGCATCAATTGCATTAATTATAAGGTTAATAAAAATTTGCTTCAGATTATTTTCATTTCCTAAGACCATTAATTCTTCATCAAGCTGATATTCTAGCTGAATATTTTTTGAATCTAGCTGAAATTTAAATAGTTGAATAAGTTCAATTAATATGAACCTTAAATCCAGTATTCTTTCTTTTTCATTCGTATGTCTTGATAAGATTAGTAGAGAACTAATTAACTCATTGGTTCGATCAATCTCTTGAATGGCTACGTCAAAGGAGGTTATCTTTACTTCCTCC
Organism: Caryophanales bacterium UBA6259; assembly: GCA_002441135.1. Classification (GTDB taxonomy): domain Bacteria; phylum Bacillota; class Bacilli; order Tepidibacillales; family Tepidibacillaceae; genus UBA6259. The sequence continues at coordinate 42,817 of DJVJ01000041.1, read as the reverse complement.
CCCTTCATTATCTTACTTCTTAAAAATTGAAGATAACCTCGAACGGTGGTCAATGGGTTTCTTATTTCATGAACCTTGGACGCTGCAATTTGCCCTAAACGAGTAAGCTTATCTGCCTCAACAAATTGTCGTTTTAGAAACTGCTCTTCAGTTACATTCCTATACAAAAGTAAAACACCTTGAATTTTACCAGACGTATCTTTCATTGGATAAGTGTGAATATCATAATAACCTTGTTCATGCCATACAAAAGTTGGTACATTCTTTTGCTGATAGACCTTTTTCGTTTCCATCGTTTGAAGCACAAACTGATAGATTTCTTTAGAATAAAATGGCTTCAATTCCTCTACCTTTTTTCCAATAGGGTCAGGATTTAACTGTTTTAGGAATTGAAGTGCAATTGGATTCGCACTTGTAATATGAGCATCTAAATCAAAGGTAATTACACCATAATCAATCGTATCTAGGATGGCTTGAGCGCTTTGTTCGGTTTTATGTAATTCGTTTTTTTGTTGAGAATATGCAAACTGGTATTGCACTCCTAAAGATAAAAAGATGGCATATAGAAGGGCTACTAAAAAACCATATACACCAATTTCGGCATATAAATAAAAGGTTACAATACCATTTAAAATATTAGAAACTAGTATTTCTAATATGCTAGGAAGCTGTTTTTTTATAAAATTATATTTTTTATCCAAATATAATATTATTGCAAGACTACCTGAATCATTTAAGGAAAATATAAAAGCACTCAATATAATTAAAATTGTTATGTGAAGATATTCATTAAATAACACATTGTTAAATACTAAATAAACTGCAGTAGCTCCAATTATTTGTTTAGAACTATTATACAAACGTTTAATTAATAGTTTATTACTATTTTTCTGCGGAAAGATGAATCCAATTAAATTTGTAATTATGATTGGTATAATCCCGTAGACAATAACAATTGGAAATGCAAAAGAAAGCAAAGTATAATTATTATTTTGGTTGTTATAGACAATTGGAAAATATTTTATCACCAATAGTAAAATAATTGGGAACAAATATTCCATCTGAAGTGAATTTAAATTATTTAAAAAATATATGATAGAAAATAAACTAATTGTTACATAAACAAAAACGAACAAAAATACTAATTTTGGATAATAAAAGCCGTGTTTTTCTTTTATCTTCATAATGTCCTCTTATAAATTTCATAGATTAAACTTATTTAAAAGTACTACCATTATAACACGGTTTTTATGTTGTATTACAGATTTTTTTTAGCCAATTTTGAATCACTTGATTCGTCTTTTCTGCAGCTTTTGTTGGTAATTGATGATCTTTCCCATCAATCATATATAGGCTATGATTTAGCAATCCATTTTTCAGAATATTTGCATATGGATAAAACATAAAGTTGGTCTTTCCATAAATTAATAACATAGGCTGCTTAATTTCATTTAAGCGATTAGTACAATTATAAAATAAGCTACATTTATAGTACTGATGCCAATGAGCAATATCGCCCTTCATAGCATCCTGGTATAGCCGCTGATACATTACCTTATTGTTTGCATTACTTTTAGAGATGGTATGTGCAATTAGTCTCTTCCATCTATACTTTGTTATGGCTATTCCTATTTTAATTTCATTTCTAAGTATTAATCCACTTGCTTCTGACATTCCTCCAATGATAATTCCTCCTAGAAACCGTTCTGGATAATTCAAAATGGCTTCAAATGCAATAGAAGCTCCTGTTGAATATCCCCCAATAAAGGCTTTTTCAATTTCTAAATGATTCATTAGAGCAATAATATCCTTTACAATTAAAGAATAGGTGATTTCTTCATCGGTCGGTTTACTATCTCCATGACCCCTAATATCAAAGGTGATGATTCGAAAAAATTCTGATAAATTTTCTTGCTGATAAAAAAAATTCTCTTTTGTTAAAAGTGGAGGATGAATTAATATAATAGGAATACCTTTACCGGTAGCTCTAAAAAAAAGGTTTGTGTGATTAATTTCTGCAAATGGCATGCTCTATCTCCTGTATTTTTAATTATTAGCTTACCTTAGTTTTCCCTAATCTTTGCACATTTTTCATTAACCTTTTATCCTTTTACCACTTGTGCTGCATTCTTTCCTGCAATATGTCCTGTTACAAATGCAACGGTTATATTGTATCCTCCTGTATAGCCATGTAAATCAAGTATTTCTCCAGCGAAGAATAATTGTCTTCGTAATTTACTTTCCATTGTTTTAGGATCAATTTCCTTTACTGATACACCGCCACCAGTTACAAAGGCCTGTTCGATGGATAATGTTCCATCTACTTTAAATACAAAGCTCTTTATCAATTGTGCTAGTTGTCGAATTCGTTCCTTTTTTAGATGTTCAAAACTCATTTCCTGGGGAATTGTAGCTTTTTCAAGAAGAAAATGTAAATATCTTTCTGGTATATAACCTTTCAATGCATTTTTGACTGCCTTTTTCGGTTCTTTTTGAAGTCTTTCTGTTATCTCCTGATAAACTTGATCTTCCTTTTTATCAGGAAATAGATCTAGCTTCATCTCTACTCTTTGATTCTTTGCTTTTTTTAACTGTTTAACTACAAACTGACTACAACGTAATGCGGCAGGTCCACTAATCCCAAAATGTGTGAAAATCATATCTAATTGATGAGATACAATAACCTTCCCTTTTTCATTTAAAACAGATATTTCAATATCTCTTAAAGACAATCCTTGTAAAACTTTTTGTCTAATAAAGAGTTCCTTTGAGGTAATAGGAACTTCTGTTGGATATAAATCAGTTATGGTATGGTCTGCTTTTTTTGCCCAAGCATATCCATCACCAGTCGAACCTGTCTGTGGTACACTTTTGCCGCCAACCGCAATTATCACAGACTTACCTCTAATTTTGTCTCCATTTGTTAATTCAACTGTGTGATAATCGTCTTTATCATATTGAATCGTTTTGACTGGACTATTCTTTTTAATTTCCACATTCAGTTTACTTAATCTATGGATTAGTACATTTACCACTGTTTCTGCTTTATCGCTAATCGGGAACATCCGCCCACGGTCTTCTTCCTTCAGCTTGATTCCTAGTCTTTCAAAAAAAAGAATGATATCTTCATTATTAAAAATAGAAAAAGCACTATATAAAAAACGACCATTTCCAGGGATATGTTGGATTAATTCCGCAATCGGCCGTTTATTCGTGACATTACAACGTCCACCTCCGGAGATTGCTAGTTTCCGACCTAATTTATCTCCTTTTTCAATTAGAATTACTTTTACGTTCTGCTCTGCAGCAGCGATGGCTGCCATTAAACCAGCTGGACCTCCACCAATAACAATCACATCATACATTACACAACCTGCTTTCAAAAATATTTTGTATATAATAGGAAATAATAATAACGTTAAAGGATTTCCCAATAAGCCTTATAAAGGAGGATTAAAAATGGCCAAGCATTCTTGGGTTCCATTTGATGAAGATGGTCAAAACATGATATGTATTAACTGTCATCAATACATATCTTACCACCAACCAAATGAATGGGAAAAACATTTTAATGGAGAATGCACTGTAGAATCCAAAAACCCCCAGTAATGGGGGTTTTTTATTGAATTTGAAACTTTTCTTTAATATAGGTTTCTACTTCATTGGATGTAGCCAATGTAAGTACATGTTTTGCCGCTTCCTCTGCTTGAATTTTCGATAATTTTCTGATTTGACTCCTTGCAGGCAGTATCGAAGTCGCACTCATACTAAACTCATCTAAGCCCAGCCCAAGTAAAATAGGGATAGCGATGGAATCTCCCGCCATCTCTCCACACATTCCTGCCCATTTTCCTTCTTGATGAGCAGCTTTGATGACCATATCTACAAGACGTAATATTGCTGGATTATAAGGCTGGTAAAGATACGAAACTTTTTCATTCATTCGATCTGCGGCCATGGTATATTGAATCAAATCATTGGTTCCAACGCTAAAGAAATCAACCTCTTTTGCGAACTGATTCGCCATGACAGCGGATGAAGGAATTTCCACCATCATTCCAATCTCTATTTTTTCTGCTACTTCTATACCTTGATTTAAGAGATTTTTCTTTTCTTCTAATAAAACCTGTTTAGCTGCTCTAAACTCATCAAGTGTAGCAATCATCGGAAACATAACCTTGAGATTACCGTAAATACTTGCCCGAAGTAATGCGCGAAGCTGAGTTCTAAAGATTTCTTGCTTTTCTAATGTTAAACGGATTGCCCTAAAACCAAGAAAAGGATTAAGCTCCTTTGGTAACTCTAAATAGCTTAATTCTTTGTCTCCGCCAATATCTAAGGTTCTTACCACTACTGGCTTGCCATTCAATTTTTCTAAAACGGTTTTATAAGCAATAAATTGTTCCTCTTCTGTAGGTAAATTATCTCTCCCCATATAAAGGAATTCTGTTCGATATAGCCCTACTCCTTCTCCTCCATTCGCAATTAACGACTCTACATCTTTTGGAGTTCCAATGTTCGCTGCAAGTTCAACCTGATGTTGATCTATCGTAATTGTGGGTTGTTTAACTAAGGTTGCTAATTCCGCCTTTTTCTGTTCAAATTGTTCTTGTTTTTGTCTATATTTCTCTATTTCTTCGGAAGAAGGATTAACAATAAGTTGTCCATCAATACCATCAATAATTACTATATCTCCCTGCTTAATCTCTAGTGTACTGTTCTTTGTTCCTACGATCGCCGGTATTTCTAAAGAACGAGCCATAATCGCAGAATGAGATGTTCTTCCCCCAATATCGGTCGCAAAGCCTTTTACATAGGTTTTGTTTAGTTGTGCAGTATCTGAAGGGGTTAAATCTTTTGCGATAATAATCGCTTCTTCCATGATATTGCTTGGGTTTACATATTCTATCCCTAATAAATGAAACAATACTCTTTTTGTCACATCCCTGATATCTGCAGCACGTTCCTTCATATAGTCATTATCCATCTGCTCAAACATTTCGATAAACATTCCTGCCACTTGTTCTAAAGCAAACTCAGCATTGAGGTTTTCACTGATTATTTTGTCCTTGATTGGATTTACAAGCTCAGGATCATGAAGCACCAGTAAATGTGCGGAAAAGATTTCTGCTTTATCATCACCTAGCTGTGCTCTTGTTGATTCTCTTATAGCTTCAAGCTCACTTTTAGCCTTGTCTAAGGCTAAGTCTAACCTTCTCATCTCAGTTTCTCTATCTGTAATTTCCTTTTTTTCAATTGTATATTCTGGTTCTGATAGTAAATAGGCTTTTGCTATCGCATATCCTTTTGCAGCAGCGATTCCTTGAATGATTTTTGACATTACTCTCCAAGCCCTTCTTTTTTCATTATTTCTTCAAGTGCACTGATAGCTTCATCTTCGTCTTTTCCGTCAGCAATGATTTTTACCATTGATCCTTCTTTTATGCCTAAAGACATGACACCCATAATCGATTTCAAATTGACTTTTTTCTCATTATATTCTAATTGGATATCGGCTTGGAATTTTCCTGCCGCATTCACTAATAAGGTTGCTGGTCTAGCATGAATACCTGCACCACTTAAAATTTTAAATGTTTTTTCCACCATACTAATCAAGCTCCTTTTCTGCAATTTTTATAATATCCTTTTCATTACTGGTTACTTTTCCTTCTTTAAGAATCTGAACAAATTGGCCATCCTTTAAATTAGTAAAAACAATGGGTGTAATAATGTAAGGAGCATTTTTTTGAACAAAATCAAGATCAACCTCCAATAACTTCTGCCCCTGCATAACTTGGTCTCCTTGCTGCACAAATGCTTCAAAGCCTTCCCCTTTTAGGTTAACCGTATCTAAACCAAAATGAATTAATATTTCCAAACCGTTTAAGGATTCAATGCCTATTGCATGCTTTGTTGGAAAAATATTCACAATAGTACCATCTACCGGTGAAACTACGGTTCCAGATTCCGGATGAATAGCAAAGCCATCCCCCATCATTTTCTGTGAAAAGACTTGGTCTGGAACCTCCGTGATTGGAATAATTTTTCCCGTGATAGGAGCGACTATTACTTCTGGACCATTTTCTTTCGGAATATCCTGTCTTTTCTTATCTTCTGTTTCGGCCCGTTTTTCTTCCACATGTGCTGATTGACCTGTCATGATTCGTTGTATTTGTCCCTTTAACGTATCAGATTTTGGTCCAAAAACTGCTTGGATGCTATTACCTACTTCTAATACCCCAGATGCACCTAACTGCTTTAAACGATCCTTATTCACATTTTTAGAATCGGCAACTGAAACACGAAGCCTAGTAATACATGCATCTAAATGAGTAATATTTTCTTTTCCACCTAACGCTTCTAAAACATTTTTAGGAAGCTCTTTTGTAACATTCGCTTCTCCACCTTCTTTTGCCTCCTCTTGTTCACGACCCGGTGTAGCCAGATTCCATTTTCGAATAGCAAACCGGAAACCAAAATAATAAATTACCGAAAAAGCTAATCCAACTGGAATAACTAACCACCAAGCAGTTCGGTTTTGTAATACTCCAAAAAGCAGAAAATCTATTACCCCTCCAGAGAAGGTCATGCCAATTTTGACATTTAAAATGTGCATTAACATAAAAGAGAAACCGGCAAAAACGGTATGTATTGCAAATAAAACAGGAGCTACAAATAAAAAGGAGAATTCTATTGGCTCTGTAATTCCTGTTAAAAATGAGGTTAATGCAGCAGAACCCATTATTCCAGCGACAAACTTCTTTCTTTCTGGTCTAGCTTCATGATAAATCGCAAGAGCAGCTGCTGGTAACCCAAACATCATAAAGGGAAATTTACCAGTCATAAAAGTACCTGCTGTTAGTGGAACTCCATCCTTTAATTGATGGAAAAAGATTGCTTGGTCTCCTCGAATCACTTCACCAGCAGCATTAACATAGCTACCAAACTCAAACCAGAAAGGAGAATAAAAAATATGATGTAAACCAAATGGTATTAAGGCTCTTTCTATGATTCCGAATATAAAGGCAGACAAGGTTAGGTTGGCATCCACCATGTTATGGGAAAACGTATTTAATCCACCTTGAATAGGTGGCCATAAATAAATCATTACAATTCCTAAACCTAATGCACTTACTGCTGTAATGATGGGCACAAAACGTTTCCCTGCAAAAAATCCTAAATAAGGAGGAAGTTCAATTTCATAAAAACGATTAAACAAATATGCTGCTAAAATTCCAACAATAATTCCTCCAAAAACACCTGTTTGTAATGTAGGTATTCCTAGAACATTGGCATACATCGGGTCACCAAGCATATCCGGAGTAATTCTTAACAAAACGCTCATTGTTACATTCATAATTAAATAACCCACAATAGCCGCAAGTGCTGCAACACCATCGCCACCCGCTAATCCAACTGCTACCCCAACAGCAAATAAAAGGGAAAGGTTAGAGAAAATAATTCCTCCTGCTTGCTCCATAACAGTTGCAATGAGCTGAAACCAACCTGCCCCTAAGGCTGGAATACTTCGCAACAATGTTTCATTATGAAAAGCATTTCCTAAAGCTAAAATTAACCCAGCTGCTGGTAAAATTGCTACTGGAAGCATAAGCGCTTTACCAACCTTTTGTAAAACTCCAAATATCTTTTTAAACACTTTATGTGTCCCCCCTTTTTACTGGATATCAAGGTTATGTTTTCCTCATTTTAAGTTCTGTATTCTAGCTAAATAAGAAACCCCCTTTTGCATTAAATTATAATAACTTAATGCAAAAAGAGGGCATCTTGCTATATTGCTAAGGGTGTCATCCAATCCTGTAAAAACTGTGCAAGCTCTTCCGGAAGCTGTAAACGATTTATCTCATCAAATTTGGCTCGGTCAATGAGGTGGCCCTTGTATAACATGGCCATCTCCTTACACAAAAATTTGACCTCTTGAAAATCATGGCTCACAAAAAGAGTAGTAGTCTTTGTTTCCATTAACACCTGTCTAAAATCCTCTAATAGCCTTTTTCTTGTAGGCAAATCTAATGCAGTAAAAGGCTCATCCAAAAATAAAAGCTTAGGCTCTGAAATCATTGCTCTTGCTAAAGCAACTCGTTGGGCTTCTCCACCAGACAATGTCTTTGCATTTCTGTTTTGTAAATGAAGAATACCAAATCGTTCTAGCCAATGTATGACCAATTCTTGAATTTCCTTTTTTGGCCTATTTCTTAATTTTAAGCTGATGGCGACATTATTATGGACTGTTGTATTTAACATCAATGGTTGCTGAAAAACCATCGCAATCTGTCTGCGTTGATCAATTCCAATTTGATTACTCACATTAATCCCACGAAAGAAGATTTCTCCCTCATCTGGTTCCTCTAAAAAAGCCATCACTTTCATAAATGTACTTTTACCCGCACCATTTGGCCCAACAATCCCAATTATTGCTCCTTCTTCAACAGTAAATTGATCTACTTTTAAGACCTGTTTTCCGTTTTTATTTAATTTAATGTTCTTTAATTGAAGAATAGGTATACTCATTCTTTGACCTCCCGATGTTGCATGATGGTCAGTCCTAATGTAACCAAGTAGGCTAATAGCATTAATATGATAGAAATCCCGATTGCAACATCAGTATTTCCCTTTGAAGTTTCCATTACAGTCGCTGTTGTTAATACCCTAGTATACCCTTTTATGTTTCCACCAACCATCATGGAGGCTCCTATTTCTGAAATTACTCCACCAAATCCTGCAATTACGGCTGCCAAAAGAGAATATTTCGTTTCTCTTAAAACGAGCAAGAGCATTTGCCATTTTGTAGCCCCAAAGGACTTAAGCTGCAGCCTCATTTTCTCATCCACCTGCATTATCGCTGCACTGGTTAGTCCAATAACAATAGGTGAAGCAATTACCGCTTGAGCGATAATAATTGCGGTTGGTGTATACAGTAATTCAAGTGATCCTAATGGACCATTTCTAGCTAATAGTAGAAAAACCCATAGTCCAACTACCACCGGAGGAAATCCCATTGCTGTATTAACAATGCTAATCACTATTTTACGTCCCGGGAAATTACTCCAAGCTAATATAACTCCCAATGGTATTCCAATTAGGATACTGATTAAGGTTGCAATGCCAGAAATTTTCAATGTTAACAGAGTAATCATAACGATTTCTGGGTCTCTAGAAATAATCATTTCAAAGGCCTTGATTACCCCTCTTCCTATCATTTCCATCTATATAACGCTCCTGTTGCTACATAATTTTATTATTTTGATAAATTATTTTCGTCCTTACCTGCATCTGCAAAAAATAAAGATTGTCCATATTGATCAACACCAAATTCGCTAATCATCTCTTGTGTTTCTTTACTAACCATAAACTCTACAAAAGCTTTTGCTGCCTCTGCATTAATCATCTCTGATTTTTCTGGATTTACTTGCATCACATGATACACGTTTAAAAGATCTTTATCCCCTTCTAATAGAATCTGAGAGGCAATTTCTTCTTGAAGGGCTAAATAAGTAGCACGATCTGTTAATGTATACCCTTCTTTTTCTGAAGCAACTCGAAGTGTTTCACCCATACCTTGTCCTGTCTCCTGATACCATACCCCTGCTGGTTCAATTCCTACTGCTTTCCATAAACCAAGTTCTTTTTTATGTGTTCCGGAATCATCTCCACGTGAAATAAACAACGTGCTAGAATCGGCAATTTTTTTAAGCGCTTCTGACATTGTAAGTCCACTGATTCCCGCTGGATCTCCTTTTGGACCGACAATCACAAAATCATTATGCATTACTAATTGACGATTAATTGCAGAACCATTATCTACAAGTACCTGCTCAGCAGTTGGTGCATGTACTAATAGCACATCTGCTTCCCCATTTTCACCCATTTCTAACGCTTTTCCAGTACCAACAGCAATCGTTTTTACCATATATCCAGTTTGCTCTTCAAACACTGGAACTAGCACATCAAGTAATCCACTATCCTGTGTACTTGTTGTTGTTGCTAGTATAACTGACCCTTTTTCTTCTTTCGCTTGAGTTGTTGCATTCTCTTGGCTGCTTGAAGTATTTTCTTTGTTAGATGTATTTTCTTCATTTGAACTACATCCTACAACAAAACCTAAAATCAATAGTAAACTAAGACTCAACATCATTGTTTTTTTCATTAAACCTTTAATCATCTCTATTAAACCTCCTGAATAAGTTCTCCCGTTTTACTAACATCATAGCCACCTAGGGCTTCTATTTTCGATTTTAAATCTGGATTATGTAATGCTTCCTGAAAATATTGCCATTGTTCACTCTGATAAAATTTATCCTTCATTACTAAATCATATCTTTCCTTAACCAAGGGAACAAAATCTAATCCTAAAGCGATTGCTGCACTCTCTGTCGCAAGCCCAAAATCTCCTTCCCCTCTGGCAATTGCTGCAGCAACTCCATAATGGGTACTTTCGATATGCTCATATCCCTTAATTTGGCTTTTATCCACCGCTAGCTTTTTTAAGTAATAATCTAATATTACTCTTGTGCCAGCCCCTTTTTGACGATTAATATATCGAAGCTCTTGACGTTTTAAATCATTCCAGTCCTCGATTTTTTTAGGATTCCCTCTGGCAACAATCCATCCTAAATTTCGTTTTAAAAATTCAACTACATAGACCTTCTCTCCCAAGAAAAGCCTTTTAATAAAAGGGATGTTGTATTGAGCGGTATCCTCATCAAAAAGATGACATCCTGCAATTTGGGTATTATCCTGATATAACTGGTATAATCCCTCCATGCTTCCTAAAAAAGCAGGAATGATCTTCATTTGCTTGTAATGTTGATGAATATATTCAACTACATAATCTAGTGATAGATCATGACTTCCCATAAAGAGAACTGGATCCTTTATTTCTATACTCATTGAGATTGATTCAGCAATTTTTTCAGACATTCGGTTATTAATGCTAGAACTATCTATGTATCTAAATACATCTTCTTTTTTGATTCTTACCTTTCTCCCTAACTTGATTGCAGGTAGTTCTTCTCTTTTTACCATTTCATATACGGTATATTTTGAGATTTTTAATAGTTCCGCAACCTCAATTGGTGTGAGTAAGTCATGATCCAAGTTAGTTCCTCCCTTAATCTATCACCGTTTTATAAACTTGCTTCTTTTTTAATTTAATATGTTTTTAGTTATCCGTCAATTCATTTTAGTTAGTTTATGTTAGTAAATGTTAGTTTTTATTAGTTTTAATTGTCTTGGATTAGTCTAAATTAGATTTTCTTGAGTTTTTATTGTTTAATAAGAAACAAAAAAAGAGTGATGCTATTTTACATCAACCCTTTTGATATTCACTTCAACCCTATTTAAATATACTAAGTGACTAAGGAATTAACAATTCCCCAACCTCTAATATTCTTAGTCATTTACCTAGTCGTTTCCCAGTAATTGCTTCTGTAATATCAATAACTTCAGTTAAGCTAACATTATATATTTGTTTTTCGTCATCATGATAAACCAAGATAATATTAGAATCAAAATTAATAATTCTACCAATAATTTCTTTTTTATTCTTACCATGGCCAAAGCAAACGGTTAGTAATTTCTTATTGTCCATCCATTCTTTGATTTGTCCATACATATCCATACCAGCTTCTCCTTAGATTTAAAATTAATGAGAATATCATTTACAATCCCATTAAAAAATATGTGACAATATTTGTTACACTTCAAAATCGGAATGCTTAAGATCCGATTTTTCGATTTGAATCGTACAATGCTTTATATTAAACTGTTTTTCAATCTCCACAATTGCCTTTTGTAATATCTCCTGCTCTACATAATTATCTTTGATTAATAAATGACAGCTTAAAGAGTCCATTCCAGAAGTAATCGTCCATACATGTAAATCATGAACATTGATTACCCCATCAAGCGTTTGTAGTGTCTCTCTTACAGCATGTAAATCAACAGAATTTGGGGTACCCTCCATTAAAATATGAATGGTTTGCTGAATTACTCCCCAAGCACTTTTTAAGATTAAAATCGCTACAATTACACTAATAATTGGATCTGCTATATACCAAGAAAAAAGCAGCATCAATAGTCCAGCTATGATTGCACCAACTGACCCAAGTGCATCACCTAGTACATGCAAATAGGCACTTCGTAAATTTACATTCCCCTTTACATCTCCTTTCTTCATCATAAACCACGCACTTAATAAATTAGCAAATAAGCCAATCATCGCAATAAGAATCATCGTTCCACTAGCCACTTCAGGTGGATTATAAAAACGTTCATAAGCCTCTTTTACAATAAATCCTGCGATGACAAATAAAGTAATCCCATTGAAAAGTGCCGCTAATATTTCAAATCGATAAAAACCATATGTTTTATGAGAGGAAACTGGTTTTGCAGCAAACCACATTGCAAATAAGCTTAATATAAGGGAGCTTGTATCACTTAGCATATGACCTGCATCCGATAATAAAGCCAAGCTATTGGTTACTAGTCCTCCAAAAAACTCCAGAACCATAATCCCCGCAGTGATGATCAAAGCAATAAGAAGTCCTTTCTTATTTCCTTCTCTTATATCATGAAAGTGATGATGAGAGTGATGATCATGATTTTGATGATCATGATTACTATGCTGATTTGGATGAAGATGATGACTATGTTGATGATCATGCATATTATTAACTTCCCTTCTTTCTTTACGATAATTACGACAAATACAAAAAATAGTTTATCTATATCTTCTTATCTATATCTACTTAAGTCTGCATAATAATTGATTAAAAAATCATAAAATAATTTTTCGGAGGGAGGGAGCTCTCTATCCGTAGGAATAATTACACCTACTGTTCTTGTTACCTTTGGTTCACTCAGTGGAATCTTTACCGTTGTTCGTGGAATATTATCATATAATGTAATTTCAGGCAATAAAGTAACTCCTAATCCAGCAGCAACTAATCCCTTTATTGTATCCATATCGTCCCCTTCAAAGGAAACACGAGGCTGAAATCCTAATTGTTTACATGCGTTCACTACTATCTCATGTAAAATAAATCCCTTTGGATACAAAACAAAGGAATCATTGCGTAATTGATCTAGCGGAAGAGAAGAATTATTAGCGAAGGGATGACTAGTTGGAAGTAGAGCTACAATTTCCTCTACAAATAGAATTTTTCCCTTAATCAGTTTTTCTTCTTTTGGAACTGGGCCTAGTAATGCAATATCAATTTCTCCTTTTATAACAGAATCTATTAAATGACGATAAGCTCCTTGTCGTAGCTCAAATTTTATTTCCGGATAACGTTCCCTAAATTCTGAGATAATCATTGGCAAAGTATATGCAGCTAAGCTACTTGGAAACCCTATCCGAATAGTTCCTCGTTCAGGATCTAGAAATTCCTCAATTTCCTTTTTTGCCTTTTCTATCCCCTGCATCGCCACTTGCACATGCTCCAAGAAAACCTTACCTATAGGGGTAAGCCTTACATTTCTACCTTCTCTAATAAATAAATCCACCCCTAATTCTGCTTCTAAATTAACAATCTGACGACTAATCGCAGACTGGGCTATATGTAGATTATGTGCAGCCTCTGTCATATGTTCCTTTTTTGCCACTTCAATAAAATATTGAATTTGTCTTAATTCCACGTTATCCCCTGCTTCCCAAAAAAACTATTCATCTCATTCCGATATTAATATCATCTATATTTTATATTGTTTCGATTAATCATTCCATTATAAAATACAAATAACTTAAAGATACGCAATGGAATGTGATTCATTACACAAGTTAATTTTAGAATATTAATAATAAAATGAAAAGGTTGGGAGAAACATGATAGAACAAGTTTTGCAAAAAACAAGTATTGAAGAACTTACGCCTGCAAGGGTTTATGTTGCTAATGTTTTTGAAACGGTGAAAAAAAGAAATCATAATGAGAGTGAATTTCATCAAGCGGTTAAAGAGATTTTTGAATCTTTAATCCCAGTATTTGAGAAGCATCCAAAATATATGAAAGCAAATATTCTTGAAAGACTCGCAGAACCAGAACGAATGATTGTTTTTAGAGTACCTTGGATGGATGATGAAGGAAATGTAAGAGTTAACCGTGGTTTTAGAGTTCAATTTAATAGTGCAATTGGGCCTTATAAAGGGGGCTTGCGATTTCACCCTTCGGTTAATGCAAGTATCATTAAATTTTTAGGCTTCGAACAAATATTAAAGAATTCCTTAACAGGTCAGCCCATTGGTGGAGGAAAGGGTGGATCAGACTTTGACCCAAAAGGCAAATCTGATCGTGAAATAATGAACTTTAGTCAGAGCTTCATGACAGAGCTTTATCGCCATATTGGTCCTGATATCGATGTCCCTGCCGGTGATATTGGAGTTGGTGCAAGAGAAGTAGGATACATGTTTGGCCAATATAAGCGAATTCGTGGCGGTAATGAAGCAGGAATCCTTACTGGAAAAGGCCTACATTATGGTGGAAGCTTAGCGAGAACAGAAGCAACTGGCTATGGTACTGTATATTTTGTTGACGAAATGCTCAAAACCAAAGGAATGAGCTTTGAGGGAAGCAGAGTTGTTGTTTCTGGATCAGGAAATGTTGCTATTTATGCAATGGAAAAAGCCCAGCAGCTTGGTGCAAAGGTGGTGGCATGTAGTGATTCTAACGGTTATGTCTATGATGAGAATGGAATTGATATTGCCACTGTCCAAAGACTGAAAGAAGTAGAACGCAAGCGAATTAGTGAGTATGTAAATGAACATCCTACCGCTGCTTATTATGAAGGCTTCGAAGGAATCTGGACTGTTCCTTGTGATATTGCACTACCTTGTGCGACACAAAACGAGATAAACGAAGAGTCTGCTAAAATATTAGTTAAAAATGGCGTCAAAGCCATTGGTGAAGGTGCCAACATGCCTTCTACCTTAGAAGCAATAGACATTTTCCTTACAAATGATGTACTTTTTGGACCAGCCAAAGCAGCCAATGCAGGAGGAGTTGCTGTATCTGCTCTGGAAATGGCCCAAAACAGCATGAGATACTCATGGAGTTTTGAAGAAGTCGATGCAAAGCTAAAAGAGATTATGATTAATATTTACAAAAGCAGTGTGAAAGCAGCAGAAGAATATGGCTATCCTGGGAATCTCGTCGTTGGTGCAAATATCGCTGGATTTTTAAAAGTAGCCGATGCAATGCTAGCCCAAGGGGTCATCTAATCATAACCAATAAAATTTACCGCAATACCATATCCCCACCTATTAAGTTGCAACTGAAAATCCCGAGTCCTTAAACTTACAAGGCTCGGGATTTTTTGATTTTTAATCCAAGTTTTATACGATCTACTTTTTCTCTTCTACATCAGTGACATCAATTGGCTTCTTTTGTTCATTTGATTTTAGATTTTGCACAAGCTCAATCAAATTGATGCCAGTTAAGGCATTTACCGCCTCTGCTGTGTTTCCAAGGATATCTGTGGCATATTTTGTAATTTTACTTGCGCCACCACCATTACCCCCTTGATCAAGGATAACAATTTTTTCTGTCTTGGATAATGGCTCTGAAATGGCTTGAGCGATTTCCGGGAACTTTTGAATAATCATTTCTGCAATTGCTGCTTCACCATACTTCTTCATTGCTTCTGCAATTTTATCCTTTGCTTCTGCTTCAGCAAAACCTTTTTGACGAATAATCTCGGCTTCGGCATTACCTTCTAGTTTTGTTTTTGCTGCATTTGCTTTAGCTTCTGCTTCAATCGTAAACTGCTCCGCTTCGGCAGCTCTCATTTTCTTAGACTTATCCGCTTCGGCAGCTTGCTCCATCGCATAACGGTCGGCATCTGCCTTTTTCTTCACTTCTGCATCATATTGACGTTCACGACGAGCAATTTCTTTCTCTTCTAGTTCAATTTGCTTCTCTCTTTCAACCACTTGAATCTGCATTTCTTCCCGTTTTACCTGTTGAAGTGTGATTGCCCTTTGAAGCTCATAGGATTGATCAGCTTCTGCTTTCCGTTGATCCTGTTCCTTTTTAAAAGCAGCTTTCTTTACTTCCATTTCTTTTGATGCTTCAGCCACATTGGTATCTGCAAGGAAGTCCGCCTTTTGTCCTTCTTCTCTAGCCTTTGCCTTTGCTACTTGTGTATCCCTTGTGGCATTGGCTTCAGCAATTTCTGCTTCTCGAATAACTGCTGCAATCTGTGGACGACCTAGAGCTTCTAGATATCCCTCATCATCAGAAACGTCTTTTATAGTAAAGGAAACAATTTGCAAGCCCATTTTAGCAAAATCTGTAGCCGCTTGAAGCTGCACATTCTCGGCAAATTTTTCTCTATTCTTATAGATTTCTTCGACAGTCATTGTACCTAGTATTGCCCGTAAATGACCTTCTAAAGTTTCAGTAGCAATAGAACGTAGCTCTTGGGCAGACTTTCCCAGAAATTGTTCTGCTGCTGTTTGGATAGAGTCTAAATCTCCTTTAATTTTTACCTGCGCGACACCATCCACCATAACAGCTACTCCATGCTCTGTATATACTTTAGGTGTCTTTACCTCTAATGTGTGCAATAAAAGAGATAAAGGCTGTGCCTTCTGAATTATTGGAAAGACAAAGGTACCTCCACCTTTAACCACCTTAATTCCATTTTTAACTGCACCAGTAACAATCAATGCCTCATCTGCTTGTACTGGGCGATAACGTGTCACAAAACCAAGAATTAGAATAAATAAAACAACAACAATCCCAATAATGCCATAATACATTTCGAATTCTTCCTCCCTTATGTTTATTTTTTCTTGCGAACAACAAACATTCCACCAGTAACCTCAGTTACCTCAACCATCTCGCCAATACCTATCCGTTTATCCTCGTGTGTTGTAGCAGGAGCACTTAGTCTTGATCCTCCTTGTGTGTAAATAATTTCTCCATGTCCACCTTTATTGATTGGTGTAATTACTTCCGCAAATTGACCTACCATGTCTTTCTCAGAATGTGCCGTTGAGCGCTCTGCCTTTGACATTGGCCAAACAACTAAGAAGAATAATAAAACCGCGATAATAATTGCCGCTGCCACTGAAATTAGAGCTGCATTTAACGGTGTGATGCTTGATTGATAATTTAAAAGTAAACCTAAGCCACCAAAAACGGTTAGAAATGAAGCTATAATAATTGGTGATAGAATTGGAAAATCCCCTTGAAAATCAGCATCAACATCAAAATCAAATAATCCAAAGGAAGATACGATGGCGTAAATAATTCCTATAGCAAATGAAACAGTATATACGATGGCCAAATTACTCCCCGTTACATAAATCTACAAAAATCTAATGATTAGAGATTTTTTCCTTATTCAACGTGTCCGATTTTGTGATTCCGAAGAATTACACTACTTTCGTTTGATATGACACTCCAAAGGCTTAAATTCCTGCGTAACGAACAGTACATATCAGCATCATCTTGTATGTGATATTATGCTGATTTCGGGTATCTTGAAAGATTAATAGATGCATTTTTATCTCTATCTATCTTGAAATTGCATGACGGACAAACGAAAATTCTATCTTTTAATTTCAAATCTTTCTTTGTATCCCCACAATTCGAACACATTTTGCTTGATGGATAAAATCTATCCGCTTTCACAAATTCAATACCATTTAATTTGCTTTTGTATTGCAGGGTAGTGATGAATTTGTGGAAATTTTGTTCTTGAATCGCCTTGGATAGATGTTTATTCTTCATCATGCCACTTACATTTAAATCTTCAACAACAATGGTAGATGGTTTGGTTTTCACTATCTCGTTTGTTGTTTGATGAATATGGTTTAAACGGATATTGGAAAGCCTTCGATGTATAAGTTTTATTTCTTTCTCTAATTTTTGGATATTTTCCGTTTTTGTAAATTTGTAACGGTTTTCACCTACCTTTCCTAATGAAGTCTTGTTTTCTTCATATTTTCCTTAAACTTGCCTTTGTTTTCTTTTTAACTTTTTCTTTAATCGTTTCACTTCTTTTGTTTTGTTGATATTTTTAAAAGGTTTGTCGATATTTGAAACCACTGCTAAATCTTTTATTCCCAGATCGACACCTATGGAGATTCCCGTACTTTTTTCTGCTGTTTCTGTAACTTCTACGCCCACAGAAATATACCAATACTTATGGTCGTACGTAATTCTAGGATTTGTATATTTTGCTCCAATCGGTACTTTATTCGGTTCGGCAACTTTCACCCATCCCACTTTTTCGATTAAAACCATGCTATCTTTTACTTTTAATTTAACTCATTGTAGAAGGTTATTTTTGATTTTTTTCTGCTTTTGAATCTCGGGAAATCTTCAAAATCCCGAGGTTAACGATTTCCCTTTTTGAATTGCTGATTTTCTATATCGATAGCCATACTTTTTACTTTCTAAATGGAATCTGTCAATTGCCAAGCAAACATCCTTTACTGCTTGTTTTCCAACGTTATTACTAACATCATAAAGCCATTCATGTTCTTTGCTTTGTTTTAACTTGGTAAGCTCTTTTCTTAAAACTCGGTCTGAAATTTTATTCAGCTTTCCTGTTTTCTCAAAATGCTCAATTTGCTTGTTTAATGCCCAATTAAATATATACCTAGACGTTCCTGCTGATTTCCAGAGTTGTTTTTCTTGTTCTTCATTGGGAATCAATCTAACTTTCTTCGCTAGAATCACTTTCTAACAACTCCTTCATCATTTTTTTTGTTTGTTGGCCCCAATCTCATATGGTCGATATACATTTGGTATCAACTTTTCTTAATAGACAAATGATATTATGTTATTCGATATATTTTTATATATTTAATTTAACTGTTATGAACCTCCTCACAAGGTCCATTATATCCTCTTAAATATATGTAAAAAACATACAAATAATCACTTATACCTTTATAATTCTGCTAAATAATACAAAATCCTCCATTTTTTTAAACTAAAAATAAAAATCTAAGTGTTTATAGGATCATATGAAAAACAAGCTGCCAAAGCCAAATAGAGAATTGGGCTTTAGCAGCTTACGGTTTTTCTGATTATATATTTCAAGTTTCCAATTAAGATAATTGTTTTAAAACATTAGCCATTTCAATAGCAGTTACTCCAGCTTCCCAACCTTTATTACCTGCTTTTGTTCCAGCGCGCTCTATGGCTTGCTCAATGGAGTCAGTCGTTAATACACCAAATATTACTGGAACATCGGATTGCAGGCTAACAGAGGCCACTCCTTTAGAAACTTCAGCTGAAACATAGTCAAAATGTGGAGTAGCACCACGAATTACTGCCCCAAGTGTAATGATGGCATCATATTTCTTTGTATTCGCCATTTTCTTTGCAGCAAGAGGAATCTCAAAGGCCCCGGGCACCCATAGCACCTCAATATTTTCCTTTTCTACTCCATGTCTGATTAATGCATCTTCTGCTCCACCAAGTAGCTTGCTGGTAATAAATTCGTTAAATCGTCCTAATACAATCCCTACTTTTAACCCTGTACCAATTAAATGACCTTCATAACTTTTTCCCATTGTTCTCTTCCTTTCTTATAAGTCTAATAAATGTCCTAGTTTTTTTTCTTTGGTTTTTAAATAATGAATATTTTTATCATTAGGTGTAATGATTAATGGAACACGATCAACAATTTCTAAACCATGTTCTTCTAATCCTTTAATTTTCCTTGGATTATTGGTCAGTAAATTAATTTTTCTTACGCCAAGATTTTTCAATATCTGAGCACCAATACCATAATATCTTAGATCATCTGGGAACCCTAGCTTATGGTTTGCCTCTACCGTATCAAATCCCTGATCCTGTAACTGATAGGCTTTTAACTTATTAATTAAACCAATTCCTCTACCCTCTTGACGCATATAAAGGGAACTCCTTGGCCATTCTCGTTAATTTGCCTTAAAGCTGCATGAAGCTGAGGACCGCAATCAAATCGGTAAGAGCCAAAAATATCTCCTGTTAGGCATTCTGAATGAATTCTTACAAGTGTTGGTTCCTCACTATTTAAATTTCCTTTTACAAGCGCAATATGTTCCTTATCATCAATCTCATTGGTATAAGCTACTACTTGAAAATCACCAAATTCCGTTGGAAGAGTTACTTCCACTTCTCGATGAATTAAGCTTTCTTTTTCATTTCGGTATTTAATTAAATCTGCAATGGTTATCATAGTTAGACCATGCTCATCAGCTATTTCCTGAAGATCAGGAACGCGAGCCATAGTGCCATCCTCTTTAATCACTTCGCAGATTACTCCTGCAGGGTATGCACCTGCTAATTTGGCCAAATCTACCGTTGCTTCTGTATGCCCAGCTCTTCGTAATACTCCACCTGGTTTAGCGATTAGCGGAAATATATGTCCAGGTCTTCTAAAATCAGAGGCTTGAGCATCACTATCAATTAATTCCATGATGGTTTGAGAACGTTCATATGCAGAAATACCTGTTGTACTATCCTTATGATCGACGGATACAGTAAAAGCCGTTTCATGAGTATCGGTATTTTTTTGTACCATTGGGGATAGTTCGAGCTCTTTAGCTCGCTCACCTGTAATCGGCACACAAACTAATCCTCTACCATGTTTAATCATAAAGTTAATTACATCAGGTGATGCCTTTTCTGCTAATGCAACAAAATCTCCTTCATTTTCACGATAGGTTTGCTTAAAGAAAGTACTTGAATACTTAGGTAAAAATCAAATTACTTCTGTTTTAGTAGAGGGTGGAGCTACTTTAATTGGCCAATTATTTGAGCACCAACTTATTGATAAATATATTAGTTTTATTGCTCCAAAGCTTATCGGTGGTAAAACAGCACCAACTGCTATCGGTGGAATTGGAGTAGAAAATATGGAGAATGCAATTACCCTTTCTGATCTTTCCATTGACAGCTTTGGAGACGATCTTTGCATTACAGGTTATCCAGTATATCAAGAAAACTAAACTAGATAAAAAAATAGAAATTATTAATATACAAACGCATTTCATTTTACACTTGCAAAAAAATCTAGTTTGCTGTTTAATAGTATACAAGATGTTGTTGTTCGAATTAAATAATGTACAATATATAGTATTCATCTCGAATTTAAGGTGTCTATTAAGACTTAATAGGGAATCTGGTGAGATACCGGAACTGTACCCGCAACTGTATGTGAGACGAAATGAGTAACTAACCACTGTATAAACATTTAGCTGTTTTATATGGGAAGGGCTCAAAGTAGAATGATCACAAGTCAGGAGACCTGCCTTTTTTTCTGTCTATATTTTCTTCGGGAATTGAGAGGATAGGACGAGCGTATAAAGGGATCGTTTCGCAATGTCCTTTTATGCTTTCGTTCAATCCGCTCAATATGAGCGGATTTTTTTATTAAATAGGAATTAAAACGAGGAGATGATATTGTGTTTAAAAGTACAGATGAAATAATTGAGAAGTTTGTCTCGATTGATGAGGACAAGAAAGCAGATTATCTAAAACGGGAAAATAGTAATTATGTTTTTTCTTTGCCATTATTAAGGCTGAATTTAACCAATTATTCTGAGGAGCAATACCTATTAAATTCTGTTCTTCCGAAAGAATTAAAAGAATTATATGAAGACGGAATAGTTTACATTCATGATAAACAATTAAGCCCTTATTGCTTAAGTGTTAGTTGTAAAGATGTAGCAACTTTCGGTATTCCAACATTAGCAAAAAATATGCTGTCCTCTAAACCTACTAAAAGATTAGATACTTTATTAAGGCATTATAGCAATATTATCGTTTTAATGTCGCAGCAAGTCTCAGGAGCTGTAATGTTATCTCAAATGACAACAATAGCTGCTTCTTATCTATATATTGAAGAGCTAGAAAACACTAGAAGTTATTCTGATTTTGAATTAAAACAACTTTTCCAAAGTCTAATATGGGAAATGAACATGCCTCTTAGAAGTGGTTCTCAATCAGCCTTTTCTAATATTACAATGGAGTTTGGGAAACCATCGGAAGAAATAAAAGAGGAATATATTGTGATTGGCGGTCAATCAAGAACTATTCAATATAAAGATATTCCCTCCAGATATTTCGATCGAATTAATAAAGCAATAATTGATGTTATGGCAGAAGGTACAGGGAACGGAATTCCATTTACTTTCCCTTTAATCACTGTTCCTATTGATGATTCTTTTAGCTTAGAGAATGAATTATTCTTATATTTATTAGCCAAAATGTACAATTGGGGAGGGGTTTATTTTGAAAATTTTAGAACAACTCCTTTTAAGAATGATTACTACCAAAATTTGAATCCATACATAAAACCAAAAGATCCAGAGGTAAGTCGTAGCCTATGCTGTAGATTACAAATTGATTTAGAACTTCTTTCTCAAGTAGGTGGTGGGATATTTGGTAGTTCTACTGGTTCCACCGGTGCAGTTCAGGTCTTAAATTTAAATATCAATCGTGTCTTAATGGAATTCGGGCAAGATATCAGAATTATGAAGGAAAAAATAAGAGAATATATGGAGATTATGCAACAAGGACATCAAGCAAAAAGACACTGGATTGAAGCGAATCGAGAGCTTTATCCTACTTTCTTTGCATTTAATAGAAATCTCAAAAACTATTTTAATGTATTTGCCATTACAGGAATGCATGAAGGTTTAATAAATCTAGGGTTTCCTGATGGTTTAAAAAATCAAAACGGGAAAAAATTTGCTCATGAGCTCATGCAATATCTAACAGAGATCGTCAATGATTTTATAATTAGAGATCAAGTCGCTTGCGGTATTGAATATGCTCCAGCTGAAAATGCTGGAATTAAATTGGCCCGACATGATCTTAAATGGGCTAAAAAAAATAATCGCAATATCTTTGTTCAAGGTACTGGTGAAGATGTTTACTTAACCTCTGGTGCAATGCTACCATTTAGTGAAGAGGACTTTTTACAGCAGATCGAAAACAGTGCAGAATTTCAAGGATATGCTACATCAGGAAGTATACTACATCACTTTTTGGAAACAAAAGCAGAACCCGCATTACTTTCAAATTATATTGATAAAATTTTTCGGAAACCAATTAATTATTTGACATTAACACCAACTATCACGAGTTGTATGCAATGTGGACAGCAAATTGTAGCTACTGATGCAAAGGAAATAATAGCTTGTCCTGTCTGTGATAGTACGGACATTGCTACATTTAGTAGAGTAATTGGATATGTAAAAATGATCTCACGAAAGAATATTCACGAAGATGAAAATGGATTTTATAATGGAGATGAAAACTTTTGGAGTAAAGCACGAAGATTTGATTGGAACTCTAGAAAAAGGATAAACCGTAATGACTTAGAAAAACATCCGGTAAAAACAATAGAAAGGGAAATGGTTTATTAGGGCTAGAATGAAATTTTACAAAAATTTAATTAGAAGCTTTAATGACTTACATGGACATCATGCTTTACTTATCCATACTCTTACAGGATGTAATTTTCATTGTTACGGTTGCCACAATTATGAGGAATTAGTTTTAAATAAAGATACACAGCCTTACTATTATGAAGATGATATTATCGAGCATATACAGTTTAATGGTTATTTTTTTGATGCGATTATTTTAAGTGGAGGAGAATTTCTACTAGAAAGCCTTGATCAGATTATTCCTTTTTTGTTTAAAGTTAAGTCCATTTTTAAAGGAATCATAATTATTAATACAAACGGAACATTTCCAGATAAAATAAAAGTGCTACTTGACAGAAATCTAGTTGATGGGATTCATCTGGATATGAAACTACCTTATCATCTCCTTCACCTAAATAATAAAGATGATCAAGAGGTATACAAAAGCGTACTTGGGTTTATTCCAACGAAATTATTGGTCGATCGTCTAATTACTTCAGTTCATTTAGTAATTGAACACAATAGTCCATATAGTCAAATTCGTACCGTGCAGTACCCTATTTTATCTATGGATTTTTTTAATGAAATTAAATATTTTGTTGAGGCACTAAATAAAAATTACGATACTAATGTACCTTATTTTGTTAATGAGTTTATGGAACAAGACTCTTCCTAGCAATAGGAGAGTCTTGATTGTTTTTACTTTTTTTACTTTGTTTTAAATTGACTTAATTTTTCCTGAAGGTTTTCTGAAAGATGAGCCAGATGCTCAGCAGATGATGACAGTTCTTCCATTGTAGCCAATTGTTCTTCTGTTGCTGCAGAGTTTTCTTGGCTACTTGCAGCCCCTTTATCCGCAGCTTCACTCACAACTTCTACAGACTGAACAACCTGATTCACACTGTTTGCTATAGTATTTATAGACGCGGAAACAATTTGCACTTTTTCACTAACCTGTACAAGGGATTCCTTCACTGTGTTAAATGCCGTATTAACAGATACTGTTTTCTCTAAGCCACTTGCAACTTTAGTAGTACCAAGCTTAATTGAAGTTACTGCATTCTCCGTTTCACGTTGTATCGTTTGAATAATCGCATCAATCTGTTTTGTGGACTCTTGTGATTCCTCGGCCAACTTTCTTACCTCGTCGGCCACAACCGCAAAACCTCTTCCATGCTCACCAGCCCGTGCAGCTTCTATCGCCGCATTTAGAGCCAATAAATTCGTTTGATTTGCAATATCTGAGATAATTGTTAAGATGCTTTCAATTTCTTTAGATTGCTTTCCAAGGTTTATTATTACATCGGCTGTGTTTTTTATTGTTAGATTAATTTCTTTCATTTCTGTTAAAACTTCTTCAACCTGTTTTCCACCCTCGCTAGTAATCAATACCGTTTGTTCTGTTAAATTCGACATTTCATTACTTCGATTAGCGATTTGTTTTGACTCCTCCAATAAAAGATCTGTTTCACTTTTTACATCTTTAACACTTCGTAATTGCGATTCTGCTCCTTCTGAAACAAACTGGCTCATTGTCGCTATTTGTTCGATTGCTTTTGAGCTTTCGTTGGCAATAGCTACTAGTTGCTCAGCAGATGCTGATACTTGTTCACCAGTAATTGTTGCTTCTTCGATCAGGTCTTTTAATTGATTCGACATTTTAAAAGAACTTTTATATAATTCGCTAATCTCATCCCCTTTATCTTCAATCGGGATATCGTTAGATAAATCACCATTAGAAATTTCCTCCATAAGCTGCTGTAGCTTCTTAATAGGTTTGGTTATCTGACGACTAAAATATATAGAGATTATGAAGGCGATGATGAGAGTAGAAACAATAAT
This sequence comes from Caryophanales bacterium UBA6259, assembly GCA_002441135.1. GTDB lineage: Bacteria > Bacillota > Bacilli > Tepidibacillales > Tepidibacillaceae > UBA6259. The sequence continues at coordinate 17,580 of DJVJ01000041.1, read as the reverse complement.
AATAAATGTATAGATTAAAGACTGATTCTGTGCCTCTTGTATACTACTTAAATCTTGGTCGACTCTAATCATCCCTTGAATTACTTCTCCAGAAGGATCATGTAAGGGGTAATAAATACTCATTCTATTATTCTGTGCAATTTCTACTTGTTCATTGTTTAAAATTCGTTGAAAAATTGTTTTATCTTCAATGGATTGACCCACATTTCCATTTTCTTCATCATTAGACGATATGATTAAGGTATCCTGTTGGTATAGTGCTACACTGCCAAGAAGCATTTGTTCTAAATCCTTCAGAAAATTTTTATCTAAATTAAATCCAACTTGAATGGTCCCAATTATTTTCCCTTCTGATAGGATTGGTGTAAAAGCTCTTACAGCTAATCCACTACTTCCAAACTCAAAACCTGTTACCTCATTACCTTTTAATGCTTTTTTAATTGAAGAGTTATCGCTTTTATCATCGCCATATTTACCAGGTGAATGTGCTCTAGTAAAGACCACTCCATTTTGATCTCCTATCTCAAAAACTGTAACTCCTTTTTCTTTATTCAAGATAGGATATACGAGCTCTAGTTTTTTATCAAGTAATTCCCGATTCCCTTCTTTTAGAAGTGAAATAATTTCATTATCTTCGGCATAATTTTTGGCAATAAGTAAACCTTCATTTTCTTTTAGATTAAAATTATAATTTGCGGATGAAATGGCCTGATTTAACTTTTCATCAATCATATGATCAAGATTTACTTTAGAATTTTGGTACAAAATAATAGAACTAATGATTACAGGTAGCATTGACAATAAAAGGAACAGAATAAGCAGTTTCGTTGCCAATGTACTTTTTAACTTAAACTTTTTCTTGCTGTTATTCAAGTGGTGTCTCCCCTTTGATATGTATGTTTTTGTATAGCTTATATTAAACCTTTTCGACATATTTTTACAAAATCCTTGTGACAAATATGTAAAAAAATAGACTCCCCCTGTACTATAAGAGAAGTCTTTAATCAATCGTTAAGTATTATAACTAACGAGCACTAATAAATTAAACGCCGCGTACCCGCTTTAGCAATGATGATATTCCCTTTCCACCAAAAAACAAACCAAATCCAATCAATAATTGAACAATCTTCGCCAATAATGACATGAAGGTACTCATTTTAACATTATCTGTTGCTAGATCCCCAAGTTCATTTAAATTTAATAGATTAGGAATTATGTTGAAGAGATCAGGAATAGTTATTGAGACTAATATGAGTCCAATTACAGAAAAAGCGATAGTTTGTAAGTCATCTGAGGTTAGTGAAGGAAGGGTATCTGTATCTTCTTCAATTTTTGCAGATTCTTTGTCTAGAATCATGTATTGAGATATCGATTTCGCATAGATCCATAAGAGAATACTAAATGTAAGAAGTAAAACAAAAGGGCCAATGGCAACGAGTAATATAGGAAAAAGCATTCCCTCAGCAAGTTCTTTAAATTGCTCAACCATCGACATATAATTAATAACCTGAATATGTGTAAGCTGTGCCAAGCTTAAAAAAGCCTTGACCAAAATATACAAAGATAAAATTCGAATTGCCATAAAAGCTAGCTCTTGTTTCTTCAATGTAATTCCTCCTACCCCATTATTTTTTCTATATATTTCCACCATAACAATTCTACTATATCAAAAAAGCCGCCATTTGGCAGCTTAATAGACGATTATTTATTTTACAATCATTACAGGACACTTGGCTCCTTTTGCAACCTTATGACTCACACTTCCTAAAACCATGCTTTGCAAACGATTTAGTCCCCTACTTCCAATCACTAAACAATCGAATGAATTGTTATTTGCATATTCTACGATGGTTTCCCCAGGCTCACCATGAAGTATTTTTAGTTCATGCTGAATATTAAAGGATTCCAGTAACGAAAAAATATCTTTAAGCTTGTCTTTCCGCTTTTCTGCAATATCCTTAGAATCACTGTTGTGTAAGACGTCTGATTTTGAGGTAGAGCCATCAACAACATAAACAAGGCTTACGAACCCAGTTTCCTTTATTGTTATTAAATCAATTGCTTTTTCTGTTGCTCTTAAGGAGTGCGAGGAACCGTCTGCTGCTATCAAAATCTTTTGGAACAATGAATACACCTCATTTCTTAGTGGCCAGAATTTTTCGATAGACCACCAATTTGGTTCATTAGTAATGAGCTTTCTTTATTCATCCCTGTTAAATGAACAGTAACTCCATTTTGTTCATACTTCATTTCTACTTTATCAATAGCGCTTATCGCAGAATCATCCCATAAATGCGCGCGGCTAAAATCAATTTCTACTTGTTTTACATTATCTTTAAAATCAAAGGCTTCAATAAAATCTGTGACAGAGACAAAGAATAATTGACCCTCTACAAAATAGATTTTTTTATCACCAGTGTGTGTGATTTTAGAAGTAACTTTTAGCTTCGAAATTTTTGCCCCAAAGAAGATTGCACTTAAAACTACCCCTGTTAAAACACCAATTGCTAAGTTATGCGAGAGTACTACGGTTAAAACAGTGACCACCATCACGGTTGCATCAGTTACAGGAATTTTATTTAATGTTCGTAAAGAATTCCAATCAAAAGTACCAATGGAAACCATAATCATTATCCCCGCAAGAGCGGCCATTGGGATTTGAACAACGACGGATCCTAAAACGATAATTAAAAACATCAATACAACTCCTGCAACTAGAGAAGATAAACGTCCGTTTCCACCCGACTTAACATTGATAACCGATTGGCCAATCATCGCGCACCCTGCCATACCTCCGAAAAATCCAGTAATCACATTAGCAATGCCTTGCCCACGGCTTTCTTTATTTTTATCGCTTTCGGTATCGGTCATGTCATCGACAATTTGTGCTGTCAACAATGATTCCAATAATCCAACAATCGCTAACGCTAATGAATAAGGTAAGATAATCAGCAATGTTTCAAGGTTTAATGGTATGGAAGGAATCAAGAAGATCGGAAGAGTACTAGGCAAAGCTCCCATATCTCCAACTGTACTTACATTTAGATTACCAAATATTGCGATCGCTGTCACGGCAACAATAGCTACTAATGTTGAAGGAATTGCCGTCGTAAAACGAGGTAAAATGTAAATAATAGCTAAGGTTAACCCAACTAAGGTATACATTACCCATGTAGCCCCTACAAAATGCTGTAATTGAGCTATAAAGATCAATATGGCTAATGCGTTGACAAACCCAACCATCACGGTTCTTGGAATAAACTTCATGTATTTTGCTAATTTAAAAACTCCAAATAATATTTGGATAATACCTGTTAATATCGTCGCTGCTAATAAATATTGAAGTCCGTAATCTGCAACTAAATTTACCATGAGTAATGCCATTGCTCCGGTTGCTCCAGAAATCATACCAGGACGCCCACCGATAAAGGCAATAATAATGGAAATGGAAAATGCAGCGTATAGACCAACCATTGGATCTACTCCAGCGATAATGGAAAAGGCAATCGCCTCTGGAATTAATGCTAGTGCAACAACAATCCCTGCTAATGTATCTCCTTTAATATTACTAAACCATTCTTTTTTAATTGCTTCTATATTCAAAGCGACACCTCTTTCTAAATTTTGTTTTTATTCGACTCTCGACTCTCACGAAAGTCATACCGTTGTCAGCAAGATTGAATTGTAACACGGATACCTCAAAAACAAAATCCGAATGAAAGCGTCAATCACTTCCACTATGCTTCTTTTTCCTTTTGTTTTTGCTCAGATGCTCTCTTTTTCATAAGTCGCGCAAAGATGATAAAGTGTTTTTAATCAGAAAATTGAAACACAGACAATAATAAAAAACGGAAAGATATATTATCTCTCCGTTATAAGTGTCAAAACGACTATTTCTGGTCGATTAAATAACCTTAAAGGTATGATACTATTTCCAAGCCCCCGATTTACAATCATTGTTGTATCTTCTAATATGTATTTCCCTGAATAATACTCAGGGAACAAACCTTGATTAGGAGCTACTAGTCCACCAATCATAGGAATTCCAAACTGTCCTCCATGAGCATGCCCTGAGAACACCATATCAATTTGGAATTGAGAATATAAAGAAAGTAATTCAGGTCTATGAGATAATAAAATTTCGAAGCCATTATCAACTTCTACTTGTTGAATGGAATTTAGGATTAATTCTTCTACAATCTCTTGTTCCGTGTAATAACCACTTGCTTTTGCAGGGTCATCAATTCCTATAATTTGAATCTTATCTTTTCCATTACTTATCTCTTCCACTGTATTCCGTAAAACACGAACCCCAATATTTTTCAACTCAACTTCCAAAGAATCATATTTTCTAGACCACCATTCGTGATTTCCAGTTACAAAATAAACTGGGGCAATTTCAACCAGTTTTTCCATCAACATTAAACTATTTTCTTCATCGTATCTTTTTGAATCTACCAAATCACCTGTAAATAGAATTAAATCTGGGCTTTCGTTCTCTACTGTTTCCACTAATTTACTTTGGTGATCCCCAAAAGATTTACTATGTAGGTCTGACAATTGAACGATTTTATACCCATGAAAACTTTCAGGTATATTGTCTGAACTAAAATTGTATTCAGTGGTGACCAGTGAATTATTTTGAAAATGAAAGAAATAGATAACTGAAATAATGGCAATTAAATAATATGTAAATCTTTTTTTACTCTTTATTTTCAACATAGCCACCTCATATTCCATTCTAGTAATTACAAACCTACAATGACCACCATTAACAATATCTTACCATAACGATTCAAATCACAATCGTAATTATGCAAACGTTGAGTAATTTACAAATATCGAAGGTGGCAAACAAAACGTCCCTCTGCCACCTCCTCAATATTAATCCTCTTTTTTCATTTCTATTAAAAGTAAGTGTGAGATTTCTACTGCATTAATTGTAATTTCTTCTTCCACTATTTCTAGTCCATCTCTATCCGTTAATTGGAGGTCATTAATATTTGATGTTCCTTCTATTTGAACTAAATAGCCTTGTCTACCATCCTTAATAGGGAAACTAATTTTATTTCCTTGCTCTAATTCTAATGCAAAAATATTAGCATCCTGATTGATTTTGATTGGCGCATCGCCCTTTATGCTTGAAACCATATGAAGCCACTTATTTTTGCGATCATCCCAATTAAATTGGTGATCTCCATAACTTGGTGTGTATCCTTTTTTATCAGGAAAAATCCAGATTTGTAAAAGTCTTAAAATAGAATCACCTAAATTATGTTCACTATGAAGTACCCCTGTTCCTGCACTCATATATTGAATATGCCCACGTGTTATTGTATTTTTATTGCCCATGCTGTCACTATGAGTTAATTCACCATCCACAACATAGGATATAATCTCCATATCTTTATGAGGATGTGTATCAAAGCCTGTTTTTGATTTAATCAAATCATCATTTATAACTCTTAGTACTCCAAATTGGAGGTTGTTAGGATTATAGTATTCAGCAAATGAAAAGTGAAATGTACTTTTTAACCAGCCAAGATCACTAGATCCCATCTTATTACTATCCATTTTTCTTAACATCATCTATCCCGTTACATAAAATCTACAAAAATCTAATGATTAGAGATTTTTTTCCTTATTCAACGTGTCCGATTTTGTGATTCCGAAGAATTACACTACTTTCGTTTGATATGACACTCCAAAGGCTTAAATTCCTGCGTAACGAACAGTACATATCAGCATCATCTTGTGCGTGATATTATGCTGATTTCGGATATCTTGAAAGATTAATAGATGCATTTTTGTCTCTATCTATTTTGAAATTGCATGACGGACAAACAAAAACCCGATCTTTTAATTTCAAATCTTTCTTTGTATCCCCACAATTCGAACACGTTTTGCTTGATGGATAAAATCTATCGGCTTTCACAAATTCAATCCCATTTAATTTGCTTTTGTATTGCAACGTAGTGATGAATTTGTGGAAATTTTGTTCTTGAATCGCCTTGGATAGATGTTTATTCTGCATCATGCCACTTACGTTTAAATCTTCAACAACTATGGTAGATGGTTTGGTTTTCACTATCTCGTTTGTTGTTTGATGAATATGGTTTAAACGGATATTGGAAAGCCTTCGATGTATAAGTTTTATTTCTTTCTCTAATTTTTTAGTATTTTTCGTTTTTGTAAATTTGTAACGGTTTTCACCTGCCTTTCCTAATAAAGTTTTATTTTTTTCATATTTTCTTGAAACTTGCCTTTGCTTTCTTTTCAACTTTTTCTTTAATCGTTTCACTTCTTTTGTTTTGTTGATATTTTTAAAAGGTTTGTCGATATTTGAAATCACTGCTAAGTTTTTTATTCCCAAATCAACGCCTACAGTAGTTCCTGTACTTTTTTCTGCTGTTTCTGCAACTTCTACACCCACAGAAATATACCAATACTTATGGTCGTGGGTAATTCTAGGATTTGTATATTTTGCTCCAATCGGTATTTTATTCGGTTCGGCAACTTTCACCCATCCCACTTTTTCGATAAGAACTGCATCATCTTTTACTTTTAATTTAACGTTATCATTGTAAAAAGATATTTTTGATTTTTTTCTACTTTTGAATCTCGGGAAATCTTCAAAATCCCTAATAGTTAGTGGTTTCCCGCTTTTGATTGCTGATTTTCGATATCGATAGCCATACTTTTTACTTTCTAAGTGGAATCTGTCAATTGCCAAGCAAACATCTTTTACCGCTTGTTTTCCAACGTTATTACTAACATCAAAAAGCCATTCATGTTCTTTACTTTGTTTTAATTTGGTAAGCTCTTTTCTTAAAACTCGATCTGAAATTTTATTCAGTTTTCCTGTTTTCTCAAAATGCTCTATTTGCTTGTTTAGTGCCCAATTAAAAATGTATCTAAAGGTTCCTGCTGATTTCCAGAGTTGTTTTTCTTGTTCTTCATTGGGAATTAATCTAACTTTCTTCGCCAGAATCACTTTCTAACAACTCCCTAATCATTTTTTTGGCTTTGTTGGCTCTTTTTCCTTGAAGCCGAGCAGAGAACACGTTTACTATTTGAACCAAATCTTCTACCAATTCCTGTTCTTCCGTTTTTTCAGTATGATCTATGATTTCAATAGTGGTTTCATATTTATTACAAAGGTTTTCTACTAATTCAAACCCAAATCTTAGAAGCCGATCTTTGTATAAAATTACTACTTTTTCAACTTCTGAATCAGTTATCATGTCAATTAATTGGTTTAATCCCTTTTTGTTGTAATTAATTCCACTACCAATATCAGTAATAATTTCAAAAGAATATCCTTTGGCAATCATATATGTTTTTACATTTTCCACTTGTCTTTCAAGGTCATCTTTTTGTTTATTTGAACTCACTCTGCAATATCCGACTACTTTTTTGTTTTTGGATTCAATTCCTTTAATACCTAAAAAATGGTTTAGCTGTTCCTGAGAATAGTATCTTGTCCCGCCCTCAGTTATATGATGAGGAACAAACGAACCTTTTTTATGCCAATCTCTTAAGGTTTGTGGCGTTTTACCAATTAAATTTGAAAATTCTTCTATTGAATAGTATTTCATTTGTTATCACCTCTACTTAATTATAACAAATGTTCTTATGTTATTAGATATATTTTTTTATATTTTTATAGATTTGATTTAACTGTTAGGAACCTCCTATCTGCTTCATTTAACTATTGTCTCTTTTTTCAAAAAGCTTTATCCCATTTGTAGCTTTAACATTACAAGCCTAAAAATGTGAAAAGGGAATACTCTCCAGGTCCAACTAATGCTATGGTATAGTGGTCTTTTTCTCGTATTGATTTCACTACATTTAATCCCAATTAATTTATTCTTAATTCGAGATAATTTGGGATAAAAAAATTTCCAAAGCGTCATTAATCCTAAAAAACTACATCTCTGTCACATACATTCCTAATTTCTTCAAATATTGGATAACTTGTGTTTTCTCCTCAGTATCCAAACCAGCAAATATTTTTTGAATAGCTTCTTTATGTTTTGGAAAAATTTCATCCATCAACCTTTGCCCCTCTTCTGTTATCACTGCATAAGTAACACGGCGATCTTTAGGACAAGGCTTTCTTTCGATTAAATTTTTCTTTTCTAATTTGTCTACGACATAGGTGATACTACTGCTTGCCAATAATACTTTATCCCCAATTTTTTGAATAGGTTGATCCCCTTTATGATAAAGCAATTCAAGAACTGCAAATTCCGTAGTATTTAAACCATAGCTTTTTATATCTTCCTCAACGCGCTTTGCAACGGATTGGTATGCTCTTGATAGAACAATAAATAATTTCAAGGACAAATTCTGTTCATCTTCTTTTGACTGCAAACTCATGCTTATCAACCTTTCATTTATCTCGAATTCGAGATAATTATATAACTAAATTTTTTCTGTGTCAATAACAAATAAGATTTATGCTCCGTCTAAGGAAACAAAGATTTTGCATCCATTTGATGACCCCCCTGTGTTAGGATAGTTGTCAGAGATCTCTATAAAATATATAGTTAGTTGATAGACTAAATATCAGGAGGACTCAATGGTAAATTATAGCGAAGAATTCAAATTGAACATAATAAAACAAATGATGCCGCCGCACAACAAATCTGTAAGTTCCTTATCAAAAGAAAATGGAATTACTGAGCAAACTCTGTGTACACAATTATGAGTTCTACCCCAATCTCAAATTGTGTTCGTTATTAACAACTAAGAATACAGAACCACGTGTTATTCTAAAACTTCTTCTAGATTTATTTCAATGAGTCTATTTTCTCCTTGCACATACAAATAATTATCAATCAATCTTGTATTAAATAATCCTTTCTTTTCATTTGGATTTTCGTTACTATTTAGATTGATCTCATTCCGATTATACAAATTAGGCTGCTCTTCTTGAGACGATTGATAATAAAATTGTTCCCCCCGATTGAAGATATAGTAAATATATCCATTATAATAACCGGATAAACTCACTAATCCAGAAGGATAGGTTTCCATCGCAGAACCACTATAGCCCGTTCCCTTAAAGGTATTTTTCCCATCTTTAATAACAGCAATTCCCGGCTCACTGATAAGATTCATATCCAAATATAATTCCTGGTTATCCCCAATACCGATAAAACCGAGAACCTCATAATAATTGATTTCACTTATGATTTCTACTTCATCTTTGCTAAGCGAATACTTTTTGATAATTGTTTTCTGCTCATTAACATCTTCATTAATGCTTCTTTGCATATAATATATGTTATCACCATCGGTAAAAGGATTACTCATTGGTTCAAGCTTTTTAAGTAAAGTTAGATCTTTATCGAAAATATAGGTAGCGGCATCACCAAAATATACAACGAAATCTTCAAAAAGATGAATTCTTGGATTATGATCAAAACCATCATACATCATATAATCGTTTTTCATTCTACCTGTACTAACGTTTATCTTATAGACAATGTTACTAGTAGCAAAGTAAAGTATGTTATCTTCAATAGGAGATAATGCAACATGAAGCAAAACATCATCATAAGTCTTTTCCCAAAGCAATTCTTTTGTTCTCCGGTCATATCCTTGAATTGAATTGTTGTTAACACCGACTAGATATTCCTCATTGACACTAATAAATTGTATATTTTTCGCTTCAGGAAAAAGTTCAATCTGACCGCTATCAGTATCTACCTCACTTTCAGTATCTACCTCACTTAAGGTAGGCGTGTCCAAATATATTTTATTTTCATAGCGCCCTAAAACGAATGCGTCAGTAGAATAAACAGTTATTCCCTTGCTAATAGTTTGCTTTTCTAATTGTTGTAATCCTTTATCATGGGGCTCAAAAGTATCCTGTTCAATATCTAAAATTGTAAAAAATAAAATAGGTAGTATTAATACTAAAATTAACAACGCTAAAATTGATAATTTTTTATACATTATTTCCACTCCCAATAATGGTTTCGTTTACATTATATTGTAAATTTTACCATAGGAGAAAAGATTTATATATAGTTTAAATTATCGATGGCGCTGAATAATTATTATACCCAGTATCCTCTCACACCATCATACAACCCGTTCAGTATACGGCGGTTCATTAAAAATTAATACTTTAGTAGATATTTTTTAAGTTACAAAAGCCTTATTAGCATTAAAAGATTTTCATTTTGAACCATCATTCCTATTAACTTGTAGTTTACCTATTAGTTTAAAGACATACTTTTCGATTTTTAGTACCTTAATGTTATGTTAGTGCGAGGTTTTAAATGCTGAGTTGTTTACTACTAGTCCAGCAACAGATAAAATACAAGTATGTTATTAACTGTCTCCAACCTTTTTTTGAAATGAATATTTGGCCTTTCATTTTTCCAGAGGTAATTTCTGTTGAATTTATATCCGCTTATGATAAAAGCTGTCTGGATGTCGAACAGATGAAAACGATAAAATGATTAAGCTCACTATACATTTCAGTAATTTTAGCAATGTAGGTGATTTAAAGAACTATAAATATGGGAGAGGGGATTTCTTGAAGAAGCGTTTTTATTTCTTCATTAATTTGTTCTATTTTATAAATAGACCCCTCGTACTCTTCTACTAATCTATTCATTTCTCTTTTTCTTTCCTCTCTCAAACCAAAGTTAGCTGCCTACTTCCTTCAGATTCACCACACGATGGATACCCTTGTCCTGAGCTAATGGTTGGCACTACCAGCCTCCATTTCGGACTTGCACCGAATAGTGCACAACATAAAATACCCCTCCCATAAAGAGAGGGGTATTAACGCTGTATTATTAAACATTGTAAAAACTAGCACCTGGAACGGTTAGCATGACCCTAACTGCTCTCTCCTCAACATCAAACACTGTTCTAATTCCAGTTGAAGAATTTTTAGCAATTGCTGTTGAACCACCACCATCTAAATTAACAGCTTTTGTTAATTTGAAAGTATTTTTTAATATATTGTGTACATCAAACAAATCAACTCCATATAAACGGTTGTTTTCATTAGTAGGATCGAAAAAGGTAATTAGGTAAATTTTATTGTTTGCATCAATTCCAACAGCAGTTCTAGTAAGTTTGCTTGCCACGTCTACACTACCTACCTCTGAGTTAATAGCACTATTAAACTCAGTTTCACTGGAATATGTCTTATCCAAATTTAAACTAATACCTCCAATTGCCCACTTTATATCAGATAAAGGCGCAATGTCAGTTGCATATTTAACAGGTTTAACTCCTACAGTTCCATTCGTAAGGCGATATAAGGTGCCACGTGAATATACATTAGTTGAACTACCATTTTTTGTTCCATTTTCCACATAAGCTCCGTCTTGAACGGCTATCCCCAATAAAGTTGAGAGATAAAAAAATGTACTGTTTATTCCATATTTCCCTGAACTTCTAACAGTGTTTGAACCAATACTTTCAATTTTTAGCATATCAATATCAGTTGTAATATATCTTGCTAAAACATCTTGACCATCGTTATTTCTAACCATTATTTCTCCATACCATGATATAGGCATTTTTATTCCCCCAATTATTTTTTTAACGGAAGGAGTACAAAGAAATGTGATTTACCCCTAACCACCTCTCTTTGTCCCGTTCTACTATATAAAGGTGTAGTAATAGATAAAAAAACAACCTGAGACAAAAATAAATTATTATTCTTTATCAATAATTCTATATAAACATTTAAAATCCATATTGTACTAATCAATTCTTCTTTATGTATTTGAAGTCAAGTTTCCAATGAGCATCGTAATTTATATTTATAAGCATAGATTACATATAATAGCGCTAATCCTTTTTATTGCCGCTAAAGAGGTTTGATTTCTATTCTTTACTTGACATGTATTTAACTATGTAAGGTAGAACATGATTAACATTACAAGATTCAAAATGAAATACTTACTCAGTTATTACATTTAAATTTCTATCAACATCAACATTAGCGGTAGGTGTCAAGGCAGTTGTCACTTTACCTATAAATTATTTTGCTACTTTTAACTGTTCTTCATCTTCAATTTCCTCAGGATTTAACCATACCGTTTTATCTAGAGACGAATCCTTTATCTCTCCAGACCAGCGTTCAGGATGCTTTTGCTTTGCAGCTTCATAGATGGCTTTTTTCTTGTTGAATATTTGATCTTCTAAACCATTATGACGCTGTATTGGTGTAAGGTGATTGATTCCGCTATGGCGATGCTCATAGTTGTAATATCGAACGAATTTAAGCAACCATTCACGTGCTTCTTCAATCGTAGAAAATCCTTTGTAGGGAAAGTCTGGACGATATTTACAGGTTCGAAAAACGGACTCAGCATATGGATTATCATTGCTGACTCTGGGTGAGGATGTACTTCCTAACTTGTATAGTGTTTCAAGCAATGAAGCACCTTTCATGGGGCTTCCATTGTCTGAATGTAACACGAGAGGTTCTGTACGTATAGAGCATCCTTCTGAAAGTACCGTTTTCTTAACAAGAATACTGGCATTTTCAGAAGACTCTTCCGTCCAAATTTCCCAACCGACAATCTTTCGACTATACAGGTCGATAATTAGGTATAGATAGAAATAAAAGCGTTTAACGGCTCCTGGAAGCCATGTAATATCCCACATCCATACTTGATTTGGTCCTGTTGCTTTATGAGTTGAAGCTTTTCTTTTTTTTGGTTGTTTTGTTCGACCTCGATGATGAACCATATCGGCTTCTCTTAATACCCGATACATTGTGGATTCAGAAGCAATATATCGACCTTCTTCATCTGCTAGTTTTGGAACGATTTGATGTGGTGATAAGTCTTTATATTCAGCTGAATTAGCTGTTTCAAGTATCTCTTGACGTTCTACTGATGATAGATTGTTGTGAGGAATAGGACGAACAAATAGAGGTCTTTGATCCTCTATGGGTGTTGCTGGATTCTTCCATCTGATGTAAGTGCGTTCGCTGATACTAAGTTCAGCACAAGCTTTAAATTGTCTTGCACCATTTTTAGATGCCTCATCAATAAGTTCAACAGCTATTTTGCGATCTGAGGCAGGAATATTTCGTCCTCGCTGTCCCCCCAAATCGCTTGGGCCTTTTTTCTGAGGACCAAGAGCGCTGCCGTTTCAGCTAATGCGGCTTCTTTACGACGAAGATCTTTACTAAGTTGGTTGATTTCTTTTTTTGACTCACTAACTTGCTTTTTAAGTTGCTTTGCTTCTTCAGCAACGCCGCCATTTGCATTTAAACATGCATCTTTCCATGCTTCGACTTGTTCGACGTATAAACCTTTTTGGCGACAATAAGTTGCTAAATCTGCTTGATTCATTCGGGCTGTTTCAAGAACAATCATAAACTTGTCTTCAGAAGACCAGTCTTCAGACGTACTTTTGCCAGATGGAGTAGCTTTTCCAGAAGCTTTAGCCTGGCGTTTCCATTTATATAATGATTGTTCTGACACACCAGTCTCCTTATGTAGATCAGAAACTGATTTGCTTGTAGGTGGTAACATTTGTTTGATGATGTTGTCTTTGAACTCTTTACCATATCTTGACATCGTTTATCCCCTTTTTAATGATACTTATAGTATAGTAAAAGTGCTCACCTGACACCTATGCTAACATATAGGGATAGAGAGGAAGTATGCAATTATGACAAACAGAAGGTTAGTACTTATCACACTCTTGATTGTTATTGTTGCTATAACAATTAGTTTTATAGTTGAACAGAATAAATATACAACATATCAAAAAGTTTTGTTAGAAATGTTAGGGGATTATGAAGTAATTCAAAAAATAACAATTCAAAAGAAACAAGGAGAATATTTATCATTTACGACAGAAAATACACAAATAATAAATAGTATAGTTAAAGAACCTTCAAATATGGTGCTCAAAAAAAAGAGAGAAACACCAAAAGTTGATTATTTTTTAGATATTTATACGAACAACAGTGAAATTAGTATTTTTTTAGGAAAAGATAATCTACAGATATGGGGATCAAATTATAATACAGGTGAATATATAGAAGGATATCAAGGGAATGTAAATAATTTTGTGTAAATGGTTTTTCCTATTTAAAATTGGAAACAATATTACTAGCTTTGTTTCACTTGAAGGATAGGGCACTGCTGGGGAGCAACCTGAGCATCAAGTGAAAATTTGCCGAAGGTAATGGACTTTGATCCATTATCTTTTTTTATTTTACCATTACCTTTTGGAAACACAAAAGCGATAAACCCCAGGGGCAAGGGGCAGAGCCCCAATCTTTAATTGTTTATTGGTATTCTATCCTCATACAGGATGATAAATTGAGCTAAACAACTCCCCCAATTTTGAACGGGCATGGTCCACTTTTTTGTAATTTCCATTGTGGCTAGGTAGATAATTTTTCGTAAAGCATCATCAGTTGGATATACAGTCTTTGTTTTGGTTACTTTTCTTAGCTGTCTATGGTATGCCTCGACGGCATTCGTAGTATAAATTATTCTTCTAATCTCTTGAGGATATTTAAAATAGGCAGTTAGTTCAATCCAATTTTTTTCCCATGATCAATCACAATCGGATACTTTTTACCCCAGGTTTCTTTAAAATCTGCAAAAGCTAATTCTGCTTCTTCAAGAGTTAGAGCTTGATATACCCTTTTGAGATCCGCCATAACAGCCTTTTGCTCTTTATATGGGACATACTTCATAGAATTACGAATCTGATGAATAACACAAAGTTGAATATCTGTTTGAGGAAAGACAGTGTGAATCGCATCAGAGAAGCCTGAAAGCCCATCTTTACTAACGATAAGGATATCCTCTACGCCTCTATTTTTAAGATCATTACATACACCTAACCAAAAGCTTGCGCTTTCACTCTCACCAATCCAAATGCCTAATATTTCTTTTCTACCTGTAAAATTGATACCTAAAACGGTATAAGCAGCTTTATTGATAATGCGATTTTCTTTGCGTACTTTAAAATGAATCGCATCTAGAAATACGATAGGATAAATCCTTTCTAACGGTCTTGATTGCCATTCAGCAATTAGAGGATAGATTTTATCTGTTACTTTACTAACCAATGAAGCGGAAACTTCTATGGTCCTTTAGATGAGCTTCTATATCCCTTGTAGATAGCCCTTTTGCATACATTGCAATAATTTGCTCTTCGATTTCATTAGAAGTAGTTTCATATTTTCTAACGATTTGTGGTTCAAATTCAGCATTACGGTCTCTAGGAATATTAACTTCAGCTTCACCATTCCTAGTTTTAATAGTCTTACGACTATAGCCGTTTCGACTATTACCTGAGTTCTTGCCAGTAACACTATGTTTCTTATAGCCCAGGTGTTCTTCCATTTCGGCTTCCAAGATTTCTTCAATAGTTCCTTTGAATAAATCTTTCATTAGACTCTGAACGTCTTCTACACTTTTACAATCCTTAGCCATTTCTTTAGCTAATTGCAATTTAAGGTTTTGCATAAATGAATCACTCCTTAGTAGAGGTATTTCCATTTACACAAAACCTTAGACATTCTCAAATTCTCTTTTACAATTAATTGTTGGTTAAACTCAAGGGTGGGTAAGCCTATTATTAATTTTATCTTTCTTAAATTCATAAAACCCCGGTACTTCATTTAGATTGTATGTCTTTGATTTTTTAATTACTGCTAAATATAATTCTTGCTTTAAATCATCTCTATTTTGTATTTCCGTTTGACTCATTAATCTATTAATCTTTGGTTCAAATACTTTAACCAAATTTTCCAAAGATCTTTTATCTCCGTTCTGTGTTTGGGCAACAAGTGTATATAATTCTCCCATTAAATCACCTACTTTGCATTGTTGTTACGTATTGCTTGTCCTAATTCAGAAATACTCACTTCTAGTTTATCTATTTTCTTCTCAAATCTGATCAACAGGTAAAATGTTATTCCTATTGGAAAACCAACATTTCCTAAAATACTGTACCATTCCGTTAATTCATTCATTTTCTCACCTCCAATGACTTTCTTAAAATCATTAAGGCATTTTTTCTAGTCTTTGATACAGCTTGTTGACTTACATTGAGTTTTTTAGCTATCTCCACATCCTTTAATTCCTCGACATATGCTAAATATAATATTTGTTGCTGCTTTTTGGTTAAATCGCCAAACGCTTTAAATAGCACTTCATTGGCCAATGAATTTTGAAATTCACCCTCATTAACTTCATCTTTAATACTCTCAGAGGAAGTGAATTTATCAATTAATGTTATATTTTCTTCCTGATTAATTGGCTGGTCTAGTATCACTCGTTGCCTTTCTTCATCTTTTCTTTTGGTTTTATCATAGTTTACTGCCTCAAAGTAGAGTAATTGGCTTATGTATGCAATAAACCTATATTCAAAATAGAACTCTCGAAATAATTGGTCGAGTAGATCCTTGCAATCCTTTTCCCAAAATAAAGAAAGAACAAGAACATTTAAGTTTAAATCATCTTCGATGAAACGCTGAATAATAGTGTTTTTTAGTAGCTCCTCATTTTTTAGAAAATAATATTCCTTTTTCTGATTCAGGTACGGGAATTGCTGAATTTTAAAACCATGTTGTCTTTTGATAAATTCTTTAGCAAGAAGATATTCCTTATAGATTTCTACTGCAACAGATTCAATATCAATAGAGGAGTATATAGGAATGTGTCTACTATGTTCTAAAGGATTTATTTTTTTAAAATGAATTAATTCCTCCATATCCACAAGTAAATCAATTGGCAAATCTGGGAAGGAATGTTCTCCTTCTACACAGTAAAAAAGTCCTTTATCCATAAGCTTTAAACCTCCTAAATACGAACTTATGTTCGTATTATAATTATATAAAAAATCATAGCTTTTTACCATAAAAACCATGATTTCCTTATACTATTTAAAGGGGAATTTTAGGAGAAAAAAACAACCAAAATATATAAAAAAAGACAACAAGCGTTGTCTTAATTAGTAATATTAAAAACATTTATGAATAACGTCATCCATTACTTATTAGTAGCATTACCACCATTTAGAACCATTAAGACACACTACTTACCTCTTC
Organism: Caryophanales bacterium UBA6259; assembly: GCA_002441135.1. GTDB lineage: Bacteria > Bacillota > Bacilli > Tepidibacillales > Tepidibacillaceae > UBA6259. Next base: position 506 of record DJVJ01000041.1, on the reverse strand, counting down.
TCTTTATTACCCTATTATCTGGTCCTTTTTGTCCAATTAAAAAAGACTTCATGATGAGATTGATTCAATTAACTCTTTAATCCTGTTTTGTAGCTCTTTATTTGTTTCTTTTTCTAATTCTAAAGGAGTTGAAGGATGAACATGATATATAACTAACGCATTGTTTAATTCATAAAAATATAGATTAGCCCTACTTTCAAAAACTTCCTTCACTTCAGTTAATCCCTTCTTTAAATGTTCATTATCCTCAAAAATATAAATATATAGAACAGAATCTAATAATTCATACTTACTTGACGTTATCTCATTCAAGTCCGGAACTATAAACTCTCCTTGCGGTTTTAAATGAATTTCTTCGCTTTCTAACCCTATGGCTATCTCTTCATCGGTGAATTTATAACCAGTCTCATGCGTAATTATATTTACCGTGTCGCTCGTTGAGTTACATCCACTTAACAATAAAAATAGAACTAAGATATAATAAAGTGTACCCTTTGTAAAGGACA